>NZ_JARWOP010000285.1 GCF_029868745.1 Nocardia wallacei | reverse complement strand
CCGGCCGCTTTATACCCGTGCCTGGCCCTCCCCCCCGGGGGGTTGGCCCCGCGGGTTCCCCCGCCCCCCCACCAGGCGGCCGCAATTTCCGCGCGGGCTGTTATTGCCTGCCCTGCAGCGCCTTGTCCACGAACTCGTTGGTGTAGGTGTCCTCGAGCACGATGCTGTCGCGCTTGGGGGCGACATTGCGTGAGTACCGGCCGAGGATGTTCAGGACGTTCTGTGCTCCTTCGGGTTTCATCAGGCCGTCGCCGTTGAACATGCCGATCGAGTCGCGGATCGACTGGATGTACAGGTCCTTGCCGCCGGCGGCGTACTGGGACGGCATCTTCGCTGCGATCTCCTCCGGTGTGTGCGTCTCGATCCACTGCAACGTCTGCACGAACGCGGTGGCCAGTTTCTGCACGATGTCCGGATGTGCCTGCACCGTGTCGCATTTCATGTACAGCGACGACGCGGGGTACAGCCCGCCCAGCGCGGCCCGGGTGCCCGCCTCGGTACGCATGTCCAGCAGGACCTGTGCGTCACCGGATTTCACCATCTGCGCCACCGTCGGGTCGGTGGTCATTCCGGCGTCGATGCCACCGTGGTTCATTCCGGCGATGAACGTCTGTCCCGCACCGACTTTCACCCGGTCGTAATCGGAGGTGGTCATGCCCGCCTGACCGGCCAGCGCCTGGGTGAGGAAGTCGGTGGACGAGCCCAGTGAGGTCACGCCCAGCTTCTTGCCGCGGAAGTCCGCCGGTGAACGGATCTCCGCCGCCTGCGATTTCGCGACCAACTGAACCTCGCCCGGCACGTCGGAGAACTGGACGACGGTGCGCAGGCACTGCTCCTTGGCCTGCAGATCGACGGTGTGATCGTAGAAGCCCACCACCGCCTGCACATCGCCGGTCAGCAACGCCGTCTCCGCACTGGCCCCGGATTGCTCGCCCATCAGTTTCACGTCGATGTCGTTGCGGGCGAAGTTGCCCAGCCGTTCGGTGAGCATGGCGGGCAGGTAGATCACCTTCTCCAGGCCGCCGACCATGATGGTGATCTGCGGGCGGCCGTCCGCCATCGGGATCCGGCGGGAGTCCCGGCAGCCCGTCGCGAGCAGCAGGGTGCAGACCGCCAGCAGTACGACGGCAATATGCTTGCGATACCTCATCACTCACACCTCATGTGCCGACTGTGACTGCGACGGACGCCATTTCAACAGCTGCCCCTCGGCCATGCCGATGGCCCATTCGGCGAGCAACGCCACCACCGTGATGATGATCATGCCCGCGTAGATGCCCGCCGCGTCGAACGTGCCCTGCGCGTTGGAGATCAGCAGCCCCAGACCCTTACCGGCGCCGGCGTACTCGCCGACCACCGCGCCGATCAACGCGAAACCGAACGCGGTGTGCAGGCTGGACAGGATCCAGGTGGTGGCACTGGGCAACACGATATGCGACAGCACCTGCCAGCGGCTCGCACCCAGGATCCGGGCATTGTTGATCACGTTGCCGTCCACCTCGCGGGCGCCGGTGAAGGCGTTGAAGAACACCGCGAAGAAGGTCAGCACGACGACCGTGGCCACCTTGGACTCCAAGCCCAGGCCGAACCAGATGATGAACAGCGACGCCAGCACGATGCGGGGAACGGCGTTGAGCGCCTTGATGAACGGCGCCAGCACTTCGGCCCAATAGCGGCTGCGTCCGAGCAGCACACCCAGCACCACACCCGCCACGGCGCCGATGACGAAGCCCAGCACGGCCTCCTCGACGGTGGTGAAGATCTGCAGCCAGATGGAGCCGAATTGGGTTCCCTCGGTGAACCATTCGACGATGCGCTGCCAGATCAGCGACGGTTTCGAATAGAAGAACGGGTCGATCCAGACCGTCGCCGTCAGCTCCCAGGAACCCAGCCACAGCGCGATCAGCGCGACCCGCAGACCCCAGGTCCGGATGCGGGTGCGACGGACCTGGCCACGGGCGCGGGCGAGGATCTGCTCCTCGGTCTCCGCCTCGACTTCCGGTGCGGCGGAGGCGGTTTCGGTGAGAGTGTCAGGCGACACGGCTCGCTCCCTTCGCGCGGGCGGCCTCGACCTGGTCACGCAGCGTGCCCCAGATCTCGGTGTACAGCCGGCGGAACTCGTCGGTGAGGCGGACCTCCTCGACGTCGCGCGGGCGATCCAGGGTGACGGTGAAATCGCCGCAGACGGTGGCGGGGCTCGCGGTCATCACGACCACGCGGTCGGCGAGCGCGATCGCCTCCTCCAGATCGTGGGTGACGAAGACGACCGCGGCGCTGTGCCCGCGATTGGTCCCCGTGCCCGACCACACGCGCAGCAGCTCGTCCTGCATCAGCTGGCGGGTCTGCACGTCCAAGGCGCTGAACGGCTCGTCCATCAGCAGGATCTCCGGCTCGTTCACCAGGGTCTGGGCCAGGGCCACGCGCTTGCGCATGCCGCCGGAAAGCTGGTGCGGGTAGTACTTCTCGAAGCCCGCCAGGCCCACCTTGCGCACCCACTCCGCGGCGCGGTGGCGCGCTTCGCGTTTCGTCGCGCCTTGGAGGCGCGGGCCCAGAGCGACGTTGTCGAGGACGGTTCGCCACGGCAGCACGGCATCCTGCTGGAACATGTAGCCGATGCCGTCCGGGATGCCGTGGACGTCCTTGCCGCGCACCAGGGTTCGTCCGGCGGAGGTCTTCTCCAGGCCGGACACCAGGGACAAGGTCGTGGACTTGCCACAGCCGGTGGGGCCGACCACGGCGACGAATTCGCCTGGGGCGACGGTGAAGTGGAGGTTCTTCACCGCCGTGTGGATGCCGCCGTCGGAGCCGGGGAAGCGTTTGGTCGCGGCGCGGAACTCGATACACGGGGCGGCCGTGGGGCGCTCCATGAGGTTGGGCATGACGTTCTCCTTCGGGCGGCGCCGTGTGATGTGGGGCCGCTGGTCGACCATAAGTGGGATGGGTCACACGGAGTGAGGTTGTGCGCACTACTGGCGCAAGCTGCGATGTGGGCGTTGTGCGCATTCTGCGCAGCGGCGGGAGGATAGCTGGGCCGAGGGTTGTGATCATTTCGCTCATGGGTGTACAACTGCGGTGATGAGCGTGTTCGGCCGCGGGATGCGGTTGCGGACGCAGATCGTGTTGCTGCAGGTTGTGCTGGTCGCGCTGACGCTGGGTATCGCGTTCGGCGTGTTCGCGTATGTGGGCCAGCAGCGGCTGTCCAACGAGTACGGGCAGCGGGCGTTGGCCGTTGCGCGCACCGTGGCGATCGACCCCGAGGTGCGGTCCGAGGCATCTCGCTACACCTCGGCTACCATCACCGATCCGCGTGCGCTGCGCGACGAACTCGCCGCCGGGCAGCTCGAGCGGATCGCGGAGGAGACCCGGCGGCGGACCGGGGCGTTGTACGTCGTGATCACCGATGATGCCGGGATTCGGCTGGCCCATCCGGATCCGGCGCGGCTGGGGGAGATGGTCAGCACGGATCCGTCGGCGGCGCTGGCCGGGGGCGAGGTGGTGATTCAGGAGCGGGGCACGCTCGGGGAATCGGTGCGGGCGAAGGTTCCGGTGTTGCGGCCCGACGGGGAGAGTGTCGTCGGTGAGGTCAGTGTGGGGATCTCCACGGCCGCCGTGCGGCAGCAGCTGTGGGTCGATCTCGGGCGGGCCGGGCTGCTCGCGGCGGCCGCGCTGGTCGCGGGCGTGATCGGGTCGATGCTGCTGGCGCGGCGCTGGCATGGGTTGACGCTCGGGTTGGAACCCCCGGAGCTCGCGGAGCTGGTGCGCGAGCAGGCCGCGGTGCTGCACGGGATAGGCGAAGGGGTGGTCGCCGTGGACACGCGCTGGCGAGTGACAGTGGTGAACGACGAGGCGAGGCGGCTGCTCGGCATCGATGGTGCGAGTGGACGGGCGGTGGACGAGATCGGTCTGACGCCACGGGTGCTGCGGGTGTTCCGCGCGGCCGACGGACGGCCGGTTCCGGCGGCGGTCGGTGATCGGCTGGTGGTCGTCACGGCGCGTACCGTCAGCCGCGACGGGCGGGAGCTGGGCGCGGTGCTGAGCGTGCGCGACCGCACCGATATCGAGTCGCTGACCAGGCAATTGGACGCGGTGCGGTCCATGAGCACCGTGCTGCGCGCCCAGCGTCACGAATTCGCCAACCGCCTGCATCTGCTCAGCGGCCTTCTGCACGGCGGCCGTCCAGAGGAGGCCGCGCAGTACATCGGTGAACTGCTCGGCTCCGGCCCGTTGGGCGCGGCACTCCCCGGCATGGACGCCGTGCACGACCCGTACCTGCAAGCTTTCCTGGCCGCCAAGGCCGCCCACGCCCGCGAGAGCGGAGTCGATCTACGTCTCGGCCCCAACACCTGGGTAGACGCCAATCTCGTTGTCCCCGTGGATGTGACGACCGTCCTCGGGAACCTGCTCGACAATGCCATCGAAGCGGCGCGCACCGGCAACCCTGCCTCGAAGGATGCGTCTCCGGTTGAGGCAACCGGAGTTTCGTTGTCCGCCGATGATCCGACACCGGCCGATGATGTACCGCGCGCGCAGGTGGAGGTGGAGCTGGTGGGGGAGGGAACGACGCTGCACATTGCGGTGACCGACAGCGGGGCGGGGGTGGCACCCGAGTTGGTGGAATCGGTTTTCGCGGAAGGGGTTTCCACTCGTCCGGACAATGGCGTGCCGGGCGGGCGCGGGGTGGGGCTGGCGCTGTCGCGGCAGGTGGCGCGGGCATTGGGCGGGGACGTGGTGTTGTCGAGCCCGGGCGGGAACGGGACGCCGCTGGGTGGCGCGGAGTTCATTGCCCGGTTACCCGGGGTGCTGGTAGAGGGAGAAACCGTATGGGCACAACCGATCTGAGCGTCCTGGTCGTCGATGACGACTTCCGGGTGGCCGATCTGCATGCCGGAATCGTCTCGGCGCTACCGGGTTTCGGGGTCGGAGCGACGGCCACCACCCTCGCCGGCGCCCGCGCCGCGATCGCCGGAGCGTCGTTCGACCTCGCGCTGGTCGATGTGTATCTGCCCGACGGTTCGGGCCTGGAACTGGTGCGCGAGATCGACTTCGACGCGATGATGCTCACCGCCGCGACGGAGGCCGACACGGTGCGGTCGGCTCTCACCGCGGGCGCGCTGGGCTACTTGGTCAAGCCGTTCGACCATGCCGCGCTCGCGGCGCGGCTGGCCGGATACGCGCGCTATCGGCGCCTGCTCTCCGCGCCGGTGGTCACCGCCCGCGACATCGACGCCGCCGTCGAGGCGCTGCGTCCCGCCGGACCGGCCGGCCCGCAGACCGCGACGGCATCGCCGACCAAAGAACTTGTGCTGCAAGCGATCCGGGAATCCGATGCGGCGCTGTCGGCCGCCGAGGTCTCCGCGGCCACCGGCGTCTCCCGCGCCACCGCCCAGCGTTACCTGGCGAACCTGGTCGCCACCGGTGCGCTCCGCATGCAGTTGCGCTACGGCAGCACGGGACGACCTGAACAGGAATACTCCGCCGCGCCCCGCAACAGGTGACCGGCGGGGCCGTCAGGCGGAGACGGCGACGCCGAGGTATTGCGCGCCGAGGAATTTCGGAGCCGACTCCTCGTAGAACCGGTCCAGCTCTCGGATCTCGAAACCCGCGCTCTCGATGGCCGACTCGATGTCGCGGTTCAGGTGGCAACCGCCGAACAGCGCCTTCTGCACCGGGTTGAGGCGATACTGCCAGGCCTGCACCTTGGCGTCCGGCGCCAGCCCGTGCTCGACGAAATGCAGCGTGCCGCCGGGCACCAAGACTCGCCGCAGCTCGCTCAGCGCGGCCTCGAGGTCGGGAATGGTGCACAGCGTCCACGTCGACAACGCTGTCTCGAAGCTGTTGTCCGAGAAGGGAAGTGACTGACCATCCAGTCCCGAGCGCCGCACCGGAACCGTAGACTCCGCCACCCGCTCCGCCGCGAGCCGCCACCCCGCGTCGGCCGGTTCCACGGCGGTCACCCCCTGCACCACGGCGGGGTAATACGGAACGTTGTGCCCGGATCCGAACCCGATCTCCACCACCCGCCCGCTCAGCCCGGCACACACCCGCCGCCGCATCCGCTCATTGGCCGGAAGCCCACAGGCCTTATCGATGATCCGCGGCAACACCCGCTCGCTGTAAATTCCCACCGCACCACTCTGGCAACACCTGCCGTCTCGCACCACCCGAACGCGGCAGCCGATCCGGCGGGAGGCGCGATCTTTCGCTCAGGTCGGCCGGATGGTCACCAGGAGGTTGGCTATCAGTCGGCCGGCGAGGCGGCGGCTCGCTTTTCGGGGTCCCTGGGCGGTTGGGCGAGGATGAGTTCGGCGGCGCGGGTGACGACCTGGGCGCGGTTGCGGCCGGGATGGTCGGCGGCGAGGAATGCGCTACCGATAGCCAGACAGAAGGCGAGCAGGGCGCGGGCCTCGATATCGTCGGGATCGGAGCAGAAGGCGCCGATCATCTCGCGCGCCAACTGCATGCGTTTGTTGTCCACGCGGCGCATGCGCTCGGCGATGGCGCGATCGCGCCGGGCCCAGTCGCGCAGCGCAAGGTCGATCGGCCGCACGTCGTCGGCCGACTGCAGGAACCTGCCGACCAGCCAATCCATGTCCCGCGCGGCGCTGTCCTGCTCCACCCGATCGATCTCCATGTCGACGCTCTGGTGTTCCCAGGTGTCCAGCATCTCCGCCAGCAGTGCCTCCCGATCGGCGAAGTAGCCGTAGAAGCCGCCCCTGGTTACGCCGAGCCGCTTGGCCAAGGCGTCGACGCGGACGGCGTCCACTCCGCCTTCTGCCAGTGCTCGCAAGCCCTCCTCGACCCATTTCTCACGCGGTGTACGCAATGCGCCCATACCGTGCCCCGCCTCTCTCAGGGGTTGTGCAGTACTGCATATTTGTCTAACCTCGGGTTATACACCATTGTATAACCGCTTCGGAGTAATTCATGATCAAGTGGGCTGGCTGGCTCATCACTTTGTGCGGCCTCGGACACACGCTGGGCGCCCTGACGCAGACTGTTCCCCACTACGCCGGGGACTGGTTCAGCTGGGCATTGTGGGAAGAACAGAACAACGACCCCGTCGCGATGAGCCACCTGACCGCCGCGTTCTGGTACTCGGTTTTCAGTTTCGGACCGCCACTGTTCATGGTCGGCCTGATCGTGTTGTGGCTGAACCGCCGCCAGATCTCACCACCATCGTTCATTGCATGGAGCGTCGTGTGCTGGACCCTGATCACTGCGATTCTGTCAGGGCCCTCACCCCTGCTCCTCCTCCTGATCGCGGCCGTCCTCCTGCTGGTCGGCGCTCGCCGCGCCGCCCGCGATCGTCGAGACACGAGCCGCTGTTCGAGTCGGCCCGGTGCACGACCTACGCTTGGATGACCTCGATCCCCACCCGCGCGGTATTCCACCGCCACGTCGGAATCAGCCCCGCGAAGTCGCGATTTTGGTCGGTGGGGACTTGTGCTTCGGAGGCTGACTCCGCCGGGTGGGGTTCGCGGACTCTCGTGCCATGCTGGGGCCGTGACCAGGTTCGAGGTGTGGGCGCCGGGGGCGGAGCGGGTGCAGGTCGAGGTGGAGGGGGCGGTGTATGCGATGGGGCCTGGTGAGGGTGGGTGGTGGCAGGCCGAGGTGGAGGCGGCAGTGGGGGCGCGGTACGGGTTCATGCTGGGTGAGGGGACGGAGGTGCTGCCGGATCCGCGGTCCGCCCGGCAGCCGGAGGGCGTGCACGGGCGGTCCGCGGTGCATCGGTTGGATCCGGCCGGGTGGACCGATGGCGCGTGGACGGGGCGGCAGTTGGCGGGGGCGGTGTTCTACGAGATGCATGTGGGCACGTTCACGGCGGAGGGCACGTTCGATGCGGCGGTGGACCGGCTGGACCATCTGGTGGAGCTGGGTGTCACCACGGTCGAGCTGATGCCGGTCAATGCGTTCAACGGAACCTGGAACTGGGGTTACGACGGGGTGCTCTGGTACGCCGTGCACGAGGCGTACGGCGGCCCGGATGGGTTGCAGCGTTTCGTGAACGCGTGCCACGCAAAGGGTTTGGCGGTCGCTCTCGATGTCGTCTACAACCATCTGGGCCCCTCGGGTAACTACCTTCCCCGCTACGGCCCGTATCTCACCGAGGACCGCAACACCTGGGGGCAACGCGTCAACCTGGACGGGCCGGGCTCGGATGAGGTGCGCCGCTTCATCATCGACAACGCCCTGCGCTGGTTCCGCGAATTCCACATCGACGCACTACGACTGGACGCCGTACACGCCCTCGCCGACCATCGCGCGTTTCCACTGCTGGAGCAGCTGTCCATCGAAACCGACAGTCTCTCAGCACATCTGGGCCGACCGCTCACCCTGATCGCCGAAAGTGATCTGAACGATCCGCGCCTGATTACCCCGCGGGCTGCCGGGGGATACGGCCTGCACGGTCAGTGGAACGACGATCTGCATCACGCCGTCCACACCGCGGTCTCCGGTGAACGACAGGGCTACTACCGCGATTTCGGCTCGCTGCGCTGCCTGGCGGACACTCTGCGTCACGGATTCTTCCACGCCGCAATATATTCCAGCTTCCGCGGTCGCACCCACGGACGCCCGTTGCGGACCGATACGACGCCCGCCAGTGCCCTGCTCGCCTACACCTGCAACCACGACCAGATCGGCAATCGCGCCCTCGGCGACCGTCCCAGCGCCTACCTCACCGAGGGGCAACTGGCCGTCAAGGCCGCGCTCGTCCTGCTGTCCCCGTACACGCCGATGCTGTTCATGGGCGAGGAATGGGGCTCTCGGACACCGTTCCGGTACTTCACCTCGCACCCCGAACCCGAACTGGCCGCCGCCGTGGCCGAGGGGCGACGGTCCGAATTCGCCGACCACGGCTGGCCCGCCACCGACATCCCCGACCCCCAAGACCCCGCCACCTTCACGACCTCGAAACTCGACTGGACCGAGCCCGCACAGCCCGCGCATGCCCGCTTGCTGGCCTGCTACCGCGACCTGCTCACCCTGCGCCGGACCCGCGCCGAGATCACCGACCCGTGGCTACCGCACCTGTCCATCGATGTCGACGAGCAATCCCGCTGGATCGCGCTGCACCGCAACAGGATTCACCTCCTGTGCAATCTCTCACCCGACCCGGTTCCCATCCCGTTCACCGGCGCACCGCTGCTGAGCTGGGACCCGATCCGCCAAACCGCCGATGTCACAACCGTTCCCGGTCACTCCTTCGCCGTGCTGGAGACCTGACGACGGGCCTACCGCACCCGCTGCGTCAGCCAATTGCCGATGTAGTCCAGTACTTCCGGAGCGATGGTGGTTTCGATGGCCGGATACTCGGCGGGGTTACCGGTCTCGGCCGGTTGCATCAGGTGGTTGAGCCCGTCGAAGACGTGAATGTCGGCATCGGGAGCGGCGGCCAGGTAGCGCCGCGCCAATGGTTCGCTCTGCGCCGGTGGCACCTGCCAGTCCTTGCCACCGTAGAACGCCAGCACCGGTATGCGCAGCGCGGCGAGCGCGGGCGCCGGATCGTAGGAGACGAACGAAGTGAAGTACACGCTGGTGAACTCGTCGATCTGAGCCCGTGACAGCCGCTGGTCCGGCGGCCGCTGCGCGTTGCGGTCGGTGAGGTAGCGGCGCACCTGTTCGGTGTCGCCGGTGCGCGACAGCGTGGTGAGCGTGCTGACGAATTCGATCTGATCGCTGATCTCCTCCGCCGAGGCGTTCTCGGCGGCCAGCTTGATCCGGTTCTGCTCCATCAGCACCTCCGCGCCGCCCGCGGCCGGACCGGCCATCATGACCACGAACGCCACGTCCGCGCCCGGCCGGGCCGCCACCAGCGGCGCGAGGTATCCGCCCTCGCTGTGCCCGAGCAGTCCGATCCGGCTCTTGTCGATATCGGCCCGGCCGCGCAGCTGGTCCAGCCCGGCCACGACATCGTCGGCCAGATCGTTGTAACTGGCTCGGTCGAGAGCGCCGCCGGTGCCGCCCACCCCGCGGTCGTCGGTGCGCAGCACGGCGTATCCCGCGCGGGTGAGAGTGTCGGCGAGCAGCAGGAACGGCTTGTGGCCCAACAACTCCTCGTTGCGGTCCTGCGGTCCGCTGCCGCTGATCAGCACGACGGCCGGATACGGGCCGGGCGTCGCGGGCAGGGTGAGGGTGCCGGCGATCGTCACGGCGCCGCTGGTGTAGTGGACATCCTCGGACCGGTACGGGAACGGCGGCCGCGGCTCCTGCGGCCGGGGCACCTCGGGCACCGTCCCCCGCTCGAAGGTCAGCGGCAGCGTCTCGCCGGACTGGGTGAAGGTACCGGTGATCGTGTCGGCGGCGCGGTCGTATCGTCCCTGGAACGTGGGTGTGCCCGGCAAACGCGGAATGGTGAAGCGGACATCGTCCGGAATCCGCGACACCTGCTCCAAACGCCGCGCGTAGATGCCTTGCACCGGGACCGAGACGGTGTCGCCGTCGTCGCCGAAGGTCACTCCCAGCGGGACCGGATGCTCCGGGACGGGCAGCGTCGCGTGCCAGTCACCCGCCAGCGACCGATCCGCCGCGCTCGGCACGGGCGTCGGGGTCCCGGCGGTCGAGCAGGCCCCGGCCATCGCGACGACGAGCAGCAGCAATGCCAATGATCGCAACGATCGCATAACCCACGATAGCCATTGCGGGCCCCGCGACCGGGGTAGCTTCGGGAAAACCGCAGGATTGCCGGGCCGCGGCGGCCTCACCAGTGAGATATCGGCGCGGTGAAGGGAAATCACCACTCGGACAACATCATTGCCGCGGCCGCGGCGCACCCGTACCGTGGAATATGTGAGCAGTGTCGCTTTCCCTTCCGATCCCGCGGATCTTCCCGCCGGGGTGGCCGGTCACGCCGTCCCCGGCTTCGAACCCCTGGTACGGGCCTTCGCGCGATTCGTCGGTGACCGGCCGGGCGCGGGCGGGGCCCTGGCGGTGCATCGGCACGGGGAGCCACTGGTCGACATCTGGACCGGCAACGCCACGCCCACCACCGCCTGGACGCACGACACCGGCGCCATCGTGTTCTCCGCGACCAAGGGCGTCGCGGCCACGGTCATCCACCGGCTCGCCGACCGCGGACTGCTCGACTACGCGGCCCCCGTCGCGGAGTACTGGCCGGAATTCGGCGCCGCCGGCAAGGACCGGATCACCGTGCGCCAGGTGCTCACGCACAGCGCGGGCCTGTCCGGCCTGCCGACCATCGCCGCGGGCCTGGACGACGTACTCGATCACGAGCTGATGCAGCAGCGCCTGGCCGCCGCCGAACCCGATGCGCTGCTGGGCACTCCGGCCTATCACGCGTTGACGTTCGGCTGGCTGCTGGCGGGGCTGGCCCGCGCGATCACCGGCCGGACCATGACCGAACTGTTCCGCACCGAGGTGGCCGGACCTCTCGGCGTCGACGGCATCCATCTCGGCCGACCGCCCGTCGGCGCGCCGACCACCGTCGCGTCGATCGCCGGTTCGCGGCTGGCCGTGGTCGGTACGCCGCTGGGCGCGCTGGTACTCGGCCGCGCCTACGGGATCCCGGGCGCCCTCGGCGCGGTGGCCCGATCGCTGTTCCTGCCCGGGGTCGAGGCGCTGCTCGAGGGCGACGATCCGTCGATCCTCGGCACCGAACTGGCCGCCGGCAACGGCGTCTGCACCGCCGACGCATTGGCCACCATGTACGGCGCGCTGGCCTGCGACGGCATGGCGGGTGGTCGGCGATACCTCTCGTCGGAGACGATCGGGGCGCTGCGGCGGGTCGAGCGCTACCGGCTCGATCGCGCGCTGTTCTATCTGCCGTTGCTGTGGCACCTGGGCTATCACTCGCTGCCTGTCCCGGGCGCCCGCGCGGGGTTCGGGCATATCGGACTGGGCGGCTCGTTCGGCTGGGCGGAACCGCGCCTCGGCCTGTCGGTCGGTTACGTCCACAACCGCATGACACTGGACAAGTTCGCCTGGGATCAGGTGGCTTCGGGCTGGGTGCTGCCGCTCGCCGTGCGCGGCGCCGAGGTCGCCGGGCGGCGCGCGGCACGCAGCGGCCGCAGGCAGGCGGCGTAGCGCGAGGGTGCGGGTTGTGGTCGTGTGCCGGTGAAGCGGAGGCCCGCCCGGCGTGGTGGCTATACAGTGCCGGGGAACTGATTGTCCGCTCGCTGCACCGCCTCGGTGCAGCCGCCATGGATCGAGAGATATTTCGTGCGTACCACGATTCGCGCCGTCACCGCCGGCTCGATCATCGCCGCAGCTTTATGCACGGCCACCGTCACCGCCCATGCCGACACTCCGCAGCCCGGCCTTCTCGAGCAGATCGCCGACCAGCTGCGTGACATCGGCACGGGATCGACCGCCGCCAACTGGCACTGCCAGTTCGGGTCCAGCAACGACCCGGCGTGCTTCCTGCCGTACTACGACTGACCGGACGGCGCGCGCCCACCGCGGTCCGAGGAGTGGATCCTCGGCCGCGGTGAGAGTGGTTGTGCCGTAACGGAACCGGTTCAGGTGAGGTAGCGGTAGGCGGGGGAGCCGGGATCCAGCCGCTCGCACTGGATAGGCGCGTCGTGCATGCGCTTCTGCAACGGCTCCAGTCCCTCGGGGGAACCCAGTTCGATACCCACCAGCGCGGCGCCGGTCTCGCGATTGTTGCGCTTGACGTATTCGAACAGGGTGATGTCGTCGTCGGGGCCGAGCACCTCGTCGAGGAAGCGGCGCAGCGCGCCGGGCTCCTGCGGAAAGTCCACCAGGAAATAGTGTTTCAGCCCCTGATGCACCAGCGAACGCTCGATGACCTCGCCGTAGCGGGACACGTCGTTGTTGCCGCCCGACACCAGGCACACCACCGTCGACCCGGGCGGCACGTCGATCTCGGCGAGCGCGGCGACCGCGAGCGCACCCGCGGGTTCGGCGATGATGCCCTCGTTCTGGTACAGCTCCAGCATGGCGGTGCAGATGGCGCCCTCGTCCACCTGCATGAGGCGGAAAGAGCCCGCGCCACTGGGAGATTCGGTCGCGGTCAGCAGCGGCAGCGAGCCGTGCGAGCGGACCCGCCCGCCGAACTTCGACACCGCGTCGTAGGGCAACTGCCCGATGCGGCGCACCGCCGCGCCGTCCACGAACGGGTCGATCTCCGGCAGCGTCACCGGGCCGCCGGCCACCAGGGCCGCCGTCATCGAGGCCGCACCCGCCGGCTCCGCACCGAGAATCGCTGTGGCGGGGGACCTTTCGCGCAGGTACGTCCCGATCCCGGCCAGGCAGCCGCCGCCCCCGACCGGCACGATCACCAGATCCGGTGTGCCGCCGAGCTGTTCGAGCAGTTCGGCGGCGATGGTGCCCTGACCGGCGGCGGTGCGCGGGTCGTCGAACGGCGCCACCATCGTCGCGCCGGTGCTCGCCACATCGTCGGCGGCCGCGGCGGCCGCGGCGTCGTAGGTGTCGCCGACGGCGATCAACTGCACCAGCGGGCCACCGTGCGCGCGGATCCGGTCGCGCTTCTGCTTCGGTGTCGTGGTGGGCACATAGATGCGACCCTGGATGCCCATCGCCTTGCAGGCATAGGCGACGCCCTGGGCGTGGTTACCGGCGCTGGCCGCGACCACGCCGGCCGCGCGCTCGGTGTCGGACAGCTGCACGATGAGGTTGTAGGCGCCGCGCAGCTTGTAGGAGCGGACCGCGGTGAGGTCCTCACGCTTGACATAGACCTCCGCGCCGGAGGCCGCCGACAGCCGCTCGATACGCTGCAGCGGCGTCGGCTCGATGATGTCGGAAATTCGCTTGGCGGCGGCATCGATCTCGTCCGCGCTCAGTTCGGGCAGCGGACCGGTTACCTTCTCAGCGACATCAAGCGGGTTGGACACCCGAACATGCTAGCCGGGCGGCCTCGGTGGGGAATGCCCACGGTCTTGTGGGCTGGGTGCCCGGCCTGATCGGTCACGATTGCGCCCGACGCGGCAAATATTGCCGCCTACCGCCGGATTGTGTCCGCCCAGGCCGGGTTACGCGTCGATCAGCGCGGGGTCAGCACGAAAACGGGGATCTCGCGGTCGGTCTTCTTCTGGTAGTCGGCGTAATCGGGGTAGGCCCGCACGGCGCGTTCCCACCACACGGCCTTCTCGTCGCCGACGACCTCGCGTGCCGTGTAGTCCTTCACCACCGCGCCGTCGCGCAGTTCGACATGCGGGTCGGCCTTGATGTTGTGGTACCAGACCGGGTGCTTGGGCGCCCCGCCCAGCGACGCGACCACCGCGTACTCGCCGTCGTGCTCGACGCGCATCAGCGGTGTCTTGCGCAGTTTGCCGGTCTTCGCGCCGCGGGTGGTCAGCAGGATGATCGGCAAGCCCTTGATGGTGTCGGCCTCCGCGCCGTTCGTGGCCTCGTACCGCTCGGCCTGTTCGCGGGCCCAGCCCGAGGTGCTCGGTTCGTACTCTCCGGTGAGTGGCATGCCCTGGAGAATGCCCGGCTATCTTTCGGATATTCCTGGGTGGAAATGTTCGGTGGCCCGAACTTCCCGATCCGTGTAACCTGTCGACATGGCAGTGGTCGACCCTATCTCGCGCTCCGCGGTCACCGCGCGGCGGACGATCGATATCGCGGGTACGCCCTGGCCGCTCTATAAACTCGAGGCCCTCGCGCTCGGTCTGCTGATCCTGTCCGTGCTCGCACTGGTCACCGGTTCCTTGCAGATCGCGGTGCTGGCCGGTGCCGCGGTCGCGACGGTTCGCTGGCTCGTCGGCGCGGTGCGCGCCACGCGGTCCTAGCTTCCCGCTGAAGGCCGGTTGTTCCACTGAAGTCGGCATCCGGGAATCCGATCGCCTGCGCATGCTCTGGTTCACGGAAACCGTCGCCGATCGTCATGTCTGCGTGTTAGCGTTAACACGGTGCGGCAATAATTGTCGGGGACCGCGATACCACCGACAGCCGTTGACGGGCAATCGCTTTCGGCGGCCGATGAGGGGGCCGCCGAGAGCGGCCGCGCGAGCGCTAACCTGAATTCGGAACGATCGGGGCCGCGTCCGCACAGTGGCCCGGAAAGCGGGAATGTGAGTGAGCTTGCGAGCCGATCGCCGATGTCGAACGCGGCGAATATCGGTGAGGTGATGCCGTGGGGAAGCTCGCGAGCGAATCCCCCGTGGCCTTCGGCGCGGCGGTCCCACGAGGTGATGCCGTGAGCGACAGCAAGACCCGTACCACTCGGGGTGCCGGGGACAGACCGGTGATGACCGACGTCGCCAAGCTGGCGGGCGTCTCGCACCAGACGGTGTCGCGCGTGCTCAACGACAGCCCGCAGGTGCGCCCGGAGACCCGGGAACGAGTGCTGGCCGCGGTCGCCGAACTCGGCTACCGCCCCAACGCGATGGCGCGCGGACTGGTCAGCCGACGATCCAAGGTGCTCGGCGTGGTCACCTTCGACACCGTTCTGTACGGCCCGGCCTGCACGCTGCTCGGCATCGAAAGAGCCGCGCGCGCAGCGGGTTACGGCGTCAGCATCGTCACCTTGGAACGGGTCGACCGCGCCGGCGTGCTGGCGGCCGTGGACACACTCGCCGATCAGGGCGTCGACGGCGTGATCATCATCGCCCCTCAGATAGCCGCCGCGGCCGCCCTGCACAACCTGCCCGCGCGCCCGGTGGCGGTCGCCGTCGAAGCCGGTCAGGACGCGCCCCTGCCGTCGGCGGCCGTCGATCAGTTCGAGGGCGCCCGGTTGGCCGTGCGGCACCTGCTCGATCTCGGGCACGAGACCGTCTGGCACGTGTCGGGACCGAGCGATTCGCTCGAAGCCCGCGACCGCATCGAGGGCTGGCGGCGCACCCTCGCCGCGGCGGGCGCCACCGTCCCGCCGCCCATCGGCGGCGACTGGAGCGCCCGCTCCGGATACGAGGCGGGCCTCATGCTGGCCGCGCAACCCGGCGTCACCGCGGTCTTCGCGTCCAACGACCAGATGGCCTTGGGCCTGTTGCGCGCCTTCGCCGAACGGGGGATTCGCGTCCCGGACGACGTCTCGGTGATCGGGTTCGACGACATCCCCGAGGCCGCCTATCTCTCGCCGCCGCTGACCACGGTGCGCCAGGACTTCGACGAGGTGGGCAGGCGCAGTATCGGCCTGCTGCTACGCCTGGTGGAGTCCGAGGGCGCGGTCCCGGTGCCGTCGCCGGTAATACCGTCACTGGTCGTTCGCGGGAGTACGGCGGCGCCGGGATAGGCGGCCGTTCGCGAGATCCGAGTGGGCATCGACCCGGCTGTGAACCTCTCCATCCGTCCGCCTTCGTGCTATTCCCTATTCTGGGAATAGCAGAGACTGGGACAAAACGAGCACATCGAGTGAACCGGATGAGCAGATGAGGACAGTGGGGAGTCATGCTCGGGCCAATTGTCGCTTGAGCGAGTCGAAGCGACCGGCATGAGTTCGTCGTTTTCGTTCGATGCCAACCAATTCTCCGGGCAGTCATCGATTTACCGGACCGCGGGCAACGAGTTGGCGGCTGCTCTGCAAAATCTGCGGTCGGTACTGACCGGCGAGGGCCGCTGCTGGGGCGCCGATGAACCGGGAGCGGCATTCGCCCAGACCTACAGTCCGGACGCCGATAAGACGGTCGAGAACCTCGAGACGCTCGTCGCCATTCTGCGGTACACCGGCGACGTCGTGAATCACTCGGCGAACAAGTTCGACAATCTGGACTTGGGCACAGCTGCGGACGTGGGGAAGACCGGTACCTCCGCGGTTACGCCGGCCACCTTCGCCCCGACGGGTTCGCCGCCCGCCGTGGACGCCGGTGTACAGCCGACTGCCGTGCCCACTCCTGTGCCCACCGCAACGCCGACGGCGACGGGGTCGTCTCCGGTCACTGCCGGTTCACCGTCCGGTCCGGACGCGCCGGGCAGTTCCCGGGCCGAGCCCGGCTCGCAGCCGACGTCCTCGAACGACGCTGCGGCGCAACAGTCCTCCGGCACACCGAGTTCGTCGGGATCGCCGACCGGTTCGTCGGGTTCGCCGGGTTCGAAGAGCGCGGCGTCGCCCGACGAATCGGCTGCCGGTGCCTCGCCGCAGGAACAGTCCTTCGAGGCGCCACGAGTGAGTGTCGCGTCCACGAGCCCGCAGGAGCCGCCGATGTACGGGCCCGACGACGAGTCGTCCGGTCCGGCGGCGGCAGTTCCGGCTCAGGGTCCGAGCGGGGGCTACCGGCCCGAACAGCAGGCGGCTCAGCCACAGTCGAACGCCCGCCCACCGGGTGGTCCCGGTGGCGGCCAGCAGCCGCAGTCTCCGGCGCAGAATCCGAGACAGCAACGCCGCGAACGCAAGAAGGACGAGAAGGCCCGGAAGAAACCCGCGCAGGTCGTGCCTCCCGAAACAGCGGATCGTCCACCCGTGGTGGAGGACGACCCGACGGTCACGCCGGTGCGTCGACAATCGGCCGAAACTTTCAGAACCCCTTGGTCGAAACGCAGTCGCCCATCGGATGAGGTCCGAAATGTCGATGCCTAGGAAAGGATGCCGCGGATGGATCGTCCGGATTTCGAAGCGATGAGCTCGGCCAACAACGAGATGAAGAAGCTTGTCGACTCGTTGCTGGACGGTCTCGACCAGCAAAGTGCCGACCTCCCGGGTGTCTGTGAACGCCTGTCGGAGTCGCGCACGTCGGCATGGTCGTCGGACAAACTGGTCGAGGTCACCGTCGACGCGTACGGAATCGTCGTCGACGTGCAGTTGACGGCACACGCATTTCAAGCGGGACCACCCGCCCGGCTCGCCCGCTCCATCACCGAAGCCGCCCGGGCGGCGGCCGAGGCCGCACAGCATCGGCGCGCGGAGATCCTCGCGCCCATCACCGACACCGCCGGGGCGCTGCCCGACCTTCCCGATCTCTTCCCCGGGGCGCCGAGCTTGCGAGAGGTTCGCGAGATCGTCAGCGCGGCTGCGCGTACCGCCCCGGATGTCCGCCGCGACCGCGATTCCGAACCGGAGGACTGAACAGCGTTCGCAGACGGAACGTGCGGCGTTCGCACGACCGGAGAATGTCGGAGGAGGATGAGGTGAGCGCGATCCACCTGCTGCCGGGCTGGGTAGTGGACGCGTATTTCCTCGACTGCTGATGGGGCTGCAGATACCCCCGGAAATTCCGTCCTGGGTCGTGGCTGCGGTGGCGGGGCCGTGGCCGGAGGGCGACGAGGACGCACTGCGCCGGTTGGGGCATGCCTGGATCGAGATCGGTGATGCGGTAGCAAGGGCGGCGGAACTGTCCGGCGAGGCGCGCTATCGTGCTGCCGGGTCGATCGAGGGCCAGACCGGCGAGGCGTTGAAGCGGCACGGCATCGATCTCGACGACGGCCTGAACAGTGCCGTGAAAGCGTGTTACGGGCTTGCCGAGCAGTGTTTCAGCGATGCGCTGCAGACCGAGTACAGCAAGTACGTGATCATCGGCTCCCTGGCCGCGCTGGTGGTGCAGTTGTCGATCGACGCCTTCGTTCCGGGCGTCGGCCAGGTCCATGGCGCCGCGGCGACCGCGGCGACCCGCCTGACCGTGCGAGCCGCGTTCCGTGAGCTGATCATGAACCTCGGCACCGACGCGGCCCGGGCGGCCGCGGCCCGATTGGTGACGACGATCCTCTTCAAGGGCGTGACGCTGGGTGCGATCCAGGGTGGTCTGATCCCGTTCGGCGCCGAGGCCGTGCAGATGATGGAGGGCAACCGCGAGGCGGGCGAATTCAACTGGGACCAGATCGGTTTGGGCGTGGTCGCCGGTGCCGCGGCCGGTGCCGCGGGTGAATTCGTGGGTGTGCGCGCCATGATGGGGCTGGAGCGCCGCTTCTTCGGTAGCAGTGTGCCCGGATTCCTGGGACGGGCCGGTGTCCGTTTCGCCGGAGCCGCTGGGGCGGGTGCCGCGGGTGCCGCGGCCGGGGTGGCGTCGCTGGTGCCGTTCACCGGGGAGCTGGACCTGGGCTGGGATCACATTCTGCCCGGCGTTGTCGGCGGTGTGCTGGGTGCCATGCCGCACGCGCTGCGCGGCCCGGCAAGTGCGGTGGTCCCGCCGCGACCCGACGGTGACGGGCCGCGGCCCGGGGCAGATCCCGGGTCGGGTGAGGGCGGCGGTGGTCCACATGCGCCGGGCGATGACTCCGGTTCGGGCCCACGTTCCGGCGACGATTCGGGTTCCGGGGACGGCCCGGGTACCGGGCGAGATCCCGAAGTCGGCGACGATTCGGGCGACCCGGCTGCCCGGCAGGAGGCGTACGGCAATGTCGCACAGAGTATGCGGGCGTTGCAGGATCGGTTGCAGGGATTCTTGGACGGTGCCCAGGTTCGTGCGCTGGGGGAAGGTATGCCGCCGGCCACGGACGGTGCGACGCCGCCCGAGCCCGCGGCCGCCCGCCAGGAGGCGTACGGCAATGCCGCACAAGGCATGCGGGCGTTGCAGGATCGGATGCAGAATTTCGTCGACGGCGCCCGCGTTCGCGCGCTGGACGAGGGTGTGCCGCCCGCGACGGGCGGGGACCCGTCCCAGCGGCCCCAGGTGACCGCGCCCGAGCGCGGTGACGAAGCGGCCCGGCGCGAGGCCTACGGCAACGCGGCCCGGGGGATGCGGGCGGTCGCGGAGCGCGGGGCAGGCGTCATGCGGGCACTCCAAGGCGACATGCAGGGCTTCGTCGACGGGCTGCGCGTCGGCGCTCTCGACGACGGCGCCCCGCCCGCGGAACGTGGCACCCCACCACCGGAGGAAGGCGCGCCGCCGCCCACTCCGCGAGAGCCCGACGGTGAGGCCGGTCCGGACCCGCGTCCGGAGCCGAGGGAAGAGCCACGTCCGGAGCCGAGGGAAGAGCCGCGTCCGGAGCCGAGGGAAGAGCCCCGTCCGGAGCCGATGGAAGAGCCGCGTCCCGAGCCCAGGGAAGAGCCGCGTCCCGAGCCCAGGGAAGAACCGCGCCCCGAGCCCAGGGAAGAACCCGGACCGGCGGCC
>NZ_JARWOP010000284.1 GCF_029868745.1 Nocardia wallacei | reverse complement strand
TTGGTCGACGCCCTGTATGGCGGTGTGCTCCAACCCACCCGGGCGGCCGCGCAGCCACTCCACCCCACCTCCGCCGCGGCCGCCGACCGCCGGATCCCCCGGCGGCCGAAGGAGGCCTGATGGCCGGGCAGCGGGAGGCGTAGTGGATGACATCGGGGCACTGACCACGGAGACGCCCAACCCGCGTACCACGGGGCTCGACTCGATGCCCCCCGACACCCTGCTGCGCACCATGAACGCCGAGGACGCGCATGTGGCTTCCGCTGTGTCCCTGGCGATTCCGCAAGTCACCCGCGCCGTCGAGGTGGTCGTCGCGGCACGCGTGCACGGCGGGCGGCTGATCTACGCCGGTGCGGGCACCAGCGGGCGGCTCGGCGTGCTGGACGCGGCAGAATGCCCGCCCACCTTCGGCACCGATCCCGGTGAGGTGGTCGGCATCATCGCGGGCGGTCCGCGGGCGCTCACCGAGGCGGTGGAGGGCGCCGAGGACGACTTCGCCGCCGCCGGAAGCGATCTCGCGGCCATCGGCCTGGGCCAGGCCGATGTGGTGGTCGGACTCGCGGCCAGCGGCCGCACGCCCTACGCGATCGGCGCCCTGGACTACGCGCGGTCGATCGGATGCGCGACCGTCGCCGTATCCTGCAATCGCCCCGCCGAACTCAGCGGGCACGCCGACATCGCCATCGAAATAGACACCGGCCCCGAGGTTCTCACCGGCTCCACCCGGTTGAAGGCGGGCACCGCGCAGAAGATGGTGTGCAACATGCTCTCGACGGCGGTGATGGTCTACTCGGGCAAGGTGTACGGCAATCTGATGGTCGACATGCATCCGTCCAACCGCAAGCTGGTCGACCGAGCGCGGCGGATCGTCGCCGAGGCCACCGGCGTCGACCCGCGCGCCGCGGCCGCCCTGCTCGACGCGGCGGGCGGCCATGCCAAGACGGCCATCGTCATGCAACTGGCCGGGGTCGACGCCACCCGGGCGCGGCAGATGCTCTCGGCCACCGACGGTTTCGTGCGCCGGGCGGTGCGCGAACGCTGAGGAGGAGCTGGGCGGCCATTTTCCCGGCAGCGCGGTGCTGCACTGGGCCGCGGGCGCGGGCGGGCGCGGCGTGCTGTTCAGTGCCGACACCATCCAGGCGAATCCGGATCGCACGTCGGTGGCGTTCATGCGCAGCTACCCGAACCGGATCCCGCTGTCACCCGCGGTCGTCGACCGGGTCGCGCGGACGGCCGGGGAGTTCGAGTTCGATCGGCTCTACGACAACTTCGGCAAGACCCTCGACTGCGACGCCCGTGCGGCGATCCGCCGCTCGGCCGACCGCTATATCGCCTGGGTCCGCGGCGATTTCGACCATCTCACCTGACGCGGCGGTTGGGTGGCGTCACCGAGCGCCGCACCGCCGTTGGTGAGCGCGAACAAAACAACTGCGGCGTAATACTTTTGGCGTTCCCACCGGATTACCTTCTCCGTTCGACGGGTCATCGAGGCCCCGGATCCCCGCGATACGAGAAGTGAGCCGGAATGAGTACGCAGTCGTCGTGGCCCCAGGCAGCGCCCGACCCGAGGACCACTGTGCGCCGCAATCGGGTGACCGTGGTGCAGGTCCTGCTCGCCCTCGGAGCCCTCGCGGTGGTGGCCGCGGGCTGCTACGCGCTGGTCGCGGGCGCGTTCCCGGCGGAAACCACGACACCGGCCGTGGTGCCGCCCTCGCGGGTCATGTGGACCGGCGTGATGCCGCGGTAACCGTAGGAGGATTATGGAAACACTGACCCGCACACCGGCCGATCAGGCTCGACGGCTGGTCGGGCACCGCTACCGCCGCACCGACCACTACGAGGTGGGCCGCGAGAAGATTCGCGAATTCGCCCGCGCACTGCAGGACTCGCATCCGGCGCACCGCAGCGAATTGGCCGCCGCGGAACTGGGTTTCGACGCTGTGATCGCCCCGGCGACCTTCGCCACGCTGCCGTGGATGCGGGCGCAGGAGGAGGTCTTCAGCTCCCAGCTCTACGACTACGACCTCGCCCAGGTGTTGCAGTCCGATCAGCTGCTGGAGTTCGCCCGGCCCCTGGTGGCCGGTGACGTCCTCACCGCGGACGTGTACTTCCAGTCGTTCCGCCAGGTCCGCGATCTCGACCTGCTCACCACCAAGAACGTTCTCACCGACCGGCACGGCGTGCCGGTGCAGTCCGGGACCACCACCCTGGTGGCCCGCGCCGGCGGCGTCCGCTCCGAGCCGGCGGAGCTGGTGGACGGAATCATCATGACCGGCCTGGGTACCGCCGACCGGCAGGATCGGCACGCGGACGCCCTCGGCGCGCTGCTCCCGATCTCGGGCGACGCCATCGCGGTGACACCTCTCGGCCGTCGGCCGCGAACCGCCTGCACCGCAGGCGATCTCGCGCCCGGAGACCAATTGCCCACGCGCACGGCGCGATTGACGCGCGGCGACCTCGTCAACTTCGCGGGCGTGACCGGCGACGCCAACCCGATCCATTTCAGCGATGCGGTCGCCGCCGCCGCGGGACTGCCAGCGGTCGTCGCGCACGGCATGCTCACCATGGGGCTGGGCGCCGACTACCTGACCGACTGGCTGGGTGACCCAGCGGCCCTGACGAAGTACGGCGTGCGCTTCGCGGGCACGCTTCCCGTCGGCACCGAGGCACCCAGCTCGGTCGAATTCGGCGGCACGGTCACATCGGTCGATCACCGGCAGCGGACCGCGACGATCGGGCTCACCGCGATCGGCAACGGCCGCAAGCTGTTCAGCCGAGCGACCGCGGTGGTCGCGCTGCGCTGAACGAGGATCTACTCGTCGTCGTACCCGCCGTTGACCCGCTGCTTGGCGTTGCGGGCACGGCGGCGTTCGGCCCGCAGCTCGGCGAGTTCCTGCTCGAGCGTCTCGGCGATCCGGAACTGGCCGGTGTCGTAGACGCTCAGCGGGTCGCCGTCGTCCGCCGCGGCCGCCTTGGCCTCGGCGCTCTTCTTGACCTTGCTCACGCCGTTCGAGGGCGCGCCGTTGGCGCCGTTGACCTCGTCCTTGGCATCGTCGAGCCGCCAGCTCTTGGCGGTGGTGGCGCTGCTGGGCGTCTTCGCGGTCCAGATATCGGGCTCCTCGACCGGATCCAGCACATCGCCGGTCTGGGCGTTGCCCTCTGCCTTGGCCTCGGCGGCGCCCGGCAGGGCGGCCTGCGGCACCGGCGGGCGGGTGTCGGGCGCGGCCTGCCGGATGAAGCTCACGAAGGTGGGCAGCGTGCGGCGGATCTGCTCGGCCGGGTCGGGCAGCTCGCGCACCTGTTCGGTGGCGCGGACGATGGCCTGGCCGTAGCGGTGACTGGCGGCGTTGTGGATGAGTAGCGAGACGCCGATCATCACCGGGGCGACCGCGTGCACGCCCACCTCGTACCACTGGGCGGAGCGCAGGTACGGGTAGGTGTTGAGGACCACCGTCAGCGAGAGCAGTCCGAGTTCGGCCAGGGCGACCTGCCGGGCACTGTCCAAGATGCCCCACTCGGCGACCTTGTTGGTGCCGATCATGATGATGATCAGGCAGACGCTGATCATCCCTTCCAGCAGGTAGCTGAACCAGAACAGCGGGTCGGCCGCGCCGCCGGGCGCGATGTTGTGCTGCACGTTGACCGCCGACCACAGCATGCCGGCGCCCACCACGGCCGCCAGACCGCGCTGCGACCAGGCTCGGTGCCGGTACAGCGAGGCCAGCTTGGCGTGCGGGCTGGACTCGCGCCGCTGCGCGGCAATGGCCGTGCGGGCCATCAACAGATCTCGCATATCGGCCATCGCGATCGCCTCTGAGGTCTGCCGGGCGCGGTCGGATGCTGAGGCCGCCGCCTGGACGTTCTTCCAGCGCTGGTCGCGTTCCTGCTCGCGAATCTTCTCGGCGAGTTCGCGCTCGGCTTGGAGTTCGTCCTCCGAGAGCGCGTCGGTCAGCGCGGGGTCGAACTGGTACGCCAGCCGCCCGCGAGCCCTCTCGACACGCTTCGCCAGCTGCGCGACCTCGTCTCCTTGAGGGCGTTCGAGGGTCAACGCGACCACCGCCCGGTGACAAACGATGGCCGACAAGTGATCACGTGTGGGAACGGCACACGACATTAATAGTCGATCGACCGCCGTGAGCGAAACTGTAGATTTGCCGAAATCCAAGGTTCCTCGGCGTGCCGCGCGCGACACGCCGAGGACGGTTGACAGAGTGTCCTTGCAAAGCAGGACAATTCGTCGGTTTTGCGTCGAATGGCGGGGGACTTTATCAGGCAGCCGCCGCCGTGGTGAGCATTCGGCGCACGCCGTCGGGATCGGCGACGTCGACCACGAGCCGAGTGAAATCGCTTCCGGTCAAATCGATACGGACCGCGCGACCGTCGAACAGGGTATCCCAGAACTCCTTACGGCCCTTGCCGCGGAACGTTCCGGCGGCGATCACGCCGGGGAAGAAGGCGCCAGGGGTGCGGACCCACGGCGGGCGGCTGTCCACCAGCGCCGGCCCGACCGCGACAACGGCGGACAGCGGGAAGCTGAGCTGCTCGCGCAGGCCCAGGAAGCGGTGTGCGCCGCGGACATGGATCGTCACAGTGTTTCCCGTGACCTCGATGTCGACCATCGTGCACCTGCCTCTCACCGAGATGAACTGGTCATCTCCCAGCATGCGCACTGTGGCTGACGTGAGTCTGAGCCGTTCCTATGAGTTTCCTCAGATTCCGGGCGGCTCAGGTGATCGACGGCTCAGGAATACGCCGACGGGCGGCGCCAGGCCGTCACCGGCTGCAGGTAGCCGTTGCGGCTGAGCCACTGGACCGTCTCCGCGAGATCGTCTGCGGGAAGGCCGGAATCGCGCGCCAGCTCGTCGATGGTGCGCACACCGTCCGCCTCGCGGATCTCGTGCAGGACGTACAACTCGAATTCGGTGAGCTGGTGATGCGAGCTGAGCATGTAGGTCGCGCCGACGGCGAGCTGCCACGCGGTCACGCCCACGATGTAGCGATGCCGCTTCAGCCAGGCCAGTGTGTCCTCGACCTCGTAGGCGGGCTCGTCCAGCAGTCGTGCCAATTCTTCTGCGGTGCGGGCCGCTCGGCTTTCGGTCAGAACCTCGAGCGCATAGGCCTGGGCTGTGGTGAGTTCAGTCATTCCTCGATACCGGCGGGAGAGAGTCGTAACGTCTTAGCGACAGCAGACGATACATGTAATTCGGCCATTTCACCGCGCGAGGCTGTTTCCCACTGGTGACGGGAACTAGCGGGGGCGGTGCGGCCCCGGCTGTGCTACGCGGCGGCGGTGCCCGGAACACCGTCTTGCACAACGAAACCGGCTCGGGTGGTGATCGGGGCGCCCGGCTCCCGGATGTAGGGCACGACCCGAAACTCGCTGCGCCACAGCCCATGGTCCAGGTCGACCCGCACGTAGCCGCGCTGTCCGTTGAAGAACTTCAGGTCGGGGTTGGCGTCCAGCAGCAGGCGGCCGCGGTCGGGCAGGTCCGCGCCGTCGCCGCCGGTGGTGATCGAGGTGCCGGTGAATTCGGTGGCCACCACCGGTGATTCGGCGCGGGCGTAGTCGCGGCGCAGATCGGCGGCGTAGTTCTCGTGCCGGTCGCCGGTGATCACGACGACGTTGCGGACGCCGCGGTCGGCCGCCGCGCCCAGCACGGTGTTGCGGTCGGCGACGTATCCGTCCCACGAGTCGGTGCCCACCGCGGTGGCCGGGCCCGCGTCGTAGTCGGACTGGGCCATGGCCACCTGATTGCCGATGACCTGCCAGCGGGCGGGTGAGGAGGCGAGGCCGTCGAGCAGCCAGTCCCGTTGCCGCGCACCGAGTATCGTGCGGTCGGGGGCGAACCGCTCGTCGCAGTCGGTGACCAGGCTGCCGTCGCCGCAGGCCTGCCGGGTCCGGTACTGCCGGGTGTCGAGCATGGTGATCTCGGCGAGGTCGCCGAACCGGTAGCGGCGATGCAGACGCATGGCCGGACCGGACGGCAGCTGCGCGAGCCGCAGCGGCTGATGCTCGTACATCGCCTGGAACGCGGCGGCCCGGCGCCGCCGGAACAGAGCGGGAACGCGGTAGATGTCGATGCCCAGTCCGGGCGAGTCACCGGCCCAGTTGTTGTCGACCTCGTGATCGTCCATGGTGACCAGCCAGGGGAACGCCGCGTGGGCGGCCTGCAACGGGCGTTCGGTCTTGTTCTGCGCGTAGCGCAGCCGGTAGCCCGCCAGGTCGACGGCCTCGGTCCAGAACTGCCGGTCCATCGACGTCCCGGCCCGGCCCAGCATCCAGGCCCGCTCGTAGATGTAGTCGCCCAGGTGCACCACCAGGTCCAGGTCCTCGGCGCTCATGTGCTCGTAGGCGGTGAAGTGGCCCGAACTCCAGGACTGGCAGGAGGCGAACGCGAATCGCCACCGCGCGGTGGGGCTGCCGGACGCCGGCGCGGTGCGGGTCCGGCCGACCGGTGAGACGGCCGCGCCCGCCCGGAAACGGTAGAAGTACCAGCGGTCCGGCGCCAGACCACGCACCTCCGGATGCACGCTGTGCGCGAACTCCCGCGTCGCGACCGCCGACCCACGGGCCACCACCCGCCGAAACAGCTCGTCGTCGGCCACCTCGTAATCCACGGTCACCGGCGCCAGCGCCATCCCACCCAATCCATCCGGCGCAAGGGGATCGGGCGCCAGCCGAGTCCACAACACCACCCCATCCGGCGTCGGATCCCCCGACGCCACCCCCAGCGTGAACGGATCATCCCCTACCCTGCGCGGCGCCGCGAACCGCGCACTCCCCGCCGCCGACACCCCCACCACCAACGCCCCCGCCCCAGCACCCCCGAACCTCAACAACTCCCGACGCGACAGCACCATAAATCACCCTAACCCGCCCGAAGACCAGCCCTCCGATTCGCGCCGACCAACCCACCCGCCCTCCGGAACACCTCAACGCACAGCTGCCACGGCATCCCCGCACCACGGCGGAGCACCCCTCGACGCACCCGCTGCCGGGCACTCGCCACGCGTCATCCCGGCACGCTTTTGGCCGGGATCCATCTGCGAGATCCCCGCCAAAAGCACGCGGGGATGACGGCAGGTACATGCGGGGATGACCGCGGGTACATGCAGAGATCACGGCGGGCACATGCAGAGATCACGGCGGGTAGAGGCACGAGACACGAGGCGCGAGGCGCGAGGCGCGAGGTGTGCGTTGTACGGCCTGGGCGATTCCGCTTCGGGGTGGTTGTGCTTGCTCCGAAGGTGGTGGGGGGCAGGTGTTCTCGTGGTGCGGGTGGGGTGGGTGGAATTTCCGCCGGTAGGGTCGATCTGGTGAGGAAGTGGTTGCGTCGTAAGTCCGGCCCGGTCAGCCGCTTCGATCGGGCCGTCAGCGCGGCGGTGGCGATGCTGCCCGTGTCGGCCGCGGACCGTGGGATGCTGCGGTTGACCAGGTCTGCGGACAACGGGGTGTTGTGGCTGGTTATCGCGGGGGTGCTGGCTACTCGCAAGGGTGCGAGCCGGCGGGCCGCGCTGCGCGGCGTGGTCGCGCTGGGGGGCGCCACGCTCAGTGCCAACACGTTCAAGACGGTCGTGGGGCGGCATCGTCCGGCGCCCGAGCTGCTGCCGCTGGACCGGCGACTGGTCCGGCGGCCGATCTCCTCCTCATTCCCCTCGGGGCACAGTGCCTCGGCCGCCGCGTTCGCCACCGCCGTCGCGATGGAGAGTCCGCGCAGCGCGCGCGTGGTGGCGCCGCTGGCCGCGACGGTCGCGTATTCGCGGATCCACACCGGTGTGCACTGGTCCTCCGATGTGCTGGTCGGCGCGGCGATCGGCAGCGGCATCGCGCTGGCCACCCGGCGCTGGTGGCCGGTGCGGCACTCGGACGAGGCGCAGGCCCGGCCGGTCCGCGAGGCCCCCGTCCTCGTCGACGGCAAAGGCCTTGTGGTGGTGGTGAATCCGGCATCGGGCACGCCCGGCTACGACCCCACCGACGACGTCGCCCGCGCCCTCCCCATGGCCACCGTGCTGCGCACCGAGCCCGGCGTGGACTGCGTCGCGCAGATCGAACGGGTGATCGCGGAACGCGACGACCGGCCCGCCGCGGTGGGCGTCGCGGGCGGTGACGGCACGGTCGCCGCGATCGCGACGGTGGCGCTGCGGCACGGACTGCCGCTGGTGGTCATCCCCACCGGCACCCTGAACCACTTCGCCCGCGACGCCGGCGTGTACGACCTGCGCGAGGTCGTGGACGCCACCGGCGCCGGGGAGGCCGTGTCGGTCGACGTGGCGAGCGTCGAATACAGCGACACCGGCGAGTCCCACACCCAGTACTGGATCAACACCGCCAGCCTCGGCGCCTACTCCGACCTGGTCCGGCTGCGCGAGAAGTGGCAGGAGCGCTGGGGCAAGTGGCCCGCCTTCGCGGCGGCGCTGGTGGTCACGCTGCGCCGCGCGGAACCGATCCGGGTCGAGTTGAACGGCCGCCGCCGCGACGTGTGGTTCGTGTTCGTGGGCAACGGTTCCTACGATCCGCCCGGCGCGGTCCCGGCATTCCGTTCCCGGCTGGATTCCGGCCTGCTCGATGTGCGCTGGCTGCGCGCCGACGTGAGGTTCTCCCGAACCCGCGCCGCGGGAGCGCTGCTGCTGGCCGCCATCGGGCACAGCAAGGTCTACGGCGAGCAGATGGTGGCCGCGCTGACCGTGCGCCTCCCGCAATCGCAGGCGCTGGCCACCGACGGCGAGGTGGTCGGGGAGGCGACCCGGTTGCATTTCAGCGTGCCGGGGCAGATCGCGGTCTATCGCCGGGACGAGAACAATCCGCAGTGGGAGGACCGCCCCCGCCCGCACCATCGGCAATAGCGGTTCCCGCCGATTCCCCAGCGGCCCAGGGTGATAATCGATGCCCGTGACGAATCACGGTGTGCCATAACAAGATCACCCTCGCCCGCGCGATCGGAGTGCCGCTGTGTCTGCCACCACTCGTACGGCCGTCCTCGCGCCCGGCGGGCTTCCCGGTCTGGGACATGCGTGGAAACTGCGCACCGATCCGCTCGGCCTGTTCGCGTCGCTGCGCGCGCACGGCGACATCGTGCAGATCAGGATCGGCCCGCAGCGGGTGTTCGTGGTCACCTCCACCGAGCTCACGCACGAATTGTTCGCCGCCAAGTACCGCTCGTTCGACAAGGGCGTGGCGGTCGAGAACTTCCGCGACGTGTTCGGCTACGGGCTGCTGAGCTCCGAGGGCGAGCAGCACCGGCGGCATCGGCTACTGCTGCAGCCCGCGTTCCATCGTGACCGGCTCGCCGACTATCTCGCGATCATGCACGAGCGGATCAGCGAGAGGATCGACGGCTGGCGCGACGGTCGGATACTGGACGCGCGCGTCGAGATGTCGGCGATCACGCTGGCCGTGGTCGCCAAGGCGCTGATCTCCGCACGGGTCGGCGACGAATTGGCGGCGGAGGTGCAGTTGCGCCTGCCCCGCCTGCTCGACCTGTCCTATCGCCGCGCGGTCAACCCGCTGCCGATCCTCGACAAGCTGCCGCTGCCGCGCAATCGCGAATACGCGGCGCTCGTCGCCCGGCTGCACCCGCTGATCGACAAGGTCATCGCCGACTATCACCGCGGCGACACCCGCCACCCGGACCTGCTGAGCATGATGCTGGACGCGCGCGACGCCGACGGCGCGCTGCCCGACGGGCGGATCCACGACCAGATCATGACGATCCTGCTGGCCGGCTCGGAAACCACGGCGACCGCCCTGTCGTGGACGTTCCTGCTGCTGAGTGCGCATCCGGAGGTCGAGGCGCGGGTCATCGCGGAGATCGATGCGGTGCTGGGCGGCCGGGCCGTCACCTTCCCGGACCTGGCCCGGCTCACCTACACAACTCAGGTGGTGGAGGAATCGCTGCGGCACAGCCCGCCGATCTGGCTGATCACCCGCCGCGCGATCGAAGATGTGCGCCTCGGCGACCGCGCCGTACGGAGTAAGGCCTTCCGGCCTACGCGGACACAAATCGAACTGGCAGGGCGAGAATTGCCGCGCCGGGTGGGTTTGTGACCGCGTAGGCCGTCGACGCCACGCCGCCCGCATTTACGACATGGGCAGCGGGCCCCTACCCGTGCGCCTGAGCTCTGTGCAGGGCCCGGAGTTCGTCGGCGCGCGGATCTGCTACCTCATAGGACTCGGGGGCGTCGAAGATGCGGACGGTACGGGTGGCGGGGTCGAAGCGGGACCAGCCGGGGTCACCGTGGGTAGCGAAGCGGACCCAGGATCGGTGGACTTCGTCGGCCAGGTGCTGGGGTGGGTTGGGGCCGGTCAGAGTGTGGGCCTGGGCTATCTGGTCGAAGACGAACGGGACTTCCATGACGTGGGCGGCGCCGAGGTCGGGGATGCTCGAGCGCCAGGCGAACTCGTACACGTAGGCCGGATTGCCCGCCATCGCAGTGCATTCCGCGATGCGCGTGACGTCGTCCCGGAATACCAGATCGGTGATGACCGCGGCGAACACGTCGGCGGCGGAGGCACCCGGCCGGTTGGCGGCGTAGCGCTCGGCCACGGCGGCGTCGAGTCCGTAACGGCCCAGGACGAACGGCAGGGTGTCGTCGGTGATCCCGGCGGCGATACCGGTCGGGAAGGTGAAGAAACGGAACTCCTCGGCGGTCCAGCCGGTGATCAGCGGAACGGTGCGATCCGGCTGCGCGGCAATGACATCCGTCGGACGAGCCGGGATCAGCTCACCGTCGATCACCGGGAAGAAGCTCAGGATGCCGAGCCCGTTGCGGATGATCGAGGCGCCCCACCGGGCTGGGTTCGGATCGGTCATCAGCTCCAGCGCGATCGAATCCTGTGCCCTGCGTAGCTGTTCCGGCTCCAGCGCACCGAATTCCGCTGTCGTGGGCTCGATCCCGAGTACGGTCGCCAGATTCTCCGCGACCTTGCGCGCGTCGTCCGCCTCCGCGACCGCGGATCCGTTGGCGCTCTGCGCGATCGCGCGCCGGAACAGGCCGCGTGCCTGCGGCGAGGCGATCAGGTTCACTACGCTCATGCCGCCCGCCGATTCCCCGAAGACGGTGACGTTCCCGGGATCGCCACCGAAGGCCGCGACATTCTCCTGCACCCACTGCAGCGCGAAGATCTGATCGCGCAGCCCGCGGTTCAGCGGAGCGCCCGGCACGGCCGCGAAACCGGAGATCCCGAGCCGGTAGTTGACCGACACCACCACCACACCGTCGCGGGCGAACGCGCTGCCGTCGTAGATCGCGCGCGCGTTCGACCCGCGCACGAACGCGCCGCCGTGAATCCACACCAGCACCGGCAGCCCGGCACCGCCACTGTCCGGCGTCCACACGTTGACGTTCAGATACTCGTCACCGGGAATGCCGTCGCTGCCGATCAGCGCGTGAATCGGCGCCGGATACGGCGACTGCACGCACGTGGGGCCGTACTCGACGGCATCGCGCACCCCCGGCCACTCCCGTACCGGCCGCGGCACGTCGAACCGGGCCGGGCCGACCGGCGCGGCCGCATACGGGATGCCGAGGAAGCTGCTGATCCCGTCCTCGGTGCGGCCCCGAACCTTGCCTCCGGTGACGGACACAATCGTTTCCATATGGACTCCTTCGTCGGCTCGATTCTCCCGTATGGACCGCCATACGACAGCCGATCCTGCCCGAACCGCAGGAGCCCCGCCGGGCATTCGCCCGGACTCCGCTCAGCCGCCCACCAGCACCGGGAGTTCGGCCAACCCACGGATGAGCGCGCCGTGATGCCACTGCGGAGTGAACGGCTCCGCCACATCGAGATTGGGGAAACGGCGGAGCAGCTGCGTGAACGCCACCTCCGCCTCCAGGCGGGCCAGCGGCGCACCGACACAGAAGTGGATGCCGTGGCCGAATGCCAAGTGGCCGGCGGCATCTCCGGTGATGTCGAGCTGTGCGGGATCGGCGTAGCGGGCCGGATCGTGGTTGGCGGCGGCCAGCGCCACATAGACCAGTTCGCCCGCGTCGATGCGCACACCGCCGATCTCCACCGGCTCCTCGGTATAGCGCACCGTCGCCCAGCCGACCGGGCCGTCGTACCGCAGGAATTCCTCCACCGCCGCGGGGATACCGGCCGGGTCCGCGCGCAGCGCGTCGAACTGAGATCGGTTGCGCAGCAAGCCGTATGTGCCGTTGCCGATCAGGTTCACCGTCGTCTCGTGGCCGGCGACCAGCAGCAGGAACGCCATCGCCACCAGTTCGGACTCGGACAGCTGGTCGCCGTCGTCGCGCACGTGTACCAGGCCCGACAGCAGATCGTCGCCCGGTTCGCGGCGCTTGTCGGCGATCAGCGCCCGGAGGTACTCCGACATCGCCACCGACGCGACATTGCGTTCCTCGACGCCGCCCACCGAACCGACCAGCACCCGGGACCAGGACTGGAAATCGCCGCGGTCGTCGTACGGTACGCCGAGCAGTTCGCAGATCACCACGACCGGTAGCGGATTCGCGAAGGCCGCCAGCAGATCGACCCGGTCGTGGCGGGCCATGTCATCGAGCAGACCCGCGGTGATCTCCTCGATGCGCGGGCGCAGCGCCGCCACCCGGCGCGGCGTGAACGCCTTCGTGACCAGTTTGCGCAACCGGGTGTGGTCGGGCGGATCGCTGTTGAGCATGTGCGAGCCCAGCGCCTCGGTATCGGCGTTCACGACCACCGACGACCGCCGTTGCCGCCGGAATATCTCGTACATGCCGGTGACGTTCTTGCGCAGCCGCGAATCGGTGAGCGCCGCCCGGCCCTCGGCGTAGGAAATGATCACCCACCCGGTGAGACCGTCGGAAAACCGCACGCGGTGGATCGGCCCGCGTGGGCGCCAGCGGGTGTAATAGCGGTGCGGGTCCTCGTGAAAATCATCCCCCACCTCTTCGATCCGGTTCGATACCCCGGTTTCGGCCATGATCGTCCTCGCTGTCTCCCACACGCTCGGTACGGCCGCAACGCTACCGAAATCCTTGCGGATCCGCCGCTTTCGCAGCTCGGGACCGGTGCGCCGGCGACCGGGCGACCTCGCGGGTTCCGGACCTCTCGGGACGGATTCCGCCCGATCCCTCGACGGCAGCCGAACCGGAGATCAAACTGGCCATGTGGCAGGAGAATTCGTGCCGATCCCCGACTGGCAGTCCGAGCAGAACCAGGACTGCGGGATCGCGATCGCCGACATCGACGGCGACGGCGCCGCGGACGTCGTGGTGCTGCGGGTGGACGACCCCGACGGCCAGAATGCCGGGCTCTACCGGGTGGGCTCCGGCGTGCAGCCCGACGGATCCGTAAAGAGCTGGGGGCCTTGGCTTTCCGTGCCCGAATGGTGGGGCTGGCAGAATCAGGGCGCCGGTATCGCGCTCGCCGACCTGAGCGGGAACGGGCAGCAGGATCTCGTGGTCTTCCTGGTCGACAATCCGCCCGGTCAGAACCAGGGCTATTTCCGCATCGGCCGCGACCTCGCGCCCGACGGCACCGTCACCGGCGGCTGGACGCCGTGGCAACAGGTGCCCGACTGGTACGGCTGGGAGAACCAGGGCGCCGACATCTGCCTGACCACCTTCGACGACCGTCCCGCGCTGGTGCTGCTCACCGTCGACGATCCGGCGGGCCGCAACTCCGGGCAGTTCCGGCTCGCCGTAGGTCTCACCGCCGACGGCGCGGTCGCCGAGTGGACGCCGTGGGTGCCGGTGCCGGACTGGCAGGGCGCGGAGAACCAGGGCGCCGCCGTCACCGCCGCCGATCTCGACGGCGACGGGCGGCCCGAGCTGATCGTGTTCACCGTCGACCACACGCCGCAGGGCAACACCGGGCTGTACACCATCGGCTGGGGCCTCGACGGCGCCGGGCACTGTGTCGACGGGTGGAGCCGCTGGTCCGCGGTGCCCGACTGGCGATTCACCGAAAACCAGGGCGCCGCAGTCGGTCTGCTCGCGACAGCGGGCGCCCCGGAGCTGGTCGTCGCCACCGTCGACCATCCGCAGGGCGGGAACGCCGGGTATCTGCGCGTGGTGGCGCTGGAGACCGATCTGGACCACGCCGCCCACGAAGGGCTCTGGCGCATATTGGATTTCGGTACGGAGATCAACCCCGTGCACGCGGCGCTGCTGCACACCGGCGATGTGTTGTTCTTCGCCGGTTCCGGCAACGATCCGGACCGGCTGGACGCGCACGAATTCCGCACTCGCGTCTGGCATTACCCGAATCCTGGGTTGGACGCGCCGGATACGCCCATCGACATGTTCTGCGCGGGCCATACCCTGCTGCCGGACGGACGGCTGCTCGCGGTGGGCGGCACCGGACGCTACGATCCGTTCTACGGGCTGACCGACGCCCTCGTCTTCGACCCCCAGGCGCTGGTCTGGAACCGGTTGCCGGACATGGCCTTCGGTCGCTGGTACCCGACGCTGGCGAAGCTCCCCGACGGCAACGTGGTGACAACCTCGGGGCTGGGCACCGACAACTTCCTGTCCCAGGTACCCGAACTGTTCGACACCGCGACCCAGACCTGGTCACCGCTCCCGGTGCCCGGACCGATCCCGATGTACGGCCACTTGGTCCTGCTGGCCGACGGGCGGCTGTTCTACACCGGCGGCCAGATGGGCGGCAACAACGGTATGCGCCCGTCGATCTGGGACCCGGCCACCGGCGCGGTCACCGTGGTGCCCGGACTGACCGATCCCGAGGCCCGCAACCAGTCCAGCAGCGTCCTGCTCCCGCCCGCCCAGCGGCAGCGGGTGATGATTCTCGGCGGCGGTGGCTACGACATGCATTCGGCCGCAGCGGTTCTGGACGACACCCGGATCGTCGACTTCAGCGCGCCCGAACCGGCGTACGAACCCGGACCCCCGATGCATCATCCGCGGATGCACCTGAGCGCGGTGCTGCTGCCGGACCGAACCGTCCTGGTCGCGGGCGGTTCGGCGATGGAGGAGATGGCCGATATGGCCCCGGCACACGCGGAACTCCTCGATCCCGACACCGGCGCCTGGCTGCACACCGCGCCGGAACGCGTACCGCGCCTTTACCATTCGGTCGCCGTGCTCACGCCGGACGGCAAGGTGATCACCGCGGGCTCCAATCCGCAGCGCAAGACCGAGGAGCTGCGCATCGAGATGTTCTGGCCGCCATACCTTTTCCGAGGCGACCGGCCGGAACTCCAATTGTCTTCCAACACAGCGGGTTACGGCTCGATGCTCACCGCCACCACGTCCGCCGAGTTGCGCGACGCCTGTCTGGTGCATCCCACCTCCTGCACCCACTCCACCAACAACGACCAGCGGCTGATCGACCTGCCCGTCACGGTCAGCGGCCCCGGGGAGGTCTCGCTGGCCATGCCGTCGGCGGCCGCGCTGGCACCGCCCGGCTGGTACCTGGTCTTCGTCGTGGACACCGCGGGCGTCCCGTCGCCCGGGCGCTGGGTGCATTTGTCGTAGCCGCCGCGCGGCGTGGCGTTGTAGGGTGACGGCGTGAATTCTCCGGAGGCGTCCAGAAGGTAGCCGCCCGGCCTGTGTGCCGGGCGGCGTGGTGAGTGCTTTCACCGGTCGTGTGACCGATGTTTCGGCAGCTCGCGACGCCGGACGACGTCGTTCTCGCCGGCGGGTGTCATCCCGCTTCGGCGATCATCTCGGGTGGCGCCAAGGGCGGCCCCCGGTGTCCGGAGAGTGGTGCGGTGATGGCCATTGTGGTGTTGGTGGTGGGGGTGGCGGGTTTAGCGCAGGGGCCATAGGGGTTGATGGTGT
>NZ_JARWOP010000283.1 GCF_029868745.1 Nocardia wallacei | reverse complement strand
GCACTCCCGGGAACGGGTTCTGGTTCGGGGTATCGGGTCGTCGGTTGTCGCCGTCGGGGCCGCGCCGGTCGTCGCCGCGGTGGTCACCGTCGTTGCGATGGTCCTGGTCGCCCGGCGGGCGCTGGCCGTCCGGTTGCCAGGCGATCGAGGTGGCGGTCGCGTCCGCGTCGGTGGTGGCGGCGAAGGCCGGGACTGCGACGGCCGTCAGGGAGACGGCGGCCAGGGCGCCCGCGGCGGCGACGCGGATCACCCGGCCGCGAGCGCGGGCCGGCTTGGTGGACGAGGTGTTCGCGGTGTTCGACAACGCAATCTCTTTCTGTCGGAAGATGAATCGCCGCGGTCGGCGTTCACGCTTCCCATAGAAGTCGCGGAGGCTGGGACGGGAATGCGATCCGCCTGGCAACCGTCTGGGAACGGACAGCGCTCGCGCCCGCCGACACGACGCGCGGGCCGACAACGCACGAAGGGCCACTCCGTGGCGGAGTGGCCCTCGTCTCGGGAACTGTGCGGTGGTCAGCCGAAGGAGCCGGTGGGCGGTAGCTGCGGGCCGTCGGGGCCGGGGTGGAACGGGCCGGGACCACCCGGACCCGGCCGGCCGGGACCGTCGCCCGGTCCGTGGTGGCGGTGGTGATGGCCGTCGCCGTGGTGCTGCGGCCAATCGACGTCGCCGGCCGCGGGCGCGTCGGCGAAGGCCGGAACCGCCACCGCGGCGATCGGCACTGCGGCCAGCGCACCGGCGACGGCGACCCGGGCGACGGCGCGCCGGGAACGGGTTGACTTCCTGGTTGAGAGCAACGGAATGCCTTTCTCTAGGAACATGAGCCGCCACGAGCGCACGGCCCACGAGATCCCATCGAACGTGTCGTTGCTGAGACCGGAATCCGACCCGACTGGCAGTTTCCTGGGAGTTTCAGGCCCCGCCGGCGAGATTGCGCGGCAACAGGTCCCAGACGTGCCCGTTCTCGTTGACGGTGGCCGCGGTCCGGGTGCCCGTGCGCGAGTACAGGATTCGGGTGATCGAGCAGTAGTCGATCGGGAAGGTCAGCGGGCGCGCCAGGCCCAGCACGTCCTGCAGCAGCACGTTGATCACGCCGCCGTGCGCGAAGACGACCACCGTGTCGGAGCGGTCGGCGGCCGAGACGAGCCGATCGACCGATTCCAGCACCCGGCCGATGAACGCCGGGCCGTCGATCTGCTCGGGCAGATACCCGGATTTGATGCGGTCGTAGGTGGCCCGGAACTCCCGGCGCGCGTCCTCGATCGGGATGTACACGGGCAGGTCGCGGTCGTACTCGGCGAGGTTGTCGACGGTCTCGACCGCGAGTCCCAGCTTCTCCGCCGTCGGAACGGCCGTCGCCACGGCGCGGCGCTGCGGACTGCTGACCACGCGGGTGACACGGTGCGGCCCGCCCTCCATCCGGGCCAGCACGTCCGGCACCCGCGCCGCCTGCGCGGCGCCCAACTCCGTGAGTTCCGGATCGGCCGGGCCGGACGTGGTGAACACCCGCTCCGGCTGGGCATGACGTACGAGAACAAGCTGCACCCGTCCTACTCTGCCGTACCGGGCGGGCAGCGGGCACGGCGGCTCAGCCCCGCGGTTTCACCAGGGGGAAGGGCAGGGTTTCGCGGATGCTGCGGCCGGTGATCAGCATGACCACCCGGTCCACGCCGACGCCGAGACCACCGGTCGGGGGCATGGCGAATTCCAGCGCCTGCAGGAATTCCTCGTCCAGTTCCATCGCCTCGGGGTCGCCGCCGGCGGCCAGCAGCGACTGCTCGGTGAGGCGGCGGCGCTGTTCGATCGGATTGGTCAGCTCGCTGTAGGCGGTGCCAAGCTCCACGCCCCAGGCCACCAGGTCCCAGCGTTCGGCCACGCCCGGGATGGCACGGTGGGCGCGGGTCAGCGGCGACACCGAGGTGGGGAAGTCGATGTAGAACGTGGGTTCCTCGGTGCGGTCCTCGACCAGGTGTTCGTACATCTCCAGCACGATCTGCCCGGCGTCCCAGCCGAATTGGTACGGCACGTCGGCCTTGTCGCACAGCGTGCGCAGCCGTTCCGCCTCGGTGTCGGGGCCGATCGTCTCGCCGATGGCCGCCGAGATGGCGCCGTGCACCGTCTTGACCGGCCAGTCGCCGGAGATGTCCACCTCGGTCAGGGCGCCGTCCGGCCCCGGCCGCAGCGCGACGCATTTCCCGTTGGCGGCCACCGCCGCCTCCTGGATCAGCTGCCGGCAGGCGTGCATCATCCGCTCGTAATCGCTGTGCGCCTCATAGGCTTCCAGGATCGTGAACTCCGGGTTGTGGCTGTAATCCACACCCTCGTTGCGGAACACCCGGCCCAGCTCGAACACCTTCTCCATGCCGCCGACGCACAGCCGCTTCAGGTAGAGCTCCGGCGCGATGCGCAGATACAGGTCGAGGTCGTAGGCGTTGATGTGGGTGGTGAACGGCGTGGCATTGGCGCCGCCGTGCACCTGCTGCAGCACCGGCGTCTCCACCTCGAGAAAACCCCAGCCGTGCAACGTGTCCCGCAGTGACCGCACCACCGCGCTGCGCTTGGCCAGCACCTCGCGGGCCTCGGTGTTGACCGCCATGTCGACGTAGCGCCGCCGCACCCGCGCCTCGGGATCGGCGAGGCCCTTCCACTTGTCCGGCAGCGGATGCAGGCACTTGCCGATCATCCGCCAGTCCTGGGCCAGCAGCGACAGCTCGCCGCGGCGGCTGTGCCCGACCTGGCCGCTGACCTCGATCAGGTCGCCGAGATCGAAGTACTCGTCGAAATCGGTGGCCCGGTCGGCGCCCACCCGGCCGCGATCGATGACCAGTTGGATGTCGTCGGACCAGTCGCGCAGCACCGCGAAGATCACCCCGCCGTAGTCGCGAATCCGTAACAGCCGCCCGCACACTCGCACCGTGGTGCCCTTGGGCGAGCGCCGGGCCGCGGCCACGGTGTGGGTCGGGGGATAGGCGACCGGATAGGCGTCCACGCCCGCGGTCTCCAGCCGCTGCACCTTGTCCATCCGGACCCGCACCTGTTCGGGCCGCCGCGCGGCCTGCTCGAGTTCGGCGGGCGGGAGTTCGGGCGGGCTGCCGTCGGCGTGCAGGCCGGTGACCATCGGCGGCACCGCCGAATGTAAGCCGGTGTGCGCCATGGCATCCGGTTGCTTGCCGAAGCGCGGCAGGAAGCCCTCGGCCAGCGCGCTGGCCATCGCGACGCGGGGCAGTTGGCGGCGGTCCTCGAACAGGAAGAACCGCGGCACCCACTGCGGCTGGTATTTCACGTTGGACCGGTACAGCGCCTCCAGCTGCCACCAGCGCGAGAAGAACATCAGCACACTGCGCCACAGCCGCAGCACGGGCCCGGCGCCGATCCGCCCGCCCTCCTCGAACACCGAGCGGAAGACCGCGAAATTCAGCGACACCCGGGTGATGCCGTACTGCCCGGAGCTGAGGGCCAGCTGCGAGATCATCAGTTCCATGACCCCGTTGGGGCCCTTGGGATCACGTCGCATCACATCCAGCGACACCCCCGTGCGCCCCCACGGCACCAGCGACAGCAGGCCCCACACCCGGCCCTGCTTGTCCACCGCCTCGACCAGCAAGCAGCAGCCGTCCAGCGGATCGCCGAGGCGGCCCAGCGCCATCGAGAAGCCGCGTTCGGTCTCGGTGTCGCGCCAGGCGTCGGCGCGCGAGATCATCTGCTCGGTCTCGTCGGGGGTGAGTTCGCCGTGGCGGCGGATGCGCACCGAGAAACCCTGCTTGAGCAGCCGGTTCCCGGCCTGGCGGACCTGCTTCAGCTCCGGTCCGGCCAGCGAGAACGAGCGGGTGTCGAGGATGGCCTCGTCACCCAGGCGCAGGGCCGAGAGACCCGCCCGCCGGTAGGCGGTGGCGCCCTGTTCGCTCGCGCCCATGACCGCGGGCGCCCAGCCGTACTGGTCGGCCAGCCGCAGCCAGGCGTCGATCGCCTGCGGCCAGGCCTCGCGGACCCCGATCGGATCGCCGGAGGCCAGGCAGACGCCCAACTCCACGCGATAGGTGAGCGCCGCCTTGCCGCTCGGCGCGAACACCACCGCCTTGTCGCGGCGGGTGGCGAAGTAGCCGAGCGAATCCTCCACGTCCGAACGTTCCAGCAGCCCGCGCAGCGCCGACTCGTCAGGTCCGGTCATGGCGTTCTCGGCGCGCTGCGAACGGAACAGCACGACGACCGCGGCCATCAGGGCGAGGAAACCGAAGAAGCCGAGCAGCAGGTTGACCAGGTGCGGCGGATGACCGTCGAAATTGTCGTTGCTGACCAGGATCGTCGCCGTCACCCGGGAGATCGCCCACAGCGGGCGTTCGGCGCCGCGCGGCAGGGTGCCCGGGAACAGCTCCACCAGTCCCCAGCCGACCAGGCATCCGATCGCCAGCCCACCGGCCAGCACGCCGAGCGCCCGCCACGCCGCGCCGCGCCGCACGTGGGTGTAGAACTCCGACCACGCGGCGACCAGCAGGCCGATCACCAGGGCGTGCACCACGAGCGCGACGAGATCGTGAACATTGCCCTCGTCGGCGAATTCGAGCGCGTTGGCCAGCGCCAGCAACGCCATGTAGATGACCAGCAGCCACCACGCGACGCGCTTGCGGCTGGCGGTGGCGCCGGCCAGCAGGCCGACGATCAGCGCCCACACCAGGCTGGTGTCGGGGGCGTCGAAGTAGTAGGCGTCGAGGTAGCGCCGCGGGACCTGGGTGATGAAGCGTAGGCCGGGGGAGATACTCCACAATCCGCACAGGACGGCGAACACGCCCAGGACGAGACCGACGATGTGGGGCACCTCGCGCAACCGCCCGTGCCCGCGATGCGGCACCTCCGGCGACCGCGGTCTGTGCTCGGTGTCCTGGTGTTGCCGGTCCTGCGTCGAAGTCACCGAATCAGTGTGAATGTTGTCCGCGCTCGTGCACAGAACGTAGCCGGGCATGTCCGTGCCGTGAGCCCGGGATGCGTCACACCGGATCGGAAAGGTAATGATGTATGCATGTCGGATCCAGTCGATGTACCGATCGATGACGAAGTCATTCGGCTCGGGCAGTTTCTCAAGCTGGCCAATCTCATCGATACCGGCTCGGAGGCGAAGACGGTCATAGCCTCCGGCCTGGTTCGCGTCAACGACGAGGTCGAGTTACGTCGCGGGCGTCAGTTGCACGCGGGCGACGTGGTCGCGCTGGCGGGACACGAGGCCCGCGTGGTCAACCCCTGACGCAACTGCGACAGTGGCGCAGTTGCGCTTACGGCTCGGCCCGGACCACGATGCCGTCGGCATCGCTGTAGAGCATCTCGCCGGGCACGAAGGTGACGCCGCCGAACTCGACCGGTACGTCGCGCTCGCCCGCACCGGTCTGGGTGCTCTTGCGCGGATTGGTGCCCAGTGCCTTGACGCCGATGTCGAGGGTGCGCAGGATCGCCGAGTCGCGCACCGCGCCGTGGACCACGACGCCGGACCAGCCGTTGTCCACGCCGCGACCGGCGATGATGTCGCCGACCAGCGCGGTGTGCACACTGGCGCCGCCGTCGACCACCAGCACCCGGCCTGCGCCGGGTTCGCTCAGCGTCTGCTTGACCAGCAGGTTGTCCTGGAAGCATCGAATGGTGACGATGCGCCCGGCGAAGGCCTCGCGGCCGCCGAACTGCGTGAACTGGGTATCGCAGCTGCGAATGTCGGGGCCGATCTCGTCGGCCAGGTCGGCTGTCGCGACATGGTGTGCTGATTCGGTCACGGATGCCAGCTTGCCACGTTACGCGGTCACGGCCAGGGAGGCCGCCAGCCCGAACACCACCGCCATCGTCACCACCTCGAAAATCGCTCGGCGCAGCGAGGATTCGGCGGTCATGCGGTGGTCACCGGCGAGCGGCACCCAGCGGCGACGCCACCACCAGCCCAGCGCCAGCAGTCCGGCCAGCAGCGCCGTCTTGGCCAGCAGGATGCGGCCGTAGCCGGTGTCGAGCAGCGGGCTCAGCCCGCCCAGCCGGACCAGGCCGTTACACACGCCGGTCACCGTCACCACCGCCAGTGCGGGCAGTGCCCACGCCGAGTAGCGCGGCAGTACCACCGCCCACTCGCCGCGGGTGCGGGTCACCAGCGCCAGCGCCAGCAGCAGCCCGAACCAGACCGCCGCGGCCAGCGCGTGCCCCGCGGCCAGCACCGAGCCGAACGCCTGCTGCGACATGTGCCCGGTGATCGGCCGCAGCACCAGCGCGACCGCCGCGAACACCACCACCAGATCGGCGGTGGCGTGCCGCGGCCGCCGATAGGCCAGGGTGCAGTAGCCGGTGATCGAGCAGGTGCCGATCAGGATCGCGATGCCGACCTGTCCGCCGCTGATATGCGCGAGATAGTCGCCGAACTGCCCTATCCGCAATCGCAGCACCGGGACGCCGACCACCTGCGCGGCCTCGCACGCGAGCACCGCGAATTCCGTTGCGGCCCAGAGCCCGCCGATTCCGGCCGCGAGCCGCCACGGCGGCCGCAGCCGGTCGTGCAGCCGGGGCAGGGCGGCCAGGCCGAGAACCACCGCGCCGGCGCAGTCGGCCAGCGCGCGCACCGGCGCCTCGGACTGCACCGGATCCGATGCGGCCAGCGCCCACGCCAGTGCCGCGCCGAGCAGCGCCGCGGGAACGACCAGCAGCAGCGCCGCCCGCAGGGCGGTCGAACTGCCGCCGGTCGCCTTGCTCACTGCTGTCTGCGGGCGCTCCCGCGGCCGAGCAGCAGCACCGCCAGCACCCCGCCCAGGATCACGACCGCGGCGACGATGAACACCCACACCGGAATTCCGCCGGACTCGCCGTCGCCGGACTCGCTCGCCGCACCGGCCTTCGCGCCGGGGGCGCCGTTGCCGGGCGTGGTCAGGGTGAAGGTCCGGGTGCCGCTGACCGGGTGGCCGTCGGCGGAGGTGACCCGGTACGCGATCGTGTACTGCCCGGCCGGTCCCAGCTCGCCCACCGCGACGCTGACGGCGGGCCCGTTCACCTCGGGTTGTCCCTTGTCCCAGCGGTTTCCGTCCGGCCCGACGACCGTCAGCGACGGGAAACTCGGCTGTAGATTCTCGTTGAAGGTGAGGGAGACGCGGGCCGGTCCGGCGGCGAGCTGCGCGCCGTCGGCCGGATCGGTGGCGATCACCGCGGAATGTGCGGCGGCCGGACCGGCGCTCAGCGCGGCCAGGCCGCCCAACAGCAGGGCGGCCACGACGCCGGTGAGCAGCCGCCGGATCACGACCGCCGGCCTCGGAGCAGGGCGCCCAGCCCGAGCAGCGCGCCGACCGCGCCGAGGGCGAGGCCGATGCCGCCGAGCCAGCGTGCCGTGTCGTCGGTCTCGTGCTCGTCGTCGTCGCTGTCGCCCGCCGTGACGCCGTGCGCGTCACCGGAACCGCTTGCGGCGAGGGCGATCTCAGGGGCGGGGTGTTCCGGCTCGGCGCCGTCGGGGCCCATCGGCTGGTTCCACTCGACGACCTTGCCGTCGCTGTAGGTCTGGGCGGCGGGGAAGCTCACCGTGTCCTGCGCGGGCAGCGGTCCGACGGCGAGCACGAAGCGCTGGAACTGAGTGGCGTTCACGCCGGGATTACCGGGGTCGGCGGTCCAGGTGACGGCCACGATCTGGTTCTGGTCGTTCTTGTCGATCCGGGTGCTCCAGCCCGGCAGCGGTTCGGTGCGCGCCGAACTCAGGCCGGGCAGCTTGACGGTCAGGCCGGTGGTGGCCGCGGTCGCCGATTCGGTCGGGACCCGGAAGGTGACGACGGCGTAGCCGCCCTGCTTGGCGCCGGGCGCGTCGGCCGTGACGTGTGCGGCCGCGGTGCCGGTGGCCAGCAGGGCCAGTCCGGTGGCGGCGCCGGCCGCGACGAGGGCGCGCGAGATCCGCGAGAGTGTGGACATGCGAAAGACTTTCTCGGTGAGGGAATGAGTGTCGGCTGGTCAGGCCCACACCGGCGGCGCGCGCGCACCGATCGCGCCGGGACGGAGAAAGCGATACGTCCGGGTCGTCGCGCCGGGCCAGCGGGCCGCGCGCGCCACGGGCGGCGGGCACGGCACGCTCGTGCTGCTCCGGACGGCTTGCGAGACAGCGCGATACAGCCGCTCGGCGGCGGCGATCAGCACCGCGCACAGCAGCGCCCCGAGCACGTGCGCGAGCAGCATCCAGCTCGACGGCAAGGGGATCTCGCCGCCGAAAAAGTCCGCGGCAGGGGAGTTTTCGCGGGTTGCCGCACCGTGGTCGTGACCGACGGCCGCGGTGAGCGCCACGTGCCCGGCGAGCTGCCCGCCCACCAGCATGGCGAAAAGCCATGCGCGACCGCGAGTTCCGGTCGTCCGCCGAACTCCGGTGAGCGTGCCGATCACCGCCGCCGCGAGCACCAGCAGCATCGATGAGGTCGACCCCGGATAGCCGCCCCCGGCGGCCCCGTGCGCGGCCACCGCCAGCACCGCGACGGCCGCACCGGTCAGCGTGCCGCGAATCCGGCCCGTGGGTGCGGAACCCACCGGCCGGGGTGGAGGCGGACCGGGGTGGAGCATGGGCGGGGTCGGAGTCAGTGAACGCCGAGGCGTGCGAGGACGTCGGCCTCGATGCCGGACAGTTCGTGGGAGATGGAGGTGTGCACGGCGCGGCGGCGCTGGGGCGGCATCTGTTCGGCGGTGCGGACGGCGGCGGTCAGGCTCTCCAGGCGATCACGGGTGGCGGTGACGAACTTTCCGGCGTCGTCATCGTCGTTGCCCTTGGCCGCGATCTTGTCGAGTGCCGCTTCGGCATTGGCGACGCGCGCCTGCAGCTTCGCGCCGTGCCCGCTGAAGTCGGTGAGTTGATCGAGTCCGATGCCCAGCCGGTGCGCCCGGCGGGTGTCGAGCTGCCCGCGGACGAATGTCGCGGCGCGATAGGCCAACGGGGCCAGCACCGGGATCAGCACTCGGGCCACACCCAGATACTTCTTGACCTGACCGGCCGACAGCAGGTCGCGCTCGGCCTTCTCGGCTTTCTTCAACGCGGCCTTCTCTTCTGCCTTCAGCGTCGCGATCTGCTGTTTGGCGACATCGCGCTGGGCGCGGATCTCGGCGCGGTTGCGCTTGCGTTCGTTGCGGGCGCCGAGCTTGGCCTCCAGGGCGGCCTTGTGCTTGAGGGCTTTCGCCTCGGCCTTGCGGTCCGCCCGCCCCTTGCGCTTGGTGAACAACCCCATCCGAAGGCCCTCCATGTAGTAATGCCAGTCCGCACAGGCAGCCGCTACCTGCCGTGTCTTTCGATGCACACACAGTTTGCGCCAACCCTAACCGGTCGGTGTGACCGCCTGCGAGGGCACGCGGCGCCCGATCGCCGAGCGCCGGTTCGAGACCGCGCGTGCGGTGCGGTTCGCGAGGGTGTCGGGGGTCTGGACCATACTGCTTACGTGTATTCGGGCAGCGGCGATCGGAACGGTCGCGATGACGACGGCGGGAGCGCCGAGCGGCGGGGGGCCGCGGTGCCCGGGGCGCGGGCGGTCGCGCCGGGCGTGGAGCGGGAAACACGTTCCGCCGCAAGCCCTGTCGAAAGACAGCGGGTGGCCTACGTCGACGCGCGGGCGCTGATCGGTTGCCGGCACCGGTTGCTGCTGGAGGCCACTCATCCCGAGGTGCTGACGGGCGTGGCCGAGGACGCGGGAATCAAGCAGCGCCGCGAGGCGGCGGTGGCGCATCGCGCACACGTGCGCGACACCCTGGTGTCGGCCGATCCCGACGGCTGGGTCGTCATCGATCCCACGCTCCCGGCCGCCGAGCGCGCCGCGGCCACCCTGCGCGCCTGTGCCGAGGGCGCGGGGCGCATCTGGGGCGCGCTGCTGCCGCAGGAGCCGGAGACCGGTCGGCGCGGCGGCTCGGAGATCCTGCTGCGCGATACCGACCGCGGCGGCTACATCCCGGTGATCGTGGTGAACCACAAGGTCACCGACCCACGCCAGCCCGACCCGGCCGACCACCACCCGCTGACCTCGGACCTGTACCGCTGGGATCCCCAGCCGGACCGGCACGTCCGGGTCCGCACCCAGCCGCGCGACCAGCAGCGGCTGGCCCATCTCTACCGCATGCTCCAGCGCCACGGCCTGGCCGGCCCGGCGCTGGTCGGCGGCGCGATCGGCTACCACTTCGACCGCATCCTGGTGCACGAGCTGGGCCCGCTGCTCGACGAGTACGACCGCCGCTACGCCGACCGCATCGGGGTGGTGCGTGGCGAGCTGCCGACGATCCCGTCCAAGGTGCCCGAATGCCGCCGCTGCCCGTGGTGGAGCCGTTCCGCCGCGCCCGAGATCCCCAGCTGCGAGCGCTGGTTGACGGAGCATCGCGATGTCAGCCTGGTCGCCCCCGGCTCGCGCGCCGAACTGCTGCGCCGCCACGGCGTGCAGACCATCGAGGATCTGGCGAGCTGGACGGGCGACGACCCGGACGACTGGCAGCACGAGCCCTTCGCCGAGACGGTGGTCACCGCGCGCGCCTGGATCTCCGGCGCCCCGCTGGTCCGCCGTTTCGAACAGGTGCGCGTGCAGCGCGCCGACGTGGAGGTCGACGTCGACCTGGAGAGCTTCCAGGAATACGGCGCCTACCTGTGGGGCACGCTGCTCGACGGCGTGTACCGCCCGTTCGTCACCTGGGATCCGCTGCCCACGAACGACGAGGCCCGCTCCTTCGCCGAGTTCTGGGGCTGGCTGATGGGCGTGCGCGCCGAGGCCGCGGTGGCGGGGAAAACCTTTGCGGCGTATTGCTATTCGCGCACCGCCGAGGACAAATGGCTCTACGAGTCGGCCCGCCGGTTCGCGGGCATGCCGGGCGTGCCGACCGAGCACCAGGTGCGCGATTTCGTCGACGGCCCGCAGTGGGTCGACATGTTCCAGGCCGTCTCCGAACAGTTCATCTGCCCGAACGGCAAGGGCCTGAAGAAGATCGCCCCCGTGGCCGGGTTCTCCTGGCGCGATCCGGAGGCCGGCGGCGAGGCGTCGATGAGCTGGTACCGGCACGCGGTCGGCTACGACGGCGAACCCGATCTCACCCAGCGCACCCGCCTGCTCGAATACAACGAGGACGACGTGCGCGCCACCCTCGCGCTGCGCGAGTGGATGTCGCCGCGCCGCCCCGGCGCGCGGAGCGCCGAGACCGAGGTCCCGGCCATGATCGACTTCCGGGGACCCAGCCCCGTGCCGTCGACCGCGCGGCCGTCGTAATATCTGGTCGTGACTGAGCACGTCGAACAGCTGGAGTTTCAGGCCGAGACTCATCAGCTCCTGGAACTGATGATCCACTCGGTCTACTCGAACAAGGACACTTTCCTCCGCGAATTGATCTCGAACGCCTCCGATGCGCTGGACAAACTGCGCCTGGAGTCGTTCCGGGACAAGGATCTCGAGGTGGACACCTCGGATCTACACGTCGAACTGGAGGTCGACCAGGAGAACCGGATCCTCACCGTCCGCGACAACGGCATCGGCATGTCGCGGGCCGAGGTGGTGGACCTGATCGGCACTCTGGCCAAGTCGGGCACCGCCGAGATGCGCCGGCAACTGCTGGAGGCCAAGAAGTCGCAGACCGAGGCCGAGGAACTGATCGGTCAGTTCGGTATCGGCTTCTACTCGACCTTCATGGTGGCCGACAAGGTCATCCTGACCACCCGCCGCGCCGGCGAGACGACCGCCACCCGGTGGGAGTCCGCCGCGGGCAGCTCCACCTACACCATCGAAACCCTGGACGAGGCGCCGCCGGGCACCGCGGTGTCGCTGCACCTCAAGCCGGCCGACGAAGAGGATCACCTCTTCGACTACACCCAGGAGTGGAAGCTCCGCGACATCGTCAAGAAGTACTCCGATTTCATCGCCTGGCCGATCCGCATGCAGGTGGAGCGGACCGTCACCGAGGGTGAGGGCGAGGACAAGCAGGAGAAGACGATCCTCGAGGAGCAGACGCTCAACTCGCAGAAGGCGCTGTGGACACGGCCCAAGAGCGAGGTCTCCGAGGAGGAGTACAAGGAGTTCTACAAGCACGTCTCGCACGCCTGGGACGATCCGCTGGAGACCATCCCGCTCAAGGCCGAGGGCACCTTCGAATATCAAGCGCTGCTGTTCATTCCGTCGCACGCGCCGTTCGATCTGTTCCAGCGTGACCACCAGCGCGGCGTGCAGCTCTACGTCCGCCGCGTGTTCATCATGGACAACTGCGAAGAGCTGATGCCGGAGTATCTGCGCTTCGTCAAGGGCGTGGTGGACGCGCAGGACCTGTCGCTCAACGTCTCGCGCGAGATCCTGCAGCAGGACCGGCAGATCCAGATGATCCGCAAGCGCCTGGTGCGCAAGGTGCTGTCGACCATCAAGGAGATGCAGTCCGCCGCGTCCGAGAAATCCGAGGACGAGTCGAAGTACGCGACCTTCTGGAAGGAGTTCGGCCGCGTCCTCAAGGAGGGCCTGCTGTCGGACTTCGACAACCGCGAGACCATTCTGCAGGTCTCCTCCTTCGCCTCCACGCATTCTGACGAGCAGCCGACCACGCTCGCGGAGTACGTGGAGCGCATGCGGGACGGCCAGGACGCCATCTACTACATGACCGGCGAGTCCCGGCAGCAGATCGAGAACTCGCCGCACATGGAGGCGTTCAAGGCCAAGGGTCTCGAGGTGCTGGTTCTCACCGATCCGGTCGACGAGATGTGGGTCGGCTCGGTGCCGGAGTTCGACGGCAAGAAGTTCCAGTCCATCGCCAAGGGCGAGGTGGATCTGGAGAGCGAGGAGGAGAAGAAGGCCTCCGAGCAGCTGCGCGAACAGCAGGAGAAGGACTTCGGCGACGTGCTGAAGTGGATGCAGGAGACGCTCAGCGACAGCGTGAAGGAGGTGCGGCTGTCGAGCCGCCTGACCACCTCACCGGCGTGTGTCGTGGGTGACGTCTTCGACTTCACCCCGCAGCTGGAGCGCATGTACCGGGCATCGGGCCAGGCGCTGCCGGAGACCAAGCGCATCCTGGAACTCAATCCGGGTCATCCGCTGGTCACGGGTCTGCGCGACGCGTACGGCGAGCACGGATCCGATGCCGACAAGTCCGCCGATCTCGCTCAGACCGCCGAATTGCTGTACGGCACGGCGGTTTTGGCCGAGGGCGGCGAGCTGAAGGATCCGGCGCACTTCGCTCAGGTGCTGGCCGAGCGGCTCACCCGCTCGCTGTAAACCGACCGACCGATCCGCTCGGGGCGGCTGTGATCCTGGTCATGGCCGCCCCGGCACCGGAACCTTTTCGGTGCCGATGCGTTACTGTAGATGGTCGCATCTTTTGTGTGTTCGTGTTCATCATGCTCGCGCGGAGCATTGTGCGGGCGTCGCTTCTCCTTGCCAGGCAAGTTGCAAGTCGCCGTCTGGATGCGACCCGGACGCCGCAGCCGCGGCGCCGGCAACAACCCTTTCAGGAGAAGAAAATGGTTCAGGGAACCGTGAAGTGGTTCAACGCGGAGAAGGGCTACGGCTTCATCGCGCACGAGGGCGGCCCGGACGTGTTCGTCCACTACTCGGAGATCGAGGGCAGCGGCTACCGCGGCCTCGACGAGGGCCAGCAGGTGAGCTTCGAGATCACCCAGGGCAAGAAGGGCCCCCAGGCCTCCGGCGTCCGCGCCCTGTAAGCGCAGACCACCACATCAAAGCCCACACCGATAACGGTGTGGGCTTTGTGCTGTGAATCGGTGTGGGCCTTGTGTTGTCGAGCGGCGTGAGCCTTGGGTTGTCCGCTCGGCCCGCGGAGCACCGCCGTGCGTACCTCATCATGGAGGTATGAATGTGCTCGATTCGGTGGGGGCGAGCCTGGTGCACGTGGCTCGTCGAGATTTCTTCTGGATGGCCTGGAACTCCGTGCTGGCGTGGATCCCGGTGGCCTTGGCGTTGCTCGTGTTCCGCACCGGCCGCGGGGCCGGGACGGCGGCGCGGTCGCCGTTCTGGTGGGCGGGTCTGGTGCTGTTCGTGCTGTTCCTGCCCAACGCGCCGTACGTGGTGACCGATCTGGTGCACCTGCGCTACGACATCCACGCGGTCGGCGACGGGCCGGTGGTGACGACCGTGCTGCCGCTGTACACGGTGTTCATCGTCTCCGGCTTCCTGGCCTACTATCTGGCCCTGGCCGAGGTCGGCCGGTTCCTGGACGCGAGCGGGCTCGGCCGTTATCGGCTGCCCGTCACGCTCGGCCTGCACCTGTCGTGCGCGGTCGGCGTGTTCCTGGGCCGGTGGGCCCGGCTCAACAGCTGGGAGCCGGTGGTGCAGCCGCACACCACCTTCGACCGCATCCTGCTGGCCCTCAGCTGGTCCTGGGCTCCCGCCGCGATCGTGGTGCTGTTCCTGGTCAACGCCGTCGGCCACTTCGTGACGAAGGCCGTCGCCGAGGCCACCATCGACAGCACCCGCCGTGTTCTGGTCCGTTTGCGCCCGGCCTCGGACGCTTCCTGACAGCCGGGCGCGGTCCGCGGCCTCGCGTCAGCGCGGCGCCATGCGCAGGGCGCCGTCCATGCGGAAGACCTCGCCGTTGAGGTAGTCGTGCTCGACGATGTACTGCGCCAGCTGCGCGTACTCGTCGGGGCGGCCCAGGCGCGAGGGGAACGGCACGCCCGCCTCCAGGCCCTTGCGGTACTCCTCGGTGACACCGGCCAGCATCGGGGTGTCGATGATGCCGGGGGCGATGGTGTCCACCCGGATGCCGAACTGCGCCAGGTCGCGGGCGGCCGGGATGGTCATGCCCGCCACGCCGCCCTTGGACGCCGAATAGGCGATCTGGCCGACCTGGCCCTCGAAGGCCGCCACCGACGCGGTGTTGATGACGACGCCGCGCTGGCCGTACTCGTCGACCGGCTCGGTCTTGGCGATGGCGTCGGAGGCCAGCCGCATCACGTTGAAGGTGCCGAGCAGGTTCACGGTGATGACCGTGCGGAACAGCTCCAGATCGTGCGGGCCGTTCTTGGACAGGATCCGGCCGGCCCAGCCGACGCCGGCGCAGTTCACGACGATGCGCGGCGGCACGCCGGACTCGACGACCGTGGCGACGGCGGCGGCCACCTCGTCGCCGCTGGTGACATCGGTCGGAATCAGGGTGACGCCCGGCGGCACGCTGTCGCCGGCGCGCTCGATGGACTGCTGCAGGTCCAGCCCGAATACGGTGGCCCCCAGGTCGGCGAAGCGCGCGGCGGTCGCGGCGCCCAGGCCGGACGCAGCTCCGGTGACGATTGCGGCGGATCCCGAAATCTCCACGGTGTTTTGGTCCTCTCGTTTGTGACGGCCCTCGCTGGCCTTCCGTCAACAAGCACCATAACCGGCGTTCCGGGCGATTCGGCCGGGGGCCGCCGCCGAACCGTTTGTGAACAGGGGTGTTCCCCGGTGCTACCGTCGTCGGTATGCCAGAGTCGGCCAGCACCGTTCGTCAGCTGCCCCGCGGCCGTCACGGCCTGCCCCGGGCGACGGTGGTCGCGGCGCAGCGCGACCGCATCCTGACCGCGATGGCCGACGCGATGGCCGAGAACGGTTACGTGGGAACGTCGGTGGCCGCGATCATCAAACGGGCCGGGGTGTCCCGGGAGACCTTCTACGAGCAGTTCCGTTCCAAGGAGGACTGTTTCGAGGCGGCCTACGAGCGGGCGGTCCGGCTGTTGCTGGACCGTCTCGCGGAAGCGGCTGGGGCGCTGCGGGATTCGGCCTCGGGGCTGGAGGAGCGGATGCGCGTGCTGCTCACCGCGTATCTCGACGGCCTGACGAGCGAGCCCGCCTACGCGCGGCTGTATCTCGTCGAGGTGTATGCCGTGGGCCCGCGGGCGGTCGCGCGCCGCGCCCTGTTGCAGGAGTCGTTCGTCGAGATGCTGGCCGAGACGCTCGACGCCCGGACCGAGCCACAGCGTTTCGCGTGTCAGGCGCTGGTGTCCGCGTTGAGCGCCATGGTGACGACTCGCATCGCCGCCGACGACACGGCCGGGCTGCACGCACTGCGCGAACCGATGCTGGAACTGGTGCGCCGCAGCGGCGACCTGTTCGGCGCGGCTCCCGCCGCGGCCACCCAGCCTGGTCTTGTCCCGGGCTGAGTAGCGCCCTCACCCGTCGCTGTCGAGCGATGTGCTTGCGGCGCGCTCAACGATGGGTGTCGAGATGGTCGGGTGTGCTCTCCGCAGCGGTGCGCGCGGTGGTCCGGGCGAGTCCCCACAGCACCGCACCGGCTACCGCGGGTGCGACCGTCGCGAGGGCCAGTTCGGGGGCCCGGCCCAGGTCCGGCGCCAGCGCGGACAGCAGGGTGGCGGTGCCGATGTAGAGGAACAGCAGGCCCGATCCGATCGCGATCAGTCGTTCGGGCAGATGCTTGCCGACGGTGATGCCGATCGCGATGGCGAGCGCTCCGGCGGCGACCATGCCGAGCACCGACCCGGTCCACACCGCGAGCCAGCTGTGGTTGGACGACAGCGCGACGGTGGCGAACATGGTCCGGTCGCCGAGTTCGGCGAGCAGGAAGGCCGAGACCACGACGAAGAAGGCCCGTCCCGGTGGTTGCGCCGCGGCCTCGGGCGCCACCTCCGAATCGTCGCCGGCGGTGTGGGCCTCGCGCAGCGTCCACAGGCCGACGGTCAGCAGGATGACACCGGTGCAGATCGCGATCAGCTCGGTGGGCAGCGCGGCGCCGAGGAAATGCCCGACGCCGGTGGCGATCAGGTTCACCGCGACGCTCGCGACGGCGATGCCGGACAGCACGATCCACCACCGGTAGCGCAGGGCGAAAGTCAGCGCCATCAGCTGCGATTTGTCGCCGAGTTCGGCGACGAACAGCACGCCGAAGCTCAGCAATATCGTGGCGATCATGAAACGGCTCCCAGGTCTCCGGCCTGCCGGCCGAAGACGGAGCGCGCCCTCAGCCGACAACGCATCCGAATGCTCGGTTGGTCTTGTCGTCGGCCGAAGGTCTCGCCCACCGGCACGGAGCCGGTTCACGTGCCCGGACCCCGACGCGATATCCGCCGCGGGTCAGTATGTCGATCACGTGATTCGGGGCTACTCCCCTTCGCTGTCCAGAAGCCTACCCTGAGTTACCGGGGCGCGCCAACACCCTTTCGTCGAAATCGCAATGCGCGCAATAAGTTTGGCGATCCACGCCGAACTTTTCGGGTACCCGTCCACGGTCGGCAGGGTACCCGTCCGGGGACGGCAGCCGACCCGATTCAGGCGGCGAGCAGCATGGCCAGCACCGCGGTGTCGGGGTCGCTGTTCGGGTCGACGCCGACTCGGCTCACCATGGTGGTGACCGTGCCGTCGAGTTCCGTCTCCACCCACGCGGCGCGATGTTCCAGACCCAGATGCGGGACGCCGGGCAGCAGTACGCAACCCGAAGCCGCCGCCGCGCACTCCGGCAGGGACGGCCTGGTCTCCGACGGCGGGTGCAGCATGATCAGCGCGGGCGGCGCGTGCTCGGCGAATCGGCCGGGCTCGACGGCCTCGTCGCCCAGCACCGGACCCTCGGCCAGCACCAGGCCGACGGTGCCCGGATCCGGGTCGTCGGGCAGATCCTCGCGGGCGCCGAAGACCGTCGAGGTGGACAGCAGGCCGGGCAGGCTGGCGACCCGCACGGCGAGCACCAGCAGCTGTGCCCACTCCTTGGTGGTGTCGGGCCAGCGGCCGCCGATGAGAAAACCCCGTAGCAGGCCCTGCGCCTGGAAGGGCGTGACCAGTACCTGATCGTTGCTGCGCATGGATGCCTCCCGGGGTGCTCACCGAGCCTGTTCATTGCTTGGTGAGTACCCGAGAATGACGCAAACAATGTCTGGCACACAAGTACCAGAGAGTGCCAAATGCCTGGTAACAGGCCTGAAACACGAAGCGGGGGCCCGCCCGCCGCCCGGGGGGGGGGGCCCCCCGCCGGGGGGGGGGGCGCGGAGTGGGGCGGGGGGCGCGGGGCGGGCGGGGGGGGGGGGCGCTCTTGCCGAAGCCCTTGTGGTCGGCCACGACCACGCGGTGGGTGCCCGACAACGGGCCGACGAGATGCCGCCACAGGTATCCCCAGGTCGGTTCGCCGTGCAAGAGCACGATCGGTGCACCGTCGCGG
>NZ_JARWOP010000282.1 GCF_029868745.1 Nocardia wallacei | reverse complement strand
GGTCGGCCGACAAGGGCCGGATGGACGCGATCTTCCTCGACATCGCGACCACCGAAGACCGGCCGCTGACGGATATCTACATGCCGCCGGACGCGGTGGGTGACGATCTCACCGCCTACGCCAACAATCCGCGCGCCGGGCTCCCCGCCCAATGGCTTCTAGCCGGGGGGCCGCGGGGGGGCGGTTTTATCCCCCGCCCCCGATTCCGGCGGAACGGGAAGAAACCGGCCCGTGGGCGGCGCTGTACTCGACGCGTGCCCCCACCGCACGTTTCCGCTCCCGACCGAAGGACACCATCGTGACCGTTGGACATCGCATCACCGTCGAGCAGGGCGCCCAGCACGTGCGAGTACGGCACGGCGACACGATTCTCGCCGAGAGCAGCCGCCCGCTGGTGCTGCGCGAGACCGGTTGTCCCGTGCGCTACTACCTCCCGCCGGAGGACGTGCGCACGGACCTGCTGACACCCTCGGACACCACCTCGTTCTGCCCGTTCAAGGGCACGGCCTCGTACTGGTCGGTTCCCGACGCGCAGGATCTGGTGTGGGCCTACCCGCAGCCCAAGGACGACGTGGCCGAGATCAAGGACCACTTCTGCTTCTACGACACCGAGGAAGTGCCCGCGGGCTGACGCCCGCCCGGCCGCGACCATGACCCGAGATCCGATGTGGCGCAGTGACCACGAGGGGCGTGGCGGCGGCATAATGCGCGGGCATTAGGGTGGATCTGCAACGGAACGAATCCGCTTGAAAGCTGAGGAGCGATAACGTGACTGTCCGGGTAGGTATCAACGGCTTCGGCCGCATCGGTCGGAACTTCTTCAGGGCGGTCGAAGCGCAGAAGGCGCTCGGCACCACGGATATCGAGATCGTCGCGGTCAACGACCTCACCGACAACGCCACGCTGGCGACGCTGCTGAAGTACGACTCCATCCTGGGCCGCCTGCCGCAGGAGGTCTCGCTCGACGGCGATGACACCATCGTGGTCGGCGACCAGCGGATCAAGGCGCTCGCCATCAAGGAGGGCCCCTCGGCCCTGCCGTGGGGCGACCTCGGCGTCGACGTGGTGGTCGAGTCCACCGGCATCTTCACCGACGCCACCAAGGCGAAGGGCCACCTGGCCGCCGGCGCCAAGAAGGTCATCATCTCCGCGCCCGCCAAGGGCGAGGACCTGACCGTCGTCATGGGCGTCAACGACGACAAGTACGACGGCAGCCAGAACATCATCTCCAACGCGTCCTGCACCACCAACTGCCTGGGCCCGCTGGCCAAGGTCCTCAACGACGAGTTCGGCATCGTCAAGGGCCTGATGACCACCATCCACGCCTACACCCAGGACCAGAACCTGCAGGACGGCCCGCACAAGGACCTGCGCCGCGCCCGCGCCGCCGCCCTGAACATCGTGCCCACCAGCACGGGTGCGGCGAAGGCCATCGGCCTGGTGCTGCCCGAGCTGAACGGCAAGCTGGACGGTTACTCGCTGCGCGTCCCGATCCCCACCGGCTCGATCACCGACCTGACCGCGGACCTGGAGAAGAAGGCGACCGTCGAGGAGATCAACGCGGCGTTCAAGGCGGCCGCCGAGGGGCCGCTGAAGGGCATCCTGAAGTACAGCGTCGACCCGATCGTCTCCAGCGACATCGTCACCGACCCGCACTCGTCGATCTTCGACGCGCCGCTGACGAAGGTCATCGACGACCAGGTCAAGGTGTACTCCTGGTACGACAACGAGTGGGGCTACTCCAACCGCCTGGCCGACCTGATCGGCCTCGTCGGCAAGTCGCTGTAAAGCTATGGCAGTCAAGACACTTCAGGATCTGCTGAACGAGGGTGTCGAGGGTCGGGGCGTGCTGGTGCGCTCCGACCTGAACGTTCCCCTCGACGGCGGCACCATCACCGATCCCGGCCGCATCATCGCCTCGGTGCCGACCATCAAGGCGCTGGCCGAGGCCGGAGCGAAGGTCGTCATCACCGCGCACCTGGGCCGTCCGAAGGGCGAGCCGGATCCGAAGCTGTCGCTGGCCCCCGTGGCGGCGAAGCTGGCCGACGAGCTGGGCCGCAATGTCCAGCTCGCCGGTGACGTGGTGGGCCAGGACGCGCTCGCGCGCTCGGAGGGCCTCACCGACGGTGACGTGCTGCTGCTGGAGAACATCCGCTTCGATCCGCGCGAGACCAGCAAGGACGACGCCGAACGCGGCAAGCTGGCCCGGGCACTGGTCGAGCTGGTCGGCGACGACGGCGCGTTCGTGTCCGACGGCTTCGGTGTGGTGCACCGCGAGCAGGCGTCGGTCTACGACGTGGCGAAGCTGCTGCCGCACTACGCGGGCACTCTGGTTGCCGCCGAGGTCGAGGTGCTGCAGAAGCTGACGACCGAGCCGGAGCGGCCGTACGCGGTCGTGCTGGGCGGGTCGAAGGTCTCCGACAAGCTCGATGTCATCGAGGCGCTGGCGCCGAAGGTCGACACCCTGGTCATCGGCGGCGGCATGTGCTTCACCTTCCTTGCCGCACAGGGTCTTTCGGTGGGTACTTCGCTGCTGCAGCCGGAGATGGTGGACACCTGCAAGGGCCTGCTGGACCGCTTCGCCGACGTCATCCACCTGCCCGTCGACATCGTGGTGGCCGACAAGTTCGCCGCCGACGCGGAGTCGAAGACGGTGCCCGCCCACGAGATTCCCGACGGCTGGATGGGCTTGGACGTGGGCGCGGAATCGGCCAAGCGCTTCGCCGCGCTGCTGACCGAGGCGAAGACGGTGTTCTGGAACGGCCCGATGGGCGTGTTCGAGTTCGAGAACTTCGCCGCCGGTACCCGCGGCGTCGCCGAGGCGATCGTCACGGCCACCGGCAAGGGCGCGTTCACCGTGGTCGGTGGCGGTGACTCGGCCGCGGCCGTCCGTTCGCTGGGTCTGCCGGAGGATGGTTTCTCGCACATCTCCACCGGCGGCGGCGCGTCGCTGGAATACCTGGAGGGCAAGGAACTTCCGGGCATCAGCGTTCTGGAACAGACAGCTCGGGAGTCCGAATAATGGCACGTAAGCCCCTGATCGCGGGCAACTGGAAGATGAACCTCAATCACCTCGAGGCCATCGCTCTGGTGCAGAAGATCGCCTTCGCCCTGCCGGACAAGTACTTCGCGAAGGTCGATGTCGCGGTGCTCCCGCCGTTTACCGACATCCGCAGCGTGCAGACGCTGGTGGAGGGTGACCGGCTGCTGATCACCTACGGCGCGCAGGATGTGTCCACGCACGACTCGGGCGCGTACACCGGCGAGATCAGCGCTCCCATGCTGGCCAAGCTGGGGTGCACCTACGTCGTGGTCGGCCACTCCGAGCGGCGGCAGTACCACACCGAGGACGACGCCATCGTCGCCGCCAAGGCCAAGAAGGTGCTCGACAACGGGATGACCCCGATCGTCTGCATCGGCGAGGGCCTCGGTGTCCGGGAGGCGCAGACGCACGTCCAGTACAACCTGGAGCAGCTGCGCGGTTCGCTGAAAGGCCTGTCGGCGGAGGAGTTCTCGAAGATCGTCATCGCCTACGAGCCGGTGTGGGCCATCGGCACCGGCCGGGTCGCCACCCCGGCCGACGCGCAGGAGGTGTGCGGTGCGCTGCGGGGCGAGCTGGCGCAGCTGGCCGACCCGGACATCGCCGCCACCGTGCGCGTGCTGTACGGCGGCTCGGTCAACGCCAAGAACGTCGGCGAGCTGATCGCGCAGACCGACGTGGACGGTGCACTGGTCGGCGGCGCGTCGCTCAAGGGCGACGAGTTCGCCACCCTGTCGGCCATCGCCGCAGGCGGCCCGCTGCCGTAAGTATCTGCTGCACAACGGCATTCGGCCCGGCATCGCTTCGGCGGCGCCGGGCCGATTCGTGTCGCCGTCAGGGAATGCGGGCTACCGCGCCGAGCATGGAGACGGCTTCCGGGCGGGGGTGGGCGCGCCAGCCCTCCGGTCGCCACGACATCACCGAGCCGATGCCCGGCGGCACCACCTCGAGGCCGGTGAAGAAGCGGCTGAACTCGGCGGTGGAGCGCAGCCGGAACGGGATGCCGCTGCGGCGGTTGGCCTCGTCGCTCTGGGCCAAGTCCTCGACGGTGAGATGGTCGCTGGTGGCATGGGTCATCACCAGATAGCTGCCCGAGGGTAACGCGCCGCGTAATCGCTCGACCACCTCGTAGGGCCGGTCGTCGTCGGTGAGGAAATGCATCACGGCAACCAGCATCAGCGCCACGGGGCGGGTGAGGTCCAGCGTGTCGAGCAGCTCGGGATGGGCGAGGATGCGCTCGGGCTCGCGGACATCGGCCTCGAGGTACGCGGTGCGGCCCTCGGGGCGGCTGTTCAGCAGGGTGCGGGCGTGGATCAGCACGATCGGATCGTTGTCGACGTAGACGATGCGCGATTCGGGCGCGATGTCCTGCGCGATCTCGTGCACATTGCCCGCGGTCGGCAGCCCGGCGCCCAGATCGAGGAACTGCCGGATCCCGGCTTCGGCGGTCAGATAGGTGACCACCCGCCGCAGGAAGGCACGATTCTCGAGGGCGGAGAACTGCACACTGGGAAAGGCCTCGGCGACCGCTTCCGCCGACTCGCGGTCGGCCTCGAAATTGTCCTTGCCGCCCAGCCAGTAGTCGTACCGGCGGGCCGGGTGCGGCTTGGTGACATCGATGCCGGGAGGCGCCTGCTCGGAGTCCACGCCGCCCTCCTTCCTCTCGACTACTGTGATCATGTCAGTTCGCAGTGTCGGATCCGGTAGCGCCCCGGGCGCGCCGTGCGGAGGCTTGCCATGTCAGTGCAGTACAGCCCGTATGATTTCGCCGTCCACGCCGACCCGTACCCGTACTACGCGCGGCTGCGCGCCGAGGCGCCGGTCTTCCGCAACGAGACCGACGACTTCTGGGCGCTGTCGCGGCACGCGGATGTGCTTGCGGCGCTGCGCGATTCGCAGCGCTTCTCCAGCGCGAACGGGTTGCGGATGGAGCCGGCGTTCTGGGGACCGCAGGCGGAGCAGTTCTTCTCCTTCGTCGCGATGGACCCGCCCAAGCACACCCGGATGCGCGGCCTGGTCACCCGGGCGTTCACGCAGCGCCGGGTGCAGTCGCTGGAGCCCCGCCTGCGCGAGATCGCGCGCGGACTGCTCGACCCGCTGGTGGCCCGGGGGAACTTCGATCTGATGGCCGAGTTCGCCGGACCGTTCCCGACCGAGGTGATCTCGGAGCTGGTCGGCGTTCCCGAGGCGGATCGGGAGATGCTCCGCAAGCTCGGCATGGAGATCATGTACACCGAGGAGGAGTCCACCGACCTGCGCCCGGAGGCGATGCAGGCGATCGGCGCGCTGGTCGGCTACTACACCGAACTGACCGTCGAGCGCAGCCGCAGCCGCGGCGACGACCTGCTGTCGGGGCTGCTGGACGCGGCCGACGGCGACGACCGGCTCAGCCCGCAGGAGATCGTCGGCGTGCTGATTCTGCTGGTGGGCGCCGGTATCGAGACCACGATGCTGACCCTCGGCAACCTGTGGCACGCCGGTTGGCAGCATCCCGCGCAGCGGCGAGCCGCGTTCGACGGCCGCATCGATGACTGGATCGCCGAGGGCATGCGATACGACCCGCCCACCCAGTCGAACCTGCGCACCACCACCGAGGAGGTGGAACTGCACGGCGTGCGCATCCCCGCCGGTGCGCGCATGCTGCTGCTCACCGGCTCGGCCAACCGGGACCCGGAGGTGTTCGCCGACCCGGACGGCTTCGACCTGGACCGCGACACCGGCCCCTCGCTGGTGTTCGGCAGCGGCCGTCACCACTGCCTCGGCTCCAATTTGGGCCTGCTGGAGTTGCGCATCGCATTGCAGGAGATCGTCGACCGGATCGCCGACTACGACATCGACACCGAGGGCGTGCGCCGCATCCACTCCTCCAACAATCGCGGATTCGCCGCCCTGCCGACCACGGTCGTCGCCCGCTGAGGGTGTCAGGCGCCGGTGAGTCGCTCGGCGGCCGCCTCGATCGCGGCCTCGTCGAGTAGTACGGTGTGCGCTGCGGGGCCGAGCGGGACGAAACTGTCGGCGCTGGTGACCCGGCCGATGCGGCCGTCGAATCCGACGTCGAGCAGTGCGGCGCAGACGGATTCGGAGACGCCGCCGCTGCGGCGGGTCTCGTCGGCGATCAGGACGCGGCCGGTGGCGCGGGCGTGCCGCAGCAGATCGTCCTCGGGTAGTGGTGTCAGCCAGCGCAAGTCGAGCACGCGGGCACGAATTCCCTTGGCGGCCAAGCGTCGTGCGGCGCGCAGGCTCATGGGGACACCGTTGGCGAAGGTGACGATGGTGAGGTCGGCGCCGTCGCCGTAGACGCGCGCCCGGCCGATGTCGGCGGGTGCGCCCGTGGTCGTGGCGAGCCAGCCCTCGTCGCCGGAGTCGTGCAGGTCGCGGGTGTGGTACAGCGCGATCGGTTCCAGGAACACGCACACCCGGCCGTCCACCCGGGCCGCGGACACGCAGGTGCGCAGCATGGCCGCCGCGTCGTCGGCGCGGGCGGGGGAGGCGACCACCACGCCGGGGATATCCCGCAGTGCCGCAACGGAATCGTCGTTGTGGAAGTGGCCGCCGAAGCCCTTCTGGTAGGCGTAGGCGGCGATGCGCACCACCAGCGGATTGCGGTACTGCCCGGTCGCGAAGAACTGCAGGGTCGCGGCCTCGCCCCGGATCTGGTCGAGGGCGTTGTGCACATAGGCGAGATACTGGATTTCCGGAACCGGTACGAATCCGGCCGTCCCCGCACCCAGCGCGGTACCGAGCACGCTCTGCTCGTCGAGCAGCGTGTCGAAGACGCGCCGGGCGCCGAACGTCTTCTGCAGGCCCTTGGTGACGCCGTACACCCCGCCCTTGCGCCCGACGTCCTCACCGAACACGAGCAGGTCGTCATCGCGCTCGAGGAGTTCGGCGAGCGTCCGGTTGATCGCCTGCGCCAGAGTCATCGGCGGCGGTTGCGAGTCCTGTTCCGCGACCGCCGTTTCGGTCGGCACACTGTCGCCCGCGGGGTTCGGGCGGTGCTCTGCGCGTGCGGCTCCGGACTCGGGCAATGCCTCCGGCAGGAACTCGGTGCGCAGCGCGTCGGCGCGGACGAGGTCCGGGTCGGCGGGCGCCAGCGGCGCGGTGACGGCCGCGGCCGACGTCAGTTTCGGCGCCCCCGCGACCTCCTCCGCCACCGCGGCGACCTGCTCGCCGAGGGCGTCGTACCGGGCGATCACCTCGGTGGCGTCGGCGACACCGGCGGTGACCAGCAGGCACGCGGTGGCGGTCAGCGGGTCGCGGGCGAGATCGGTGGCGATGTCGGTGGCCCGGCGATACGACGACTCGACATCCGACCCGGCATGGCCGAGCAGCCGCACCGTGCGCAGCCGGAGGAAGGCCGGTTCGCGATGCTCCCGCACCCAGTCGACCGCCTTCGCCGCGACCGACAGCGCCTGCAGCAACTGGCAGCCGTCGGCGCTGAAATACCGCATGCCCGGCCGGGACCCGTACGCGAACTCGATCCACTCCGGCGGCGTCGGGACGCTCAGTCCGACCCCGTTGTCCTCGCACACGAACAGGATCGGCATCGGAATCCGCTGGTGCGCAGTGTGAATCGCGGCATTGACGGCCCCCGCGGCGGTGGAGTGATTGGCCGAGGCGTCGCCGAAGCTGCACACCACCACGGCGTCGGCCGGCCACTCGGTGAACCGGCCCAGCCGGTCGGCCCGGTCCAGCGCGAAGGCCAGGCCGACTGCGCGCGGCAGATGCGAGGCGATGGTGGAGGTCATCGGGATCACCGCGGCGGGCTTGCTGCCGAAAACCTTGTGGCGGCCACCGGAAATCGGGTCCGCGGCGGCCGCGACCACACCCAGCAGCACGTCCCGGATCGGGTCCGAACCCGGCACCCGGCGGCTGCGCTGCACGAAGAACGCGCCCGAACGATAGTGCAGCAGTGCGGGATCGGAGACGCGCAGCGCGGCCGCCACCGCCGCGTTGCCCTCGTGCCCGGCCGATCCGATGCTGTAATAGCCGCGGCCCGAGGCGGTCAGGCGGCGTGCGGCCAGATCGAGGTGGCGGCTGGTGGCCTGAGCGTCGAAGATTTCGAGGCAGTCGGCCGCGGTGTACGGATAACCCTTGCGCACCGGTTCGTCCGGGGCGCAAGGATTTTCCGAGCGCGCCGCGGAGACGGCGGCACGGAACCGGCGGTCCAGCTCTGCTTCCCGATCGTTGATCGCGCCTCCCTCGGCTGTGCGATGGTCCGGGCTCATTCGGCGCGCAGCACCAGTCCGGTGTTGTTGGCGCGGTTGCGTAGCGTAAGGGTCGCGGCGTCGACGGTCGCGGTGGTCTTGCCGTCCAGGGCCTCGAGCACCTGCCGTTCGACCTCCATCACCTCGGGCGGGCACGCCATCCGCGTGGTGGCGATGCGGAAGGTGACATCGCTCCCGGCGATGTCGGCGCTGCCCGTCATCCGGTTGCACCCGGCGCTGCCGGTGACCTGTCCGTCCGGGCCGATGGTGAGCGTCGGCCGAGCATTGTCGAGGGCCTGCGAGCGGACCTGGCCCTCGGGCCGCAGCAGCGCGGTGACGGTCCAGGTGGTGCCGGAGAGCGAGCGGTCGGGCTCGGCGATCTTCTTGTCCAGCAGAGTGACGGTGAGGTCGGCACCGGTCAGTGTCAGGGTGTCACCGGTGAGCTGCCATCGCGGTCCGGACTGGAGGAGTGCGGTCTGCCAGCCGTCGGCGCCGGACCGGTCGTCCGGGCAGGCCATGAGCGTGGTTGCCATACCCGACACGCGCATCACGTCACCGTCGAAGGTCACCGGCCCGCTGCCGGTATTGCACCCCGAGGTGGCCGACACCCGATTGTCGGCGAAGGTGAGCCGCAACGGCCCGCCGCCGGGAATCGGCGTCCCCTCGACCTTGGTCGATACGAAACTTCGTCCCATCGGCGTCGGCCCCGGCCCGGCGTCCCCACCGTCCCCGCCGGACGAGCAGGCGGCGGCCAGCCCGAGCGCGGCCAACAGCGGAACGAGACGCAGCATCGCCGACATGGCCGCGATCCTACCTCCGGACCTGATCATCGACGGCCTGTGCGGGAGCCGTCGTGGCGAGGACATAAACTGTCCGGCATGCGCATGTTCCTGGATATCCTCCTGATCATCACCAGCGTCCTGCTGGTGCTGCTGGTGCTGCTGCATCGCGCGAAGGGCGGAGGCCTGTCCAGCCTGTTCGGTGGTGGCGTGCAGTCGAGCCTGTCCGGTTCGACCGTCGTGGAGAAGAACCTCGACCGCATCACCATCTTCATCGGGATCGTCTGGATCATCTCCATCGTGGGCATCGGCTTCGAGATCAAGTTCGCCTGACCGGCAGTACCGCCACGGCGGCGGCCGCGAGGACCGGGGGGGGGGGTGGGGAACCCCCCCCGGGAAGAGGCCGCCGCCCCCCGGGGGCCCCCCCCCGGCCCCGCCAAGTCCCCCCCCCCGGAACCGGCGGGCGGCCGGGCCCCGCGGGGGGGGGCCGGGTGCCCGGGGGGGTATACCCCCCCCCCCGCCCTTAACCCCCCCCTCCCCCCGGGCGCCCCCCCCCCGGCCCCGAGCATCTGCCCGCAGCCGTAACCGGCGGTCAGCACGGCCGCGGCGGTGGGTCCCGCGAGATCGCCGCCGATCTCGAGGGCCAGCATGGTGACTCCCATGAACGTCGCCCCGAACAGCGCCGCCGCCGCGACAGCGGCCACCACACCGGTCGACACGGCCGGAAGTAGCGCCGACAACACCTGTAGCAGCAGCGCGGCGCCCAGCGCGGTCACGGGCGTCCAGCGCCGGGCCACGGCATTCCACAGCACTGTCGCCGGCGCGGCGGCCACGCCGACCACCACCCACACGGCCGTCCCGAGCGCCTGGCGGCCGGGCGTACTCACCGCGGCGACCAGGAACGTCCCGATGACGATGTAGCCCAGACCTTCCAGGAAATACGAGACCAGCAGTGCCCGCCAGGCCCGCGCCGACCGCACGCCCGTCGCCGTGGCCCGCGCGCCCGGCACGATATCCAGCCGCAATGCCGGGAGCAGCAGCAAGGCCGTCAACGCCGCCGCGCCCAGCCACATCGCCTGCCACGACACCAGCGGCCGCGCCGCGAGCGCCAGCACTCCGGTCAGGGCGATGCCGCAGCCGACCCCGGAGAACGCGATTCCGGCTGCGCGCCTGCGGTTCTCGTGGCGTGCCGCGACTCCGGCGCAGCCGATGAACACCACCGCACTGGCCAGCCCCGCGAGGAAGCGCAGCACCATCGGCGCCGCGCTCGGCGCGGGCCACGCCATGGCCGCCTCGCTGACCACCAGCACCAGCGCGGCCGCTCGAAAGGTGTTGCGGCCGTTCCACTCCGGCCGGATCGACAGCAGTACCGCACCGACCAGATAGCCCGCGTAATTCGCGGCGGCGATCAGCGCGCCCGTATGCGGGCCGATCCGTCCGGCGTCGATCATCACCGGCATCAGCGGGGTGTAGGCGAAACGGCCGATACCCATGGCCGCCGCCAGCCCGGCGGCGGCGCGCAGTGCGGGTGTCAGGCGCTGCCGTGGAGGTGCTGCGATGGTCACCGTATCGACGGTAGGGTGCCCCGGCGATCCGGTGAAATGCTTTCTGCGCACCATGTATACGCTGGACGTATGGATCTGGAGTTGCGGCACCTGCGTGCGTTCGCCGCGCTGTGCGACGAGCGCAACTACACCCGCGCCGCGCACCGGCTGCACCTGGCGCAACCGTCCCTGACGCGGACGATCCAGCAGTTGGAGCGCATCCTCGACTGCCGTTTGATCGATCGCACGCCCCGGCGCTTCGAGCTGACCGCCGAGGGCGCGGAATTCCTGTCGCACGCGCGCCGCGTGCTCGCCGATCTCGACGCCGCGGTCGCCGACATGCAGCTCCGCTCGGCGGTGTCGGTGGGTTTCGCGTGGCTGCTGCCCGACGGCTGGTTCGCCGCCGCGCGCACTCGTTTCGAGTCGGTCGGCGGGCATGTCGAGATCCATCGCGTCGACGACCCGATCGCCGCGCTCGCCGCCGGGACCATCGATATCGCGTTGTTCCGCAAGGAGATCCGGCTGCCGAAGAATATGGCCGCCCGCACCATCGGCACCGAACGCCGGGTGCTGGCGGTGGCCGCGTCGTCGCCGCTGGCGGGCGCCACGGGCCTGCGCTGGCAGGAGCTGGCGTGTTATCCGTTGGTGGTCAACACCGTATCGGGCACCATCGACGAAACCTCCTGGCCGCAACCGGATCCCGGCCGCGAGATCGTCACCTGCACCAACTTCGACGAATGGCTGGAGCTGGTGGCGGCCGGGCGCGGTATCGGCGGCGTCCCCGAACTGGCCCGGACGCGGGCGCCCCATCCGGGCGTCGCCTACGTCGATGTGGCCGATGCGCCGCCATCCCGGATCTACCTGATCTGGCGAACCACACCGGCGCCCTCGCGCTCGGTCCAGCGGTTCCTCGAGATCGCCTGAACGATCAGGGCCGGGCGAAGGCGTGGAAGCGGCGGGCGATGCGGTCCGGGAACTCGCCGTTCACCGCGTGCGAGGCGGCGGGCCAGAGCTCGACCTGAGCGCCGGGGATCCGGCGGGCGGTGGCCGCCGCCCGCTCGGCGTCGTGCACGATGCTGCGTCCGCCGATGACGGCGAGGACCGGCACCGAAATCCCGAGCAGTTCCTCCTCGGTCGGGCGCGCGGGCTGCGGCTGTTCCGAATGGAAATCGCGCATCCCGGAGGCGATCAGGCGGCCTTCCGGCACCGAATCGTCGCTGCGGGCACCGCCGGAGATCCAGCCGAGCAGACGGTGCCGCAGGGCCATCGGCATGCCCGGGATCACGCTGCCCAGCGAGACGGCGATCATCTTCCAGGTCAGTGGCGCAAAGGTATTCGCGGGATCGAGCAGGGTCACCGAGGCCACCCGCTCCGGGCGATGGATCGCGACCTGCGTGGCCAGCCAGCCGCCGATGCTGACGCCGATCAGGTGGGCGCGCTCGATCCGGAGCCCGGCCAGCGTCTCCGCGACCCACATCGCCTGGTCGGAGCCGTCGGTCAGCGGCACCTCCTGCGTGCTCGCTCCGGGTTCGCCGATGCTGTCCAGCGACCACACCGTGCGCTCGGCGACCAGCCCGGGCAGATTGGCGCGCCACATCGGGGTGGAGGCCTGGCGCCCGGACAGCAGTACCACCGGCGTGCCGGGGCGATCGCCGAAGCGATACGCCCGCACCGGACCGAAAGTAGTTGACACCGCGCGAGTTTCGTGCGGCTCGGGCAGGGTGTCCATACCGTCGAGATAGGCGTCGGCGAACCGGTCGAACGCCTCCTGATTCGCGAAGTACCCGACCCTGCGGTTGGGCTTGCCGATATTGGGTTCGAGGAACAAATGGTCGGTCGCCATACCAAGCAGCGTAGCGGCAGGCAACCGATCGGCTACTCGAGTCCCTTCTTTCCCGGCGTCCAGAACGGCTTCATCACAACGGATTTGCGCGGCCAGCCGCGTTCCTCGACCAGATGGCGGCGGAGCGACTGGATGGTGCGGGCCTCGCCCGCGAGGTAGGCGACGCCGGGAGCGTCCGGCAGCCGGAGGTCGCGCACCGCGTCGACCAGTACTTGCGAAGAGGCGGCCGAGGCCGTGCCGCGCAGCGGGTGCGACAGGTCGGCGGCACGGGGGAGCGGGAGCCGGTCCGCCGCCGTCGCGGTCTCGACGGCGCCGTACACCGGGGCATCGTCCGGCAGGGCGGCCAGCATGGCCCCGAAGGCGACCGCGGCCGTCTCCTCACCGGCGAACAGATGGTACGGCGCGTCGGCGCGCAGGGTGAACGAGCCGGTCGGGCCCCGGAATCGCACCTGATCGCCGACCTCGACCGCGCGACCCCAGCGGGAGCCGGGGCCCTCGCCGTGGTCCAGTACACACAGGTCGAGGACGGCGGCGGCCGGGTCGAAATGCCACACCGAGTAGGTGCGCGGGTCGCCGACTCGGCCTTCGGTTCCGGTGAGTATCCGGAGCTGTTGCCCGGGAACGAATTTCAGGCTGCCCAGCGCCTCGCCGCCGAGCCGGAACCGGCGCATGCGGGCCGCAATCGGCGCGGCCTCGAGCACGGTGGCGGTCGTGACGAACAGGTCGAGCAGGCGGGTGCGCAGGTTGCGTGGCCCCGGTGGGACAGGTTGCGGCACGGGCGGTTCGGTGTCGGAGGAGGCGGGCTGGGGCGAGTGGGTCATGGGTACGCCTCGGATCGTGTCGGGAGCGGGTGTCGGGGCGGTCAGTCGCGGGATCGACGTCGGCGCCGGTGGTGTCGGCGCGTATCCGACTTCAGGTGCGCGAGTTCGTGTGTCGCGGCGACGAGGATCTCGCGCACTCGCTCGACCACCTCCGGGTCGCCGTGCGAGTGGGCGATGGTCGACGCCGCGGTCTTGAACAGGCGCAGGGCGGGGGCGAGGATTTCGGCGGCGTCGGGGTCGCGGAACATGCCCCACTCGCCGCGCCGGGTCGCGCGGGCCCAGATGCGCTCCAGTTCGGCCCGGTGGGTGCGGACCTCCTCCCGGCCGGTGGCCGTGATGTGGAAAACCTTTCGGCCGCTGTCGCTTTCGACGGTGGCCAAGCCCTCGTCCTCGAGCTGCTGCAGGGTGGGGTAGACGGCGCCCGCGCTGGGGCGGTACGCACCGCCGCAGCGCTCCTCCAGCCGCGACATCAGCTCGTAGCCGTGTCCGTACTGCTCGGCGAGCAGCGCGAGCAGGGCCAGTCGCAGCTCCCCGGGTCCGAAGAAGCGCCCCGGACCGAATCCGCCGCGCTCGGCGAACCGTCGTGGGTTCATGTATCGAAGATATATCTTACGATATAGCCGCCGCAAGAGCCGGAGGGCCGGCGACTCCCCGTGCTATCCGGTGCGCGGCACCCGCCCGTCGATATCGGTGAAGCCGTACGCCTCGGCGAGATCGGCTACGCGCCAGGGTTTTCCGGTGCGACTGCGGCGGTCCGGGTCGTGTGCCAGGGCGACGACGGCGCGGCCCGGGAAATGCGGCGTCTCCGCGTCGTTCAGATCGAAGGCGCCCTCGCCCGGCAGGGTGATCAGGCGGCGGCCGTCGGCGTCTGGCGGAACCATCTGCAAGAGTTCGGTATCGACGATGCCGGGCCACAGCGACACCGCGGTGACGCCGGTGCCGGCGAGTTCGTGCGCCATATCGGCGGTGAGGCGATCGACGGCGGTCTTCGCGACGCCGTACACGGCGTTGTGGGTGTAGTGCTCGGCGCCGGGGGAGGAGATCGAGACGATCAGCCCGTCGTTGTCGATCAGCAGCGGCGCGGCGAAATGACTTGCCACATAATGAGATCGCACGCCGATATCGAAGCTCTCGTCCCACGCCTCGGGCGGCACCTCCCAGAACGGCTTGCCCAGCCAGCGCGCCGACGCGGGCGCGTTGTAGACATTGTTCACCAGCACGTCGAGGCGGCCCTGATCGGCGCGGACCCGCGCGAACAGCGCGGCCACGGCGTCGTCGTCGCGATGGTCGCAGACGATCGGCACGCCGGTCCCGCCCAGTTCGCCGATGCGCTCCGCGGTCTCGGTGACCGTGCCCGGCAGCCGGCCCGGCGTCGCCGACCGGCCGGTGACGTACACCGTCGCGCCCGCCGCACCCAGCTCCAGTGCGATGCCCTTGCCGATGCCGCGGCTGGCCCCGGTCACGACCGCGACCCGCCCGCTGAGTATTCCGTTCACGACTTCGGGACACTACCGTGAAACAAGAACACGTTCTAGTCCTTGGGAGGCGTAGTGGAGCCGACACATCGGTTCGTGGAGACCAACGGCGTCCGGTTGCATGTCGCCGAGCAGGGGACGGGGTATCCGGTCGTCTTCTGCCACGGCTTCCCGCACGGGTGGTTCGTCTGGCATCGGCAGCTGGCGGCGGTGGCCGCGGCCGGTTATCGGGCCATCGCTCCCGACCTGCGCGGATACGGCCGGACCGAGGCGCCGGAGGGCGTCGAGGCGCACACCAACCGCGCCGTGATCGGCGATCTGCTCGGGCTGCTGGACGATATCGGCGCCGAGCGCGCGGTCTTCGTCGGGCTGGATTTCGGCGCGCAACTGGTGTGGGAGCTGGCTTTGCGCGCGCCGGAACGCGTCGACGCGGTGTTCGTGCTGAACAACCCGTTCGCCCCGCGTCCGCCCAAGCCCCCGTCGGCGTTCTGGACCAAGGCGGCCGAACGGCACTTTCTGCATCTGTCGTACTTCCAGACGCCCGGTGTGGCGGACGCCGAACTCGCCGCGCGCCCGCGGGAGTTCCTCGCCCGGGTCTTCTACGCGCTCAGCGGCGACTACCACTATCTCGACACCTGGAAGAACCCGCCGGGCCTGGGCTACCTCGACGTGCTGCCGGAGGCGCCCGCACTGCCGTGGACCTGGCTCGCCGAGGGTGAATTCGAGGTTCTGGCAAAGGAATTCGAGCAGACCGGCTTCACCGGCGGGCTCACCTGGTACCGCGCCCTGGACCGCAACTGGGAGCTGACGGCCGGCCTGCCGACCACCGTCCCCGTGCCCACGTACTTCCTCTACGGCGAGAACGACCCGGACATGGAGGGTTTCAGCGGTCGCGACCCGCTCGCCACCCTGCGGGCGCACGTCACCGATCTTCGTGCCGTCGAAAAGGTCGCGGGCGCAGGGCATCTGGTGCAACTGGAACGCACGGGTGCGGTGAACGACTTCCTCATCGCTCACCTCGCCGCGCACCGGTCAGGAGATCCAGGTCAGTAGGTCCGCGACCGGAAGGCGTCCGCGGGGGATCGCGGTGGGCGCCGAGTTCGGGGCGGGCGCCGGATATCCCATCGCGACGGCATGGCGCGCCAGCCAGCCGGGTGGCGCGCCGACGAGGCGGGCGGCACGGCGGACATTGTCGTCAGGATGGAATGTCGTGAGGCAGGTACCCAGGCCGAGGTCGTCGGCGGCGAGACAGATCGACTGCGCGACGCGGCCCATGTCGAATTCGGTGTCGGCGAAACCGTTGTCGTGCGAGAGCAGCACGAGCACCAGCGGGGCGTCGGCGAGGTGCAGGGCGAAGTTGCCGCACCGGGACAGGTCCCGGCGCACCTCGGGACCGGTCACCGCGACGAACCGCCAGGGCTGGCGATTGCGCGCGGATCCGGTCCACCGCGCCACGTCGATGATCCGTTCGACGTCCGACCGCGGTACCGCGGTGGGAAGGAAATGCCGTACCGAGCGCAACGTCCTGCTCACTCGCTCTGCTCCCACGCCGCGATATCGCGGTGCAGCCGCTCACCCAGCTCCCGCAAAGTGGCTCCCGGAACGCCCGGCCCATACGTCACCTCGATCAACGGCATACGCCGAGCCTATCGATTGCCATCGCGCTACCGGAAAGCTGCCGCGGTGAGGTCAGCGGGGGAGCTGTGCGGCGGCAGGGGTGTCGAGCAGCCATGTGGTGCTCTCGCTGCCTTGCGCACCGGCGGCGGGGATGTCGGCGGGGTCGGCGCCGGCAAGAGCCGCGGCGACGGCTTCGGCCTTGGCCTCGCCGCCGACTACCAGCACCACGTGGCGGCTGCGGCGGACAGCCGGGAGGGTGAGGGTGACCCGGACCGGCGGCGGTTTCGGCGAATTCGTCACGGCGACAACGAGTTCGTGGTCCTCGCGGACGGCGTCGGTGTGCGGGAACAGCGAGTTGACGTGACCCTCGCCGCCCATGCCGAGCAGGTGCAGGTCGAAGGCGCCGTGCTCGGACAGGTGGGCGTGCACCGCCGCCGAGTACTCCGCGGCGGCCTCGACCGGGTCCGGGTACTCGCCGTCGGAGGCCGCGACCGGATGTACGCGCGCCGGATCCACCGGGACGTGGTCCAGCAGCGCCTGCCGGGCTTGCAGGTCGTTGCGCTCGGAATCGCCTGCGGGCACGAACCTTTCGTCGCCCCAGAACACGTCCAGCCGCGACCAGTCGATATCGCCGGGTTCCTTCCGGACCAGCTCCAGCAGCCCGATGCCGGTCCCGCCCCCGGTCAGCACCACCGCCGCCGACCCCCGCGCCGCCTGGGCCGCGGTCACCACCGCGACGAACTTCGCGGCCGCCGCGGCCACCAGTTCCGTCGTGCCGGAGAAGATTTCGACATGGGTCTCACTCATCGGTCACTCCTGTCCGACTGGACTCACTCGTAGGTCACCTTCTCGATTCCCGACAGGGCCTCGGCGTAGATCTCGTCATCGTCCAGGCGGCGCAGTTCCTCGGCGAGGCAGTCCTTGGTCTCGCGGCGCGCCAGGGCGAAGCGCTGGTCCGGTTCGCCGGTGCGGGAAAGCGTTGCCGTGCGGCCCGTCTGGGGCCGCGAGATCGCGATCGAGACCGTCGGGCGGTGCAGTTCGACCCGCAGTTCGCCGGTGTGCCGCCGCACGGGGCAGTTCAGCCGGGCCGCCAGCCACCCGGCCAGGATGTCCAGCGCCGGTTCCTCGCGCAGCCCCGACACCGTCACCGATTCGACCGCCTCGTAGGGCGGTTCGTCCAGCGCGGCGGCGAGCAGCGCGCGCCAGTACGTGATCCGGCTCCACGCCAGATCGGTGTTGCCCGGCGCGTACGAGGCGACCCGCTTGCGGATCGCGTCCTGCGGGTCGGGGGCGAAGGTGGCGTCGGTGATGCGCCGGATCGCCAGGCGCCCCACCGAATCCTTCGACGGGAAATCCGGCGCCCCGCGCGGCCACCACGCCACCACCGGGGTATCGGGCAGCAGGAACGGGATCACCACGCTGCTCTCGTGATTGACCAGGTCGCCCTGTAGCCGGAGCACTATCACCTCGGCCGCTCCGGCGTCGCCGCCGACCCGGATCTGGGCGTCCAGTTTGGTCTCGGCGAACCGGTCACCGCGCGCGAGAACGATGACGCGGCAAGGGTGTTCGCGGCTGGCGTCGTTGGCGGCGTCGATGGCGTCCTCGGCCTCGGAGCTGTCCAGCGTGCAGACCACCAGCGTGAGCACCCGGCCGGTGGTGATGACGCCGTTGCTCTCCCGCAGCTTCACCAGGCGTTTGGCGACCGATCGGGTGTCGGTCGTGGGCATGTCGACGATCACGGCCGCCGCCATTCCCGCCCGGTGCGGGCAAGCATCTCGTCGGCCGACGCCGGACCCCAGGTGCCCGCCTCGTACGGCTCGGGTTTGCCGTCGGCGTGCCAGTGCTCGAGCACGGGATCGAGGATGCGCCAGGACAATTCGACCTCCTCGTTGACGGGGAACAGCGACGGCTCGCCGAGCAGCATGTCGAGGATCAGCCGCTCGTAGGCCTCCGGCGAGGATTCGGTGAACGACTCGCCGTAGCTGAAATCCATGTTGACGTCCCGGACCTCCATGCTCGACCCGGGCACCTTGGACCCGAACCGCAGCGTGATGCCCTCGTCCGGCTGCACCCGGATCACCAGGGCGTTCTGCCCCAGCTCCTCGGTCATGGTCTGGTCGAACGGCAGGTGCGGCGCGCGTTTGAACATCACCGCGATCTCGGTGACCCTGCGGCCCAGGCGTTTTCCGGTGCGCAGGTAGAACGGCACGCCCGCCCAGCGCCGCGTGTCGACGTTCAGCGTGATCGCGGCGTAGGTCTCGGTGCGGGAGTTGGGATCGAAACCCTCCTCCTGCAGCAGGCCCACCACCTTCTCGCTGCCCTGCCAGCCCTCGGTGTACTGGCCGCGGGCGGTGGTCTCGTCGAGCGGCTCCACGAGCTTGGTCGCCGAGAGCACCTTGAGCTTCTCGATCTGCAACTGCCGCGGCTGGAAGCTGACCGGATCCTCCATCGTGGTCAGCGCCAGCAGTTGCAGCAGATGGTTCTGGATGACGTCGCGCGCCGCGCCGATGCCGTCGTAATAGCCTGCGCGCCCGCCCAATCCGATGTCCTCGGCCATCGTGATCTGCACGTGGTCGACGAAATTGGAACTCCAGATGGGCTCGAACATCTCGTTCGCGAAGCGCAGCGCCAGCAGGTTCTGCACCGTCTCCTTGCCGAGGTAGTGATCGATGCGGAACACCGTCTCCTCGGGGAACACCCGGTTGACCAGGGCGTTGAGTTCCTGCGCGCTCTGCAGGTCGTGCCCGAACGGCTTCTCGATGACGACCCGCCGCCACGGCTTCTGGCGTCCCTCACCCGGATCCGGCGGCTGCGCCAGGCCGGTGCGGGAAAGCTGTTGCAGCACAAGGGGAAACGCGTTCGGCGGAATCGACAGGTAGAAGGCGTGATTGCCGCCGGTGCCGCGGTCGTGGTCGAGCTGTTTGAGCGTCGCCGCCAGCTGGGAGAAGGCGGCGTCGTCCTCGAAGGTGCCCTGCACGAAGCGGATTCCCTCGGAGAGCTGTTCCCAGACCTCCTGCCGGAACGGGGTGCGCGCGTGCTGCTTCACCGCCTCCAGCACGACCTTCGCGAAGTCCTCGTCCGCGTAGTCCCGGCGGGCGAAGCCGACCAGCGCGAACCCGGGCGGGAGCAGCCCGCGGTTCGCGAGGTCGTAGATGGCCGGCATCAGCTTCTTACGGGACAGGTCACCGGTGACACCGAAGATCACCATGCTGCACGGGCCCGCGATCCGGGGCAGCCGCTTGTCGCTCTCCTGGCGCAGCGGATTCCCCGGGGCGGCCGTCGTCTCTGCGCCGGCCATCGGGTCAGTTGTTCCCGGGTGCGGCAGACGCGTCGGGGCCGGAGGAGGCAGCTTGCGTCACCACGGAGGCCCCCGCGTCTGTCGCCGTCGATGCAGCCTGGAGTTCGGTGGCGGTCGCGGAAAGCAGTTCCTCCCACGACTTCTCGAACTTCTCGACGCCTTCGCGCTCGAGCACGACGAACACGTCGTCGATGTCGACACCGACCGCGCGTAGCTTGTCGAACACCGCCTGCGCCTGCTCCGCGGTGCCGCTGACGGCGTCGCCGCGCTGCTCACCGTGGTCGGCGTAGGCCTCGAGCGTTTTCTCCGGCAACGTGTTCACCGTGTTGGGCGCGACCAGCTCGGTGATGTACATGGTGTCGGAGTACTCGGGGTTCTTCACGCCCGTGGACGCCCACAGCGGCCGCTGCCGGTTGGCGCCCGCGGAGGACAGGTGCGCGAACGTCGAGGTGTGCTTGCCGCCGTCGAAGACGTCCTGATACTCGGCGTAGGCCAGCCGCGCGTTGGCGATTCCGGCCTGGCCGCGCAGTTCCAGCGCCTCCGGCGTGCCGATGGCCTCGAGCCGCTTGTCGATCTCGGTGTCCACCCGGGACACGAAGAACGACGCGACCGAATGGATGCGGGCCAGGTCGTGCCCGGCGATGCGGGCATTGCGCAGGCCGTCCAGATAGGCGCCCATGACGCTGCGGTAGCGGGCCACCGAGAAGATCAGCGTCACATTCACGCTGATGCCCTCCGCGATCACCTTCGTGATGGCGGGCAGGCCCGCCTCGGTCGCGGGGATCTTGATGAACAGGTTGGGCCGGTCGACGATCTTCCACAGCTCGATCGCCTGCGCGACCGTCTTGTCGGCGTCGAAGGCCATGCGCGGGTCGACCTCGATCGACACCCGGCCGTCGACGCCGCTCGTCGCCTCGAACACCTCGGCGAACACGTCGCAGGCGGCGCGCACGTCGTCGGTGGTGATGGTGCGGATCGCCGACTCGACGTCCGCGCCCCGGGCGGCCAGCTCCTTGACCTGCTCGTCGTAGGCGTGACCCTTGCTGAGCGCGCCCTGGAAGATGGTCGGATTCGTGGTGACGCCGACGACGCTGCGGGTGGCGATGAGGTCGGCGAGGTTGCCCGACCGGATGCGGTCGCGCGACAGATCGTCGAGCCACACCGACACGCCCGCGGCGGACAGTGCGGCGAGTTTCTCGTTCTGTGTCATGTCGCTTATCCCTTCACCTTGTCGAGTGAACGCTGAGCGGCCTCGACCACGGCCTCGGCGGTGATGCCGAATTCGCGGAACAGGGTCTTGTAGTCGGCCGAGGCACCGAAGTGCTCGATCGACACGATCTGGCCGTCCGCACCGGCGAAGCGGTACCACGGCATCGAGATTCCCGCCTCGACGGTGACCCGCGCGCGGACCGCCGGCGGCAGCACCTCGTCGCGGTAGGACTGCTCCTGCGTGTCGAACCACTCCACACACGGCATCGAGACCACGCGGGTGCCGATGCCCTGCGATTCCAGCGTAGTCCTGGCCTCGACCGCGAGTTGCAACTCCGAACCGGTAGCGATCAGGATCACCTGCGGTGTGCCGGTGGAGGATTCGGCCAGCACGTAGCCGCCGCGCCGCACGCCCTCGTAGCTGGTGCCGTCGAGGACCGGCAGGTTCTGGCGGGTCAGCGCCAGCGCCGACGGGCCGTCGATATGCGGCGTCTCCGACACCTCGTACGGCGAATCGTGTTCGGCGCTCTCCAGTTCCAGCACCGCGCGCCAGGCGTGCACGGTCTCGTTGGCGTCGCCGGGGCGGACCACGTTCAGGCCCGGGATGGCGCGCAGCGCGGCCAGGTGCTCGATCGGCTGGTGGGTCGGGCCGTCCTCGCCGAGACCGATCGAGTCGTGCGTCCAGACGTAGACCGCCGGGACCCGCATGAGCGCGGCCAGGCGCACGGCCGGGCGCATGTAATCGGAGAACACCAGGAAGGTGCCGCCGTAGGGGCGGGTCGGGCCGTGCAGGGCGATGCCGTTGAGGATCGCGCCCATCGCGTGCTCGCGGACACCGAAGTGCAAGGTGCGGCCGTACGGGTTCGCCTTCCACATGCCGGTGGAGATGGACTCCGGGCCGAAGCTCGGCACGTCGGGCATGGTGGTGTTGTTGGATTCGGCGAGGTCGGCCGAACCGCCCCACAGCTCCGGCAGCACCGGGGCCAGCGCGGCGAGCACCTTGCCCGAGGCCTTGCGGGTGGCGACGCCGCTGTCGTCGGCCTCGAAGGTCGGCAGCACGTCGGCCCAGCCCGCGGGCAGGTCGCGCGCCGTCAGGCGATCGAACAGCGCCTTGTTGTCCGGGTTGGCCTGCGCCCAGGAGTCGAACCGCTCCTGCCAGGTGGCGCGGAGGGCCTTGGCGCGGTCGGCGGCGTTGCGGCGGGTGTGGGCGATGACGGCGTCGTCGACCTCGAACGTCCGGTCCGGATCGAAGCCCAGCGCCTTCTTCGTCTCGGCCACCTCGTCTGCGCCCAGCGCGGCGCCGTGGGCGGCGCCGGTGTTCATCTTGTTCGGGGCCGGATAGCCGATGATGGTGCGCAGCAGGATGAACGACGGCTTGTCGGTCACGGCCTTGGCCTCGGTGAGCGCCTTCTCGATCGCGACGACATCCTCGCCGCCCTCGACCACCTGCACGTGCCAGCCGTAGGCGCGGTACCGCTCGGCGGTGTCCTCGGTGAGCGCGATGGAGGTGTCGTCCTCGATGGAGATCTTGTTGTCGTCGTAGATCACCACGAGGTTGCCCAGCTGCTGGGTACCGGCCAGCGACGACGCCTCGGAGGTCACGCCCTCCTCGATGTCACCGTCGGAGGCGATCACGTAGATGTAATGGTCGAAGGGGCTCTTGCCTTCCGGCGCGGCCGGATCCCACAGCCCGCGCTCACGCCGCGCCGCCATCGCCATGCCGACCGCGGAGGCCAGGCCCTGGCCCAGCGGGCCGGTGGTGATCTCGACGCCGGGGGTGTGCCGGTACTCCGGGTGGCCCGGGGTGAGCGAACCCCACTTGCGCAGGTTCTTCAGGTCCTCGAGTTCGAGGCCGATGCCCGCCAGATACAGCTGGATGTACTGGGTGAGGCTGGAGTGACCGCAGGACAGCACGAAGCGGTCGCGGCCCGGCCAATCCGGGTCGGCGGGGTCGTAGTTCATGACCCGCTGGTAGAGGGTGTACGCCAGCGGCGCCAGGCTCATCGCGGTGCCGGGGTGGCCGTTGCCGGCCTGCTGCACGGCATCCGCGGCGAGCACGCGGATGGTGTCGACGGCTCTGGTGTCCAGATCGGTCCAGTCGACCGGGTGGTTCGGCTGGGTGAGGGCGCGGATGTCGTCTGTGACTGACACGACCGAGGTTCTCCTGACCTTCTCGTCAACTTTGCGGTTACGGCGACGTGCTGCTTGCGGGCGCTGGATGCACCACCCACCCTAGAGCCCGTCCGAATCCCCGGACGTGGGAACCCTGCAACGACGGGCCGTGTCGTGCGTTCGTTATCGCGCGGTGGTGGTTGTCGCCGGGTTGTTACCGGCGCGTGCGGACGAATTGTGTCTTGGGCGGCCGCAATCCGGGCACGATGCCTGCGGCACCGGCGGATTCGCGCCGGGTGGGTGCTGGACCACAACCCGCGTAGGTCTACCATCGCCTGTAGTAGTTGCAGCGCCGCGTCGGCCTGTGCCCGTGGATCAGCCCCTGCGGGAATGCGGGCCGAGGGCGGCGCGCTGCTGGTTCCTGGACCGGATCGATGCACCACCTGCGAGGAGAGACAGTGCGGATTGGGCAACAGCCGGGTGGTGCACATGGCCCCTCCGCGACGGCGCTCGCCGACCGTGTCACGGGCACGGGCCCGCTGTCGGCCCTGACCCGCCGGGTACTGGCCTACATCGCGCTGACCAAGCCGCGGGTCATCGAGCTGCTGCTGGTCGCGACGATTCCGACGATGCTGCTGGCCGATCGCGGGCACATCGACATCCGCCTCATTCTGGCCACGCTGTTCGGCGGCTGGATGGGCGCCGCCAGCGCGAACACGCTGAACTGCGTCGCCGATGCCGACATCGACAAGGTGATGAAGCGGACCTCCAAACGTCCGCTGGCCCGCGATGCCGTGCCGACCCGCCACGCGTTCGTGTTCGGCGTCGTGCTGGGCGCCGGCTCGTTCGCGTGGCTGTGGTGGCAGGCGAATCTGCTGTCGGGCCTGCTGGTGGTCGCGACGATCCTGTTCTACGTCTTCGTCTACACGCTGGGGTTGAAGCGCCGCACCTCGCAGAACGTGGTCTGGGGCGGAGCCGCCGGGTGCATGCCCGCGCTGGTCGGCTGGTCGGCGGCCACCGGGACCATCGGCTGGCCCGCGCTCGTGCTGTTCCTCGTCATCTTCTTCTGGACGCCGCCGCACACCTGGGCGCTGGCCATGCGCTACAAGGAGGACTACCGCGCGGCCGGTGTGCCGATGCTGCCGGTGGTCGCGACCGAGCAGGCCGTCACCAAGCAGATCGTCGTCTACACCTGGCTGACCGTCGCCGCCACCCTGGCCCTGATCCCCGCCACGGGCGTGGTCTACGCGGCCGTGGCGCTCGCCGCGGGCGCCTGGTTCCTGCTGATGGCCCATCAGCTCTACTCCGGTGTGCGGCGCGGCGAACCGGTAAAGCCGCTGCGCCTGTTCCTGCAGTCCAACAATTACCTCGCCGTCGTCTTCTGCGGCCTCGCCGTGGACTCGGTCCTCGGCTGGCACACCATCGGCCACACCCTGTTCGGCTGACGCTCCGCAGCATCGATCGTCCTCCCGCGATACGCGCGTATCCACCCCTGCCGTACCCCTGGCCCTGGTTCGAGTGCGCGATCATCCGAGGTACGGCGTACCGCAGTACTCCGCATGGTGTTGCAATCTCAATCGCACCGTTGAGTGCACCGGCAAGGATTCGAGTTCTTCCAGGCTCAGGAACTCCACAGAGGTGGACTCGTGCGACACGGTGATCTGACCACCGATCACGCGGCCGTAGTACACAACTGCGAACTCTTGCCGCACTTCACCGTCCGCGTATGCGATCACGTGCGCTGGGTCCGAGTAGATCCCGAGCAATCCCGTTATCTCTATATCCAGCCCGGTCTCTTCTCGCGTCTCGCGAATAGCGCACTGCGAGAGCGTCTCACCCAATTCCATGATCCCGCCAGGTAACGACCAATTGCCTGAATCACCTCGACGTTGCATGAGCACGCGGCCGGAGTCGTCGGTTACCAGGGCGACAGACGACGAAGATGCAAGGCGGTGTGCTGGTATCCGCGTGCACGGAACAGATACGGGGTAACGATCATCTCGTCATCGATCATTCGGGATTTCGGCACGGTGTGCGGGTGTCCGCAGAACTCAAGCCTCAGCAGCTTCCCTCGAAGCCAAATCCCCCTCAACCGCCTTGAAGATTTCCATATCTGTCTTCTGCTGCCACTCCGGCAGCTGCTCCCACGGAGCTACGTAGCCCGGCTTCGGATCAGGGATGTGCGCGTAAATCTGCCCCACCCAGCAGATGGCCACGAATTGGCCCTTGGTTTCCGGTTCGAGGCGCGTCGCTGCACCGTCCGTGATCCGGATGAAGTCCGCCACCTGCTGATAGACGGCCTCGGCGCTGGCCTTCTCCCAGTCCGGTGTGTTCTCCCACGGCGTGATGTAGCTGTCCTTCGGTGTTCCGGGATAGTGCGTGGTGACGCCCTTGATCCAGGCTTCCCGAAAGACCTTGCCGCCGTGTGCGGTATCGGTGCTCACTGTGCTCCTCATCAGTAGGTGGGTGACGTTGCCAGCGTCTTGATCTGTTGTTCGAGGTGGACAATGTGCCGGTCGCCCTGGAAGCCCGTCAGGCGCTGTCGCAGCTGCCCAAGTCGCCGACCGACGTAGCCGGATTTGGTGCGGCGGGCAATATCTACCGCCGTGCCGCCGTACCACACGACTTGAACCGGATCGTTGCGCAGCGCCCCGGCCGCGGCCAGGTCGACCAGTACACTGGCCCGCCTGCGGGTAGACAGCGGACGGTCCGAAAGCGGCGCCAGGATGTCCTCGGCCTGTTCGGGTCGCGCCAGTTGCACCAGGCAACTGGCGCGTTCTTCGTCGATGCGTGTCCCGTTGAATCGCAGCCAGCCAATGGATGGGGTGTCGGCTAGGTCGAGGACACCGCGCGCTGCATCGAAGGCGCGTTCGCATCCCGCAGTGTCACCGAGGCCGGCGAGGACTTGCCCCCGCACACTCTCCACCCAGTAGCGAGTGGGTAGCTCGCTATTCCCGTTGCGGGCGATCCCGGCCGCTTCTTCCACCAGTGGCAGCGCGTCGTCGTAACGGTTGTCGAAGATGCCGATGTAGGCGTGCCGGGTGAGCGCACACGCCCAGAGGTCGTAGGCCCTCGCTTCGGCCGCGAACGCGCCCGACAGGGCGTAGCAATGCGCGGCCTCAGCCAAATGGTTGGCATCGAGCAGGATCTCGCCGGACAACTGCAAAACGTCAGCGATCAATTCCTGCTGGCGGCGGCGCATTCCAGGGGTACGTGAGTTGCGCAGGCACTCCACCAACATGGTCAGCTGTTCCCGGGCGGCGTTGAACACAGCGGTCTTGGTTTCGGCCTCGCCGTAGTCCTGCCACAGCAGCCGATTGACCGTGCCGCAGTGATCCAGCGTGGCCGCATCCGCTTGGCCCGAAGCGGAGGCAAAGTGCAGCCGGCCCCAGTCGATCGTGGTTGTAGTGGCGAGAGTGGTTGTGGCAATACTTAACAGCCGCAACAACTCTCGTCGGTTCATATCCGTAATCTCCGTGGGGTACGCACCACCGGGTCCGGTGGCGTGACTGCCTCCCACAGTAGTAGATGCGACACCGCGAACCAGGCGAGCGGCTGGTGCCTTCACCGCTTCGACGTTCAGCAGCTCGCTCCTGATCGAGGCGCGGTTGTCGGTCGAATTGCACCGGGAAGGAATATGGTGCCGCTGCCGCCAGACCGCCTCGCCTTCTTGCAGTATTTGTTCGAACCTGGCCCGGTCTTCTGAGGTGGCGCGTTGTTCCAGCGCCGTATCGAGGATGGCCTGTGTGGCGGAGCGCGGTTTCACGGTGCTGAGGCCCGCCCGCCAGTTCATCACCGTGGTGGTTTCGAGGCCGAGTAGCACCGCGAAGTCGCGCACAGATCGCCGCATCGCTTCTTGCAACGCGGCTGCCTCGAATCCTGTCCATTCCCGCCCTCTGACCATCGCCCCGCCTACGGTACGCCATCTGACCTGGGGAAACCCATACGAAACCCACACACTACGCCACCACCAGGCACTCGCGAGGAAAACTGCCGCGCCGTCAGGCTGAAGAGGCACTATTCGCTGCATATGAGGGGAATTCCCATGCCTCGCAATCTGTTTCGCCACCTCGTCATGGCTGTGGCAGTGACAAGTTCGGCTCTGAGGAGCGCCGGTGACGGATACTGCGATCGTCGGTGCTACAGAGAATCCGGCTGGCGACTACTTCGGGGGACGTGAGCCGGCATGCGACCCGTCACCCCGCCGCGTCCGACTCGGCGTGTTCGGCACATTCATATCGAGTCCGGCGCTTTGAAGCTCGATTTCCAGGCCGGCGCAGAGCAGGCGCAAGACGTCGCCGATGAACTCGCGGGCACCTTCGCCGACATGGAGTTGCAGGTCACGGTGGATGACGAGGTGCATACAGATCTGCCGCCGCTGCCGTGCGCATGCCTGTGGGACTGAGGCTGCTTGCTGTTGCCCTCCCGCCCGAACGTTCGAACACGTTCCTCCCAAAATTCATCCTGCTGCCGGAGAGCGGCAGCGTCGCCGAAGTGGAGAGCACCTCGTGATCATGCCGGACCCGTTGCCGCACAGGACATTTGTTCAAGCGGACGGCAAGCTTGCCGAGTTCATGTGCCAGGTGTCGCTCATGGATCTGACTCTGAACCGGGCGCGGGAACTGAGGAATATCCACCGCTTTCACCACCCGGACGAGTGCATCGTGCACCTGGAAGCGGCGTACCTGCTGCTGGACGAGTCCGATCAGTAACCGTCGTGGCACCATCCGTCAGCGCACGTTGGTGTACTTCACGCAGACCTGAGCCTCCGGATCGGAGTGTGGTGGAAGGGCGCTGGTCGGCATTCTGTATCGGTGGGCACTGACGTGAGCTGCCGATAGGGAAGGGCGGGTACGTCCGAACCTTCGCGCAGCACAGGTGTATTGACCCTGTTCTGGTGTTTCCGGGTGGGGCGGATTGGACCAGGCAGGTTACTCGGTCGGAGGGAGTTCGGCGGGCTCCACCGGTACGGCAGGGGCTGCGGGCGCGGCGGGCTCTACCGGCGTGGCGGGTTCGGCCGGTGCCGCGGGTCCGGCTGGCGCAACGGGTTCCGCGGGGGCGGGCGGCTCGGCGGGCGGGACCGGTTCGGCCGGTGGCGCGGGTTCTGCGGCTGCGGTGCGTTCCGCCGGTACGGCCGGTTTCGGCGAGACCGCCAGGCCGACCGGTGCTGCGGGTTCCGCGGGGGCCGGGGGCGGTAGCTGTTCGGCGGGGGCTGGGCCGGGGGGTGGGATCTGCTCGGCCGGGACCGGGGGCTCGGCCGGGGGCGCGGGTTCTGCCGCCGGGCCCGAGGGTGGGCAGTCGGGTTGCAGCGGGAAGCAGGCCGGGGCGGGGGTTTCCGACGGGATGGTGATATCGGGGGCCGTTGTATGCGGGGCGGTGGATTGGGTGGTGCGGGTTCCGGGCGCCGGTGCGGGAGTGGACGGTTTGTCGTCGTTGCCGCCGGTGCACATGGCGACGGTCGCCAGAATCAGCACCAGGAGCGCCAGCAGAACCAAAGGCACGATGCCGCGACCGCGGGCTCGGGGTGGCTTGGGCGGACGGGGTTCGAAGGGCACCGAGTACGGCTGGGCGGGAGAGTTGTAGGAGGGCGGACCGCCAGAGAATCCGCCCGGCGCGAAACTCGGTGCGCCGGACGCGAATTCCCGTTGGGAAGTCCCGGGACCGGACGCGCCCGCCCGGCCGGACGCGCCGTAACCCGCTGCCGCCGCGGCCGATTCGCGCCGGGAGCTACGGCGGCGGCGCGGCGTGTCGGGGGCGGGTGAACCGTAAGCGGGCGCGGGCGAACCGTATGCAGGGCCGGACGAACCGTGGGCAGCCCCGGACGAACCGTAAGCGGCCGCGGGTGAACCGGCAGCAGGTGCGGGCGAACCGTAGGGTGCGGCGGACCCGTAAGCCGGTGTGGCCGCGGTGTATTCGCGCGTCGGCACGGCCTGCTGTCCGCCGGGCGGCGGCGCGGACCGGCCGGGCAGCGGGATCGGCGCCCCGCCTGTCGGCGGCGTCCCCGAACCGGGAGCCGGTGCGGGCGTACCGGCGGAAGCGGGTGCCTGGGCCGCGGCGGCGGTCTGCGCGCCGGACGGCCCGCCGGTGCGATCGCCGCGCGGCGGCGGGAAGCCCTCCGCGACGAGATCGGAATACGTTGCCGCGGCCGCGAATCCGAGCGCGCCGAGGGCCTGGCTCACCTGCGCGGCGTCCCACGCGTCGGGACGGGGCTGAACCGTTCCCGCACCGCCCTCGGCCTCGTTCGCTCCCGTGAGCTGGGTGAAGTAGGCGCGCAGCGACGACGGGCCGTCGCCGACGACCACGTCCAGCCCGGGCGCCAGCGCGCCCTTCTCCAGACTGACCCTCGTCCCGAGATGTGGAATCACCAGCACCACACCCATGACCGCGACGTGCTGGCGGCCCGGCGCCGCCCGCAGCACCCGTTCGATCTCGGTGGTGCGGGTGCGGATCTCGTCCATCGGCTCGGTGCCGGTCTGCACGCCCTCGAGCGGCGCGATGTGCCCGTCGATGGTCCACGGCGCGGTGTCGGCGACGGTGAGCGGACCGTTGCGGCGCTCGGTGAAGCCCTTCACCACCACGACCACACAGGCTCTCGGGGTCCACACGATCAGGTCTGCGCCGTGCGCCTTCACCACCGCGATACCGGACAGCGCGTGCGAGCCGGTCCACGACTTCAACCAGTTCACCACCGTCCGTTCGGTGCTGGACAGTCGCGACGGGTCGTCGTTGCGGACCTTCACCAACATCCTGATCAACCCCTGGTCGATACGTATCTGCCTGCCGCCCGAGCGACTGCCCGGTCCGTCCGTGGGTGCGGCGAACCGGGCGAATCGGCTTGCGCGGCAGCACAGATCATCCAGCATCGGCGCGGCCGCGTCGCGAGCGGGTCACCCCTCTTTACACCAGCCGTCGCCCGCTCGGAGTGAATACGCCGGAGTAGCAAAGGCTTCGCGACCGCCCATCTTTCGCTACGGCACTGGTCGAAGGGCCTCGGCCGGGGATGCTGTCCGCGCGTGCGAACGATCCGGCACCGCGTTCAGGCGTCGGCGCGCCAGGCCAGATATCCGTCGGGCCGGACGAGCACGCGAGTGCCCGACCCGGCGGCGTAGTCGTCGAAGGCATGGCCGGAGACGGCGACCAGTTCGCCCTCGCCGGGCGTGGCGCCCGGCGGCAAGATCGAATACCCCTGGACGGCCGCGGTGTCCGTGACGGCGGACGTGCCGAATCCGAGCAGCGTCGCGTGCGGTCCGCGGAACAGGTCGAACAGGCGCAGCTCGGTGCCGTCGGCCCGGCGCAGGGGAGCGTCGGGGGCGCGGTCGCCGGCCACCAGCGCGCCCGTCGCGCCCACACCCCGGTAGCTGATGTCGAGCTGCTGGGTCTCCGCGCCGCGTCGCAGCGCGTCTTCGTCTCCCGCGGTGTGCTTTTCGAGCAGTTCGGTACTGATGCCCAGTACGCGGGCCGCGACGGCTCGCCGTTCGGTCTCGTAGCTGTCGAGCAGCGCGCCGATGTCGGCGGGCCCGGCCGCGCCGGCGAGCGGAGCCGCGCCGCCGAGCGCGGCCGCGAGTTTCCAGCCGAGGTTGTAGGCGTCCTGGATGCCGGTGTTCATGCCCTGGCCGCCGGTCGGCGGATGGACGTGCGCGGCGTCGCCCGCCAGGAACACCCGTCCGTCCCGGAACCGTTGCGCCAGCCGCACGTTCGGCCGCCACACCGTCGACCAGACGGGTTCCGCGATCTCGAGGTCGGTGCGGCCGGTGAGACGGTCGACGTAGCCCTGCAGCACCGCGCGGGTCGGCTCGGTGTCCTCCGCGAGCGGGGCCGCGAACTGGAACAACCGCCCGCCGGGCAAGGGGCTCAACGCGATTCCGTTCATCGGCGCGTCGGCCGCGGCGAACCAGTATCCGTAGGCGTGGTCGAGCGCGTCGGCGCGGACGTCACCGAGCAGCATCCGCAGCGACTCGTCGGTGCTGCCCTCGAACGCGATGCCCAGCGCCTTGCGCACCGTGCTGCGCCCGCCGTCCGCGCCGACGAGGTAGTCGGCGCGCACGGTCTCGGCGCCGCCGGGACCAGCGAGCGTGGCGGTGACGCCGGACTCGTCCTGGGTGAAATCGGCGAGCGCCGTGGACAGTTCGACGTGCACACCGAACTCGGCCAGCCGCGCGCGCAGGACGGCCTCGGTGTCGGACTGCCCGAGCATCCACGGATTCGGGTACGGCACGGTCGGTGTGGGGTCGCGCGGTTCGGTCATGCGGCGCTCGGTCACGTACTGCCCGTCCAGATAGACCCGCATCGGCGCCGGCGGGGCGCCCGCGGCCAGGATCGCGTCGATCACGCCGAGGTCGTCGAACACCTCGAGGGTGCGCGGCTGGATGCCGTCGCCGCGGGATCCGGCGAAGAACTCCGCCGCCCGGTCGACGAGGCGGACCTCGACGCCGCGCCGAGCGAGATCGATGGCGAGGGTGAGGCCGGTCGGACCGGCTCCGGCGATGAGTACCTGCGGTGACACGACATCCTCCAAAACTGAAATAAAATTCACTGAAACTGGATTCAGTATTCTGGTTGATAGGGTCCGCTGTCAAGGAGGTGGTCATGGCCACGGGTCGCGCGGAGACGGGCCGGCGCAAGGAACGCTCGGCGGAAACCGAACAGGCGCTCAAGGACGCGGCGCGGCGGTTGTTCGCCGAGCGCGGATACCTGAACACCAAGATCACCGACATCACCGCGGCGGCCGGGCGCGCGGCCGGTTCGTTCTACAACCACTTCGCGAGCAAGGAGGAGTTGCTCCAGGCGCTGCTGGCCGACTTTGCCGCGCAAGGGGATACGGCCGCGGAGGGGGAGTCGCACAATCCGGACTTCACCGATCCGGACGCCGTGCGCTTCCACGTCGAGAACTACTGGACCTTCGCGCGCCGCAACTGGCCGGTGCTGCGCGCGATGAATCAGGCCGCCCTGGTCAACGAGGAATTCGCGCAGCGCACGGCCCGGTTCGCCGTCGAGCAGCGCAAGGACATCGACGATCACCTGGACGGGTTCGATGCGGCCGGACTGCGGTTGCCCAGCAGCCGGGACGCCAGCCTGGCCATGATGTTCCTGTCGCTGCAGGCGCTACTGGAGGCGGTCGAGCAGGGCACGGTGCGGCTCACCGACGAGCAGGCGATCGAGGGCCTGACCCGGTTCGTATACCGCGGCCTGACCGGACGCGACTACTGATCGAGGCCGGCGCGAAAGGCCCTGGCGCGGAGCCTATTCCCAGGCGTGCATGTTGGGCAGAGGCGGATGCGCGGCCTGCGCGTCGTCGTCGATGGTGACCTCGACGCCGTAGCGCTGCAGTTCGACCGCGACGCGGCCCGCGACCCGCCGGGGCGCCCGATAGTCGACAGCGACGCCGCCGAACGGGAAGCGCAGCCGGATGTGCACCTCTTCCGAGGGCGGGCGCGCGGGTTCCTGCGGTCCGCGGCACAGTCTGGGCGGCGCACCGGCAATCGTGGGCGTACGGCCACTGCTGTCCCCGATGTTCGCCATGGTCTGCCTCGTCGCGATGCCGTTGTTTCCCCTTCGGTTCCGGGCCCATCCCCGAGCCCGGACGCCGAAATGTTTGTGCAATTGTGCTTGCATTCGAGAGTGATGCGATAGCGTTGCTGTGTTGCCGGTCGTTGCCAAGCACTGCAACGCTGGTCGAAGTCGTTGCGCTGGAACGGAACAGATAGCTGGATGAACGACTGGCAGGCATTCGGTGGTGAGCTGCGGCGGTTGCGCCTGCAGCGGGGCCTGACGCTGCGCGGCCTGGCGAAGAGTATTCGCTACGACGTCGGCGCGTTGTCGCGGATCGAGAACGGCATCCGCAAACCGCCGCCGCAGATCGTGCGGGCACTGGACACGGAGCTGGACGCCGCCGGTTCGCTGATCCGGCTGGCGAGTGGCGGCGATACGGTCGCCGTGGACGATGTCAGCGCGGCCGCCGCGGATTCGCTGGCCTTCGCCGACTGGGCTGCCGATGACCGCTCCGGCCTGTCGATCGAGAGCCTCAACTACGAAATCGCCCGCATCGCCACCAGTTACGTGCACGCGCCGCCGCGCCCGCTGCTCGCGGATCTGCAGACGCTGCGGGACCAGGTGTGGCAGCTGCTGCGCGGCGGCCCCGCGCCGACGCAGGCCCGGGAACTGATGTTCCTCGGCGGCGTCGCCGTCGCCCTGCTGGCCCAGCTGTCCGGCAATCTGGGCCGGCCGATGGCGGCAATGCAGCACGCGATGGCCGCCGAGCGGCTGGCGGATCGCGCCGAGCACACCGGGCTGCTGGCCTGGCTGGCCGGTACCAAGGCGCTGATCGCCGAGTGGAACGGAAACCCCGCGCGCGCTCTGGAATTCGCGCAGCGCGGCACCGCGGTGGCGCCCGCCGGGGAGCAGCGGGTCCGGCTGGCGGCGCTGGAGGCGCGCTGCGCGGCGCGGCTGGGGCGCGTCGAGGAGGCCCGCGCGGCGATCGCGCGCGCCGTCGCCGCGGCGCAGCAGCCCGCGGACCGCGACGATGTCACCGGCTTCGGCGGAGTGCTGCGGTTCCCCGCGGCGAAGGCTTCCTACTACGCGGGCAGCACTTTTCGCCTGATCGGCGACTATCCGCAGGCCGAACGCTGGGCCGCCGACGCCATCGCCGCCTACGCCGCGGGCCCCAGTGACGAGCGCAGTTACGGCGACGAGGCCCTCGCGCGCGCCGACATCGCCATCGCCTCGATCGCCCGGCACGCGGTGGACGACGCCGCCGAGATCCTGGTTCCGGTTCTGAATCTGCCGCCCGGCCAGCGCATACACCCGGTGATCGAGGGTATCAAGCAGGTGGGACAGCACCTCGGTGCCGCCGCGTGCCCGCCGTCTCCGACCGTCGCGAGCCTGCGGGAGGCACTCGCGTCGTTTCCCACTCACGAATCCCCGGCATTGTGATGATCGACGTATCGACCGAACAGATCCTGATTTCGGCGTGTGGCCAGGTGGGTCTGCGCGCGGACAGCGCGAGCCTGTTGCGCGCGCACTCCAACGCCGTGTTCGTCATCGGCGACCGGGCCGTCGCCCGGGTCTCGCGCTCGCCGGAGCACGGCATCCGCGCCGACACGGCCGTCACCGTCGCGCGCTGGCTCGCCCAGCACGGGCTGCCGGTGACCGAGCCGCTGATCGATCGGCCCGTGCACTGTCACGGCGCCACCGTCACGTTCTGGCGGTACTACCCGCAGTGCGACCGGCCGCGGCCACCGGCGCGGGAACTCGGCCGCATCCTGCGACGGCTGCACGAAACCGCCGCGCCCCCTTTCCATCTGCCGCGCTATGTGCCGCTGGCGGGCCTCACCCAGACCCTCGCGGCCGCGCCCCGCGTGCTCGCCCCGGCCGATCGGTGCTGGCTCGCCGAACAGGCGGCGGTGCTGGTGGCGGAGTACGACCGGCTGGACTCCGTGCTGGGCGTCGGCCCGGTGCACGGCGACGCGTATCCGGGCAACACGCTCTGGCACGGTGACACGGTCCTGCTCGGGGACTGGGACGAGGCCAGCATCGCCCCGCGCGAACTGGATCTGGTGAACACCTACCAGGGCGGAATCCGCTTCGGCCACACCGAGAACGAGCTGCGCGAATTCGCCCTGGCCTACGGCTGGGACGTGCGCGCGTGGTCCGGTTTCCCGATCCTGCGCGCGATGCGCGACCTGCACACGCTGACCTCCTACATCCGCCGGGCCGAGAGCGGCGACGCGGCCGCGGGCACCGAATTGCGCCACCGCCTGCGCAGCCTGCGCGACCCGGGGCAGACCGACCCCCGCTGGCACGCCGTCGCCTGAGGGATCGTGCGGGGTATGAAGGGGTCGTCTGTGGCCTGCGGGATCGCCCAGGGCATAAGGGGATCGGCCGTAACCTGGGGGATCGGCCGTGACCTGAAGGGATCGCGCCGGTCAGGGCAGCAGGACGATCGAACCGGTGGTCTTGCGGCCCTCCAGGTCTCGGTGCGCCTGTTCCGCCTCGGCCAGCGGGTAGCGGGCGCCGATCCGCACACGGAGGCTGCCCGCGGCGACGGCGTCGAAGATATCGCCTGCGCGCCAGCGCAATTCGGCGCGGTCGCGGGTGTAGTGGGCGAGCGTCGGCCGGGTCAGGAACAGCGAGCCGCCGCGGTTGAGCCGTTGCGGATCGACCGGCGGCACGGGTCCGCTCGCCGCGCCGAACAAGACCAGCATGCCGCGCACGCGCAGTGCGTCGAGACCGGCGTCGAAGGTCGCCTTGCCGACACCGTCGTAGACCGCCGCCACCCCGATTCCGTCGGTCAGCTCGCGTACCCGCCGGGCCAGGTCGTCGCCGTACCGCAGCACCTCGGCGGCGCCCGCCTCGCGCGACAGCCGCTCCTTCTCGTCGGTGGACACGGTCGTGATCACCCGCACGCCGCGCGCGGCGGCCAACTGGGTCAACAGCAGGCCCACGCCGCCCGCGCCGGCGTGCACGAGGATCGTCTCGCCCGGTTCCGGCTTGTAGATCGTCTCGATCAGGTAGTGCGCGGTCATGCCCTGCAGCAGTGCCGATGCGGCGACGGCGGCGTCGACGCCCGCGGGTACCGGCACGGCCACGTCGGCCGGGACCACCACCTGCTCGGCGTAACTGCCGGGCGCGGACGCCCAGGCCACCCGGTCGCCGACGGCGAAATCGGTCACCTCCGGCCCGAGGGCGGCGACCACGCCGGTGCCCTCGGCGCCCGGAATGTAGGGCACCTCCTGCGGATACGTGCCGGTGCGGATGTAGGTATCGATGAAGTTGACGCCGATCGCGTCGGTGTTCACCAGCAGCTGTCCGGGTCCGGCCGCGGGCGCCGGAACCTCGACCGGCCGCAGGACCTCGGGGCCACCATGCTCGGAAACCTGAATGGCGCGCATACGAGCCGAACCTACCGGACGGTAAACTCGGCCGCATGAGCGAGACCGCCACTGCCACGAAGCTGTCGCCCTCCGTCGTCGACTCGGTGAAGGAGTTCGTCGCCGACCACGGCGGTTCGGCCACGGCCGTGCTGCAACCCATCGGCCGCGCCGGCGTCCGGATCACCCTGGTGGGTTCCGACGGTGTGCTCGGCGACCGCGTCGTCGATACTCTCGCCGCCGCGAAATCGCTGGTGGAAGCGGTGAATGGGCTGAGCGAGACCGAGCACTGGGACCGCGAGCTGACCTCGGTCGTCACCCCGGCGCGCGGGCATTGGGCGCGGATGGCCGGCTGGGTGGCCCGCCAGTCCCGGTATCCCAAGGCCCGCAACGAGCGCTGAGCCATGCGGGTTCATCATATCGCGGCCGGGTTTGCGGCCGTCCTCACGGCTGTGCTCTCGGTGGCCGTTCCGGCGGGCGCCGAGGCCCCCGCGCTGCGGGTCTGCACGACCGGTGACTACCCGCCCTATTCGGTGAGCGACGGCCGCGGCGGGTTCCGGGGCGTCGACATCGATCTGGCGCGCGGCCTCGCGGACGCGGTGCGCCGGCCGATCGAGTTCGTACCGACCACCTGGGCGTCGCTGAAGGCCGACTTCCAACCGCTGAACTGTGACATCGCCGCGGGCGGCATCTCCGATTCGCCTGCGCGGCGGGCGTTCTCGGACTTCTCGATCGCCTACGGCACCGACGGCAAGGCGCCCATCACCCGCGCCGCCGACGCCGCCGCGTACGCCACCGTCGAGCAGATCAACCGGCCCGAGGTGCGTGTCATCGTGAATCGCGGCGGCACCAACGAGGAATTCGCGCGGAAGAACTTCCCGGACGCGCGGCTTACCCTGTGGCCCGACAATGTCACCCTCTTCGACGAGATCGCCCAGGGCCGCGCCGACGTGTTCGTGACCGACTCGGTGGAGGGACGCTACCGGGTGCGCACCCACCCGGATCTGACTGTGCTGCACCCGGAGCGGCCGTTCGACTCCTTCGGCAAGGTCTTCCTGCTGCGTAAGAACGACCCGCTGCTGGCCGCCGAGGCCAACGCGTGGCTCGCCGCGCAGGGCGCCACCGGTGGCGTGGATCGCCTGTTCGCCGACTGGATCGGTCCCGGCGCCACCGCTTGAGCCGCGCGTCTGCGCTGTCGGCGCGCGCGGATCCATAATGGCGGCCGTGACGGACAAACAGGCAAGCCGGACGGCGGTGCTGGTGTGTCAGGCCCGGGCGGTCGGCGACGGCCGGATGGCCCCGGACCGGTTCGGTGACGAGGTCGCGGCGCGGTTGCTGCGGCCCGACGAACGGGTAGTGGTCGAACGGGTGCGCTCCGGAGAGGTGCCGCGTCCCTGGCGCGACCGCATCGATTACGAGTTGGTCGCCGCCACCGCGTCGGTGCTGGTGACGCGCACCGTCTTCATCGACGAAACCGTTCGCGAGCAAGCGAATCCGCAGCTGGTGATACTCGGCGCGGGCCTGGACGGACGCGCGTGGCGGATGCCCGAACTGGCCGGCGCCGACGTCTTCGAGATCGACCACCCGGCCTCGCAGCGCGACAAACGGGAGCGGATCGGCGAAGTGCCACCGGTCGCGAAGTCGCTGACCTTCGTGCCGGTGGATTTCGGTCGCGACGAACTGGGAAAGGCGTTGGCGGACGCCGGTTTCCGGGACGAACCCGCGACGTGGATCTGGGAGGGCGTGCTGCCGTACCTGACTCGCGCCGCGACGGAGCGGACCCTCGACGCCGTGGCCGAGGTGTCCGCGCCCGGCAGTTGCCTGATCGCGACCTATCAGCCGTCGAATCGCCAGGCCCGGCTCGGGCGGCTGCTGTTGCGCGGGATCGGCCGTGTCGCCGGTGCCCGGGATCCGTTGCGGAACGAGCCGCACGTCTCGGCGTGGACCACGGAGCACATGCGGGAGTTGCTGGGCGCGCGGGGCTTTCGGATCGTCGCGGACGAGGACCTGCTCACCACGGCGCGGCAGCTGTCGATTCCGATCCGCCCGTCGCAGCGGTACGGGCTGGGCCGCGTCGTAGTCGCCGACCTGCCGAACGCCTGATCCTGAGATAGGGGCTTATGCGCAGCAACCGCCGCCGCAGCAGCCGCCCGCGGCCGGTGCGGACGCCGGGGCCGCGCCTGCCGAACCCGTCAGCGCGATCGTGGTGAGGAGCTTCACGGTGTCGGCGTGGCCGTCCGGGCAGGGGGCGGGTGCGCTCGATTCGCTCATCGGCCGCATGACTTCGAATGTGTCGGTGCATTCCCGGCAGCGGTACGCATAGGTCGGCATGCCTGGATTATCGCCGGACGGGCCGGGTGGAGACAATCGCCCCCGGCGCCGGGAGCGCAGGGTGGGCGCGGTTGACATCGTCGTCGACCACCGCGCACCGCCCGCGCCTCGCAGGATGCGCCGCAGGGATGGCGTGCTGGGGTTCATCGTGCGAGGCAACCCCTGGCCGCGGGACCTCACCCGGTCGCGCGGCCGCTTCACAGTGTGGGGCGACCGGGCGGTTTCCGGAAGGACACAACGCGCCAACTTCGGGACGAACGCGCCGATATCGTTGCGGCGCTGCGGGATCGGAGGCGGTCAGGAGGCGTGTGCGACCGGCGCGGCGGCGCTCACCCGCTCGCGGTTACGCAGTGCCGCCCACAGCGCCGCGGTGGCGGCGGTGCAGGCCGCGGCCCCGCCGACGTGCACGGCCACCAGCGCGGCGGGCACGTCGGTCAGGTACTGGACGATGCCGACCAGGCCCTGCGCGCAGACCAGCGCGATCACCACGATCAGCCGCACGCGGATCGCCCGGTTCATGCCGACCGCGGCCAGGCCGCACGCCAAGCCGACCAGTAGCGCCAGGTAGGCGATCAGTAGTTCGGCGTGCAGGTGCACCAGCGTCACGATCTCCACCTGCAACCGCTCGACGGTCCGATCGACGCTCTTGTCACCGGCATGGGGACCCGCGCCCGTCACCAGCGTTCCGGCGATCAGAGTGGCGCACAACGCGATCGCGCCGAGCGCGGTGAGCAGGCGCAGCGGACGCGGCACCTGGGCCACGTCGACGCCCTCGTCGGGTTCGCCGATCTTCGCGAACAGCAGCACGGCCAGCCACACCATCACCATCGACGCCAGCAGGTGCACAGACACCGTCCACCACAGCAGTCCGGTGCGCACGGTGATGCCGCCGATCACCGCCTGCACCACGGTGCCGCCGGGCATCAGCCAGGCGTACACCGCGACCTCGCGCCGCCGCCGCGCCCGCAGCACCGCCAGCACGACCAGCGCCGCGCACAACGTCACCGCGAAGGTCAGCAAGCGATTGGAGAATTCGACCACCTGATGCAGCACCGGCACCTCGGCATGCGTCACCGGCGTGAAACTCCCCGGAAAGCACTGCGGCCAGGTCGGGCACCCCAGCCCTGACGACGTGACCCGCACGATCGCCCCGGTCACCGAGATCCCCGCCTGAGACAGAATCACCGCGAACGCGATAACCCGCTGCACCCGCAACGAGGGCAGCGGCAGCAGATCGACCAGTCGCAGAAACGCGCGAGACAGCACGCCGCCATGCTAGTCGACCCTCAACTACAGCCTGTAGTGGGTCTACCCGGACGCTGTCCGGTCCATCATGGCGGCCATGGAGAAACTGCTCGTGCTCGTGAACGGCCTGCCGGGATCGGGCAAGTCGACGCTGGGACGCGCGCTGGCCCGGACGCTGGAGGCCACGTTCCTGTCGAAGGACGCCGTCAAGGTGGCGCTGGCGGACTGCGCGGGTTCGGACGCCGGGGTTCCCGGTCTGGGCGGCATCGCCATGGACGCGGTGTGGGCGCTGGCGCGGGCCGTGCCGGGACCGGTGGTCGTGGACTCCTGGTGGTTCCGGCCGCGTGATCTCGAATTCGCCCGAGCCGGGATCGAACACACCAGAGCGGATCGTGCCGTGGAGGTCTGGTGCGCGGTCCCCGCCGACGTGGCCCGGCGCCGGTACGCGAGCAGGCGGCGGGCCACGCTGTACGAGGACGACCTGCGCCTGGCACGGGATTGGGACACCTGGGCGGCGCATGCCGAGCCGCTGGGGTTGACGCCGATCGTGCGGGTCGACACCGGTGGGCCGGTGGATTGTGCGGTGGTTGGCGGGTGGGTGCGGCGGGCGGCGGGGTGGGGTCGGGCAGACTGAGGGGATGGGTTCAGGTGGAATCTTTCGTCCGACGGCGGCCGATCTGGCTGCGGCGGAAGGGAAGACGATTTCCGATCTGGTGGGACCGGATCTGCGGGTGCTGTTCTGCGGGATCAATCCCGGGTTGTGGTCGGGGGCGACGGGGCATCATTTCGCACGGCCGGGGAACCGGTTCTGGCCCGCGCTGTTCCGGTCGGGGTTCACGCCGCGGCAGTTCCGGCCGGACGAGGAAGCGGAACTGCTCGGGCTCGGGCTGGGGATCACGAATGTCGCGCCGCGCACGACGGCGAAGGCGGATCAGTTGTCGGCGCAGGAACTGCGCGAGGGTGGCCGGGCGCTTGTCGAGCGAGTGACGCACTACCGTCCGCGTGTCCTCGCCGTGCTGGGGCTGGGCGCCTACCGCACCGCGTTCGGCCGCCCGCGCACCGCTGTCGGTCGTCAACCCGATTCGCTCGCTGACACCGAGGTCTGGGTGCTGCCGAACCCCAGCGGGCTGAACGCCCATTACACTCTCGACGCGCTGTCGGCCGAATTCCGCAGGCTCCGTGAGGAAGTGGAGCGGATCTGCGGCGGCCCGGTCGAGCGGTAGGGGCGACCGCCGTCGTGCCGTAGTCCGGTCGAAACCCGAGGCAGAACACCGACTTGAACGGTGTTAAAGTTGGCGGCGCTCATGAACACTGTGATCGAAACGCGGCGTACCCGGCGGATTGTCGCCTCCTCGGCGGGCGCGGCCTTGGAAAGCTACGAGTGGTCCCTGTACGCACTGCTGGTGACCTACTTCTCGCCGCGCTTCTTCGGCGGCGATCTGCGGCAGTCGGTGCTGTACGGATTCGGGATCTTCGCGGTCGGGTTCCTGATCCGGCCGATCGGCGCGCTCGTGCTGGGGCAACTCGCGGATCGGCGCGGGCGGCGTCCGGCACTGGTGCTCTCGATCGGACTGGCCGGGCTGGCGACACTCGGGATGGCGCTGACGCCCGGCCGCGAAACCCTCGGCGCCGCCGCCCCGATCCTGCTACTGGTGTGGCGGCTGGTGCTGGGCTTCTCGTTCGGCGGCGAGCAGGCCGTAGCGCAGGCCTACCTGTACGAATCGGCCCCGCCGCGTCGGCGCATGCTCGGCACCAGCGTGTACTCGATCTTCTACGGCCTCGGCACGATCACCGCCAACCTGCTCGTGGCCGCGCTGGCGACCTGGGCGGGCACCGACGCGCTGCGCGACGGATATTGGCGAATCCCGTTCCTCGTCGCGGCCGTCCTGTCGCTGGTGTTCATGCTGGCCCGGCGGAACATCCCCGAGACCCTCGACGGCGACCCGCACGACGAGCCCGTCCTCCGGTCCCGCGAGTGGCGGGCGCTGATCTGTCCGGGCCTGGCCGTCGCCGGGCTCACCGCGGGCTGCCTGGCGTCCTACTACCTGTGGATCAGCACCCCGACCAGCTACGGGATCACCGTCCTGAAACTGCCTGACGCGCAAGTGCTCTGGGCCGGCGTGGTGGCTCAGCTGGCCTACATGGCGGCCGCGCCGATCTTCGGCGCGCTCGCCGACCGGATCGGCCCGCTGCGCTGGGTCGGTGGCGCGGCGCTGGTGCTGGCCGGATTGACGCTGCCGATGCAGGTGCTGCTGAATTCCGCTACGCCCGTGACGTATTGGGTCTTGATGATCGTCGGATCGATCGGCGTCGTGTCCCTGGCCGCCACGGTGACCGGCGCGACCGCCATGATCGCCCCGGCCCGCCACCGCGTGACGGTGATGGCCCTGCCCTACAGCATCACCAGCGCCCTCTTCGGCGGCACCACACCCGCGCTGAAGCAGAAGTTCGCGGCGCACCCGGCGTTGTTCTCCGTCTACATCGTCGCGCTGCTGCTCATCACGGTGGTCACGGCGCTGGCGTCTCGGCCGCTGCTGGGCGGCGGGCCCCGCGAGGTGAGCACGGTCCCCGCCGCCTGACGGAGCGGGGTTCCCGTTGTCCGCCAAGGGTTTACCCGCCGGTTTCGGTCCAGGTGACCGGCAGTTCGTGGACGCCGTAGATGTTCATATCGGTGCGCAGCCGCACCTCGGCGGCGTCGACGGCGAGCCGGAGCGTCGGGAAGCGCCGGATCAGCCCCGCGAACCCGGCGCGCATCTCGATACGGGCCAGCTGCTGCCCGAGACACTGATGGACGCCGTGGCCGAACGACACGTGCCCCCGTGCCGTGCGGTGGATGTCCAGGGCGTCCGCGTCGTCGAAGCGCCGCGGGTCGCGGTTGGCCGCCAGCAGCGAGACGACGACGGTCGACCCCTTGCCGATCGTCTCCCCGCACAGTCCGATGTCCTCGGTGGCGTAGCGATAGAAGATGTCGGCGACCGACAGATAGCGCATGAGCTCCTCCACCGCGCCCGGCACGAGCTCCGGATCCGCGCACAGCTCCGCCAGCTGCTCCGGGTGCTCGAGCAGCGCGAAAGTGCCCAGCGCCAACATGTTCGCGGTGGTCTCGTGACCCGCGAGCAGCAGCAGGAACGAGATCCCGGTCAGTTCCTCGACGCTGAGATCCTCGTCGCGGGCCAGATCCGACAGCAGGTCGTCGCCGGGTTCGGCGCGCTTGCCCATGACGAGTCCAGCCAGGTAACTGGTCATCGCGCCGTACGCGGCCATCTTCTCCTCCAGCGGCTGATCCTTGACCAGGAACTTGGCGGAGTTGGCCTGGAAGGTCTCCCGATCGGCGTAGGGGACCCCGAGCATTTCGCAGATCACCAGCGAGGGCAGCGGCAGCGCGAACTCCCGGACCAGATCGACCGGCGGCGCCAGCTGTGCCATGGCCTCCAGTTGCCGCTCGGCGACCTCGACGATGTGCTCCTCGAGCTGCTTCATGCGACGGACGGTGAACGCGCCGGTGAGCTTGCGCCGCAACCTGGTGTGGTCCGGCGGATCCATCGCGATGAACAGGCCGGGAATCACCGGCGACGGTTCGGTGGCGGCGGGCATGCCGGGCGTCTCGTACGGCACGTGCACGATGCCGATGTCCTGACGGGAGCTGAACCTGGTGTCGGCCATCAGCTTTCGGACCGCCTCGTAACCGGTGACGAGCCAGCCCTCGTGGCCGTCGGGAAAGACCAGCGGGCTGACGGGCCGCGTCTCGCGCAGCCGGGTGATCGCGCTGGGCGGGTCGAAGGGCCCGGCGTCGCGGTCCATGGGGAGGCCGTGCGGGACGGTGGCGGTCTGGCTCATCTGATTCTCCTGATGCGGTAGTCGGCCCTGCGGCCGGAAATTGATCTAGTCGACGGTGATCGCGCCGGACGGGCACATCTGGGCGGCCTCGCGGACGTCCGCGCGGCGCTCGGGTGCGGCGTCCAGCAGCACCACGAGCCCGTCGTCGTCCTGGTCGAACACCGCGGACGCGGTCAGGACGCACATGCCCGCGCCGATGCAGCGCTGCCGGTCCACCCTGATTTCCATCGGTTGCTCCTTCATACGGTGTCGGCCCTGGTGATCAGTGCCGCGCGGGAGTGGCGTGCCGGATGATGACGTTGCCGTAGGAGTTGCGCGCGAACACCTGCACGGTGTCCTGGTTCCCCGCCGAACCGGCGACCGGTCGCATCGAGTTCTGCACGGTGCCGTGCTGGGCGTTGGTCTCGAGCCGCACCGCGCTGTCCGGATGGATGCCGACCTCCAGGTCGCCCATGGACGTCTCCAGCCGCAGCACGCCGCGCGACGCTTCGCCGATGCGGATGTCGCCCTTGGCCGCCTTGGCCGTCACCGCCTCGCGCGGTCGCTCGACCTCGATATCACCGGCGGCGATCTCGAGCTCGCACGGGCCGAGGTCGCCCGCGCCCACCAACCGGCCCACACCGGCGGTGGCTCGCAGCCGGGAACCGGCCGGTACCTCGATGGTCACCTCGACCGAGGGGTTGCCGCCGAACGGCGTGTAGGTGCGCCACTCCTTCGCCGATTTCACCGTCAGGGTCCCGTCGGTGAAGGCGATCCGGGTCTGCTCGGCGGCGCGTACATCACTCTTCTTGGACGCGTCGGCGGGCCGTACCTCGACGACGGTGTCGCTGCGGTCCGAGGCGACGACCTCGACCCGTCCGGAGAGGATGTCGACGGTGACGGCGATCGGTTCGGGGGTCGGGAAAGCGGGCATCGCGGTGCTCCTTCATCGTGTTGATTCGTTCTCGCGTCACTACTGTCGCGAGCCCGCCTGACATCGACCTGACGCCGCCCTGACACGCTCCCCGGCGCGGTGTCGGCCCTGGATGGGCGGGGCGGCCCGCCGGCCCGGCGCGCGCCCACGGCAGAATGGCCGGGTGCAGATCGGGATCCTTGGGCCGCTCGAGATCCGAGTGAACGACGGCGGATTGATCGAGATACCGGGTACCCGGTTGCGGGCGTTGCTGATCGCCCTCGCGCTCGAACCCGGCCGTGCCGTGTCGAAATCGGCGCTGGTCGATTGGATCTGGGGCGAGCAGCCGCCCTCCGACGCCGCGAATGCGTTGCAGGCGTTGGTATCCCGGCTGCGCCGGGTACTGCCGGACGGTTCGCTGGACGCGCAGCCGGGCGGCTACCGGCTGGCGGTGGAACCCCGCGCCGTCGACGCGATGCGCTTCGAACGGCTCGTGGAACAGGCTCGCGGCGGCGACGACCGCCGGCAGGCCGAACTGCTGGGCGAGGCCCTCGAACTGTGGCGCGGCGCGCCGATGCAGGACGTCGGCGTCCAGGACAGCGAGGCGTTCGAGGCGGTGATCACCCGGCTCGAGGCGCTGCGCCTGGCCGCCACGGAGGATCGGTACGAAGCGGAGATCCGCCTCGGCCGGAGCCCGGAGCTGATCGGCGAGCTGACCGAGGTCGCCGCCCGGCACCCCGTGCGGGAACGACTCGCCGCCGCGCTCATGCGGGCGCTCGCCGCCGCGGGCCGCGGTCCCGAGGCGCTGACCGTGTACCAGCGCACCCGCGAGGCACTCGCCGACACACTGGGCGTGGACCCCTCACCCGAGCTGTCCGATCTGCACGTCGCGCTGCTGCGTGGCGAGGTGGGCGCGCAGGAGCACGAACGCCGGACCAACCTGCGCGGCGAACTGACCGAATTCGTCGGCAAGCACGCCGATATCGCCGCCGTGCGCGCGCTGCTCGCCGATCATCGGCTCACCACGCTGACCGGGCCCGGCGGGTCCGGCAAGACCCGGCTCGCGCAGGAGACCGCGCGGACGCTGCTCGACGATCTGCCCGACGGGGCCTGGCTGGCGGAACTGGCGTCGGTCGGCACGGGCGGCGATGTGGCGCAGTCCGCGCTCGCCGCCATCGGCCTGCGCGACGCGCTGCTCGGCGGCCCCCCGAACGCCGAACCGATGGACCGGCTCGTCGCGGCGATCCGCGACCGCGAAACACTGCTGATCCTGGACAACTGCGAACACGTGATCGACGCCGCCGCGGCCTTCGCCCACCGGGTGCTAGGGGAGTGCCCGCGGCTGCGGATCCTGGCCACCAGCCGCGAGCCGCTCGGCATCACGGGCGAGGCGATCTGGCGGGTCGAGCCGCTGGCGCTGCCCGCGGTGGACGCGGACCCCGGGCAGATCGAGTCTTCCCCGGCCGTGCGGCTGCTGCGCGACCGGGCCGGCGCCGTCCGCACGGATCTCGCCGACGATCCCCGCACCCTGGCGACGATGGCGCGGGTGTGCCGCGCGCTCGACGGAATCCCGCTGGCGATCGAACTGGCCGCGGCCCGCCTGCGCACCATGTCCCTCGACCAGCTCGCCCACCGCCTCGACGACCGGTTCCGCCTGCTCACCGGCGGCAGCCGCACCGCAATGCCACAGCACCGCACGCTGCGCGCGGTGGTCGACTGGAGCTGGGAGTTGCTCACCGACGCCGAACGGATGGTGCTGCGCCGGCTCTCGGTCTTCGCGGGCGGCGCGAGTCTGGAAGCGGCCGAACAGGTTTGCGCGACCACGCCGGAGGAGCCGGGCGGCGCGACCACGACGGTCGAGTCGTGGGAGATACTCGAGCTGCTGACCGCGCTGACCGAGAAATCGCTGCTGCGCGCCGAAGAGACCGACGGGCCGCGTTACCGGATGCTCGACACGATCAGGCAGTACGCCCGCGACCGGCTCGCCGAGTCGGGCGAGGCGGACCTGGCCCGGCGCGCGCACCTGGCGTACTTCACCCGGTTGGCGAACACCGCGGATCCGCACCTGCGCCGCGGCGAACAGCTGGAGTGGCTCGCCACGCTCGCGGCCGACCACGACAACATCACCGTCGCGATGCGCGAGGCGCTCGCGGCCGCCGACACCGCCGGGGCGATGCGGCTCGCCGCGGCCGTGGGCTGGTATTGGTGGCTCGGCGGCCACAAGGCCGAGGGCCTGGAGTTGGTCACCGCTACCGCCGAAATGCCCGGCGATGTCGAGGACGAGACCCGGGCCATGGTGTACGGGCTGGTCGTGCACTTCGTGAGTTCCGGCCGCAATGACGCACAGCAATTGGAGGATTGGATCCACCAGGCGTACCGGTTCGGCCGGAACGTGCGGGCCCGGCACCCGCTGCTGGGGTTCGTGGACGCGCTGGAACGCATGCTCGAGGGCCCGGACGCGCTGCTGACCGCGTTCGAACCGCTGCTCACCGACGACGACCCGTGGGTCCGCGCGCTCGCCCGGCTGCAGATGGGCAAGACGCGGATCATGCTCGGACAGGACGGGCAGGATGCCGACGCCTACCTCGAGACGTCGCTGGCCGAGTTCCGCGCCCTGGGCGAGCGCTGGGGGACCTCGTTCGCGCTGACCGAACTGGCGAACCGGATGGCCGTGCGCGGCGAATTCACCGGTGCCTGCGCGCTTTTCGACGAGGCGATCGCGGTGGTCACCGAGGTCGGCGCGATCGAGGACGTGGCCGGGATGCGGTCGCGGCAGGCCCAGCTGTACTGGCTGTCGGGCGAGGCGGAGGCGAGCGCGGCCGCCATGACCGAGGCACAGCGCCACGCGGATCAGTCCGCCTGGCCCAGCGCACTGGCCGAACTCGCCTTGGCGCGAGCGGAACTGGCCCGCTGGCGCGACGACGGCGCGGAGGCCCGCCGGCAGCTCGAGGTCGCGAGGACCCTGCTCGGCGTCGACGCGGAACAGCCGAACGCCGGCGCGGTGATCCACGACCTGCTCGGTTACCTCGCCACGGATCTCGACACGGCCCGCGCGGAGCGGGCCGCGGCCTTCCGGGCGGCCGCCGCCGCGGGCCACGCGCCCCTCGTCGCGCAGATTCTCGTCGGCGTCGCGGACCTGGCGCTGCGCGGCGAACAGGACGAGCAGGCCGTGGGGGGGGGGGGGGGGGGGGGGGGGGGGGGGGGGGGGGGGGGGGGGGGGGCGGCCGGGGCGGCGCCCCGGGGGGCGGGGGGGGGGGGGGGGGGGGGGGGGGGGGGGGGGGGGGGGGGGGGGGGGGGGGGGGCGGGGGGGGGGCGGGGGGGGGGGGGCGGGCGGGGGGGGGGGGGGGGGGGGGGGGGGGGGGGCGGCGGGGGGGGGGCGCGGGCCGGCCCGCGCCCCCCCCCCCCCCCCCCCCCCCCCCCCCCCCGCGGCCCCGGG
>NZ_JARWOP010000281.1 GCF_029868745.1 Nocardia wallacei | reverse complement strand
TATCCCTACCCGCCGGGGGCGCCCCCCCCCCCCGCGGCGGCCGCCGACCCCTATACCCACCCCTATCCCGCGTTTATACCGCCGGGGCCCCGCAACCTCATACCTGGTTGGGGGCCCTCGCGCATATCCGGTGCCGCGGGTCCTAGAGCCGCGCCTTCACCGCCGCGGAGACGCGCGAGCCATCGGCGCGACCGGCCGCGAGGCCGGTGGCGATCTTCATGACCTGGCCCATCTGCCTCATGCCGGGCCGTTCCCCCAGTTGCTCGGCGACCTGGGCGATCGCGGTGTCGGCGAGATCGGCGACCTCGGCGTCGGTCAGCGGAGTCGGCAGGTACTCATCGATGATCGCTTCCTCGGCGCGCTCGTTGGCGGCGAGTTCGCCGCGCCCGGCCTGCTCGTAGACGACGGCGGACTCGTTGCGCTTCTTCGATTCCTTGGCGAGCACCGCGAGCACGTCGGCGTCACCGAGTTCGCGCGCCTGTGTTCCTGCGACTTCGGCGTTCTGGATCGCGGCCAGGAGCATGCGCAGGGTGCCGGTGCGCAGCTTGTCCTGAGCCTTCATCGCGGCGGTCAGATCGGCCCGCAGCTTCGATTTGAGTTCCGACATGCGCTCACGGTAGCCCGCGCTCGAGCACGGTCCCACTCCATTTGCGCCACGCCCGGCCGTGTCCCTGTGCGGAATCACACTCGGTGTTCGTCACACCCGTCGCCTATCCTGAGCGAATGCCCGTCTTCTCGTCCCCTGTACTCCGACGAGCCGCGTTGGGCACCGTCGCAGCAGGTGCCGCCGGAATCGGATACGCCTCGCTGGTGGAACGCAATGCCTTCGTGTTGCGGGAGGCGACCCTGCCCGTCCTGCAACCGGGCTCCGCGAGCCTGCGGGTGTTGCACATCAGCGATCTGCACATGACCCCCGGCCAGCGGCTGAAGCAGGCCTGGGTGCGGGAGCTGGCCAAGCTGGAGCCGGATCTCGTGGTCAACACCGGAGACAATCTCGCTCATCAGCGCGCGGTGCCGGCGGTCGTCCAGGCCCTGTCGGAGCTGCTGGCCCGCCCCGGCATCTTCGTCTTCGGCAGCAACGACTATTTCGCCCCGGTCCCGAAGAACCCGCTGAAGTACTTCGACAAGAACCACAAGCGCGTCCACGGCGCGCCGCTGCCGTGGCAGGACCTGCGCGCGGCGTTCACCGAACGCGGGTGGCTGGACCTGACGCACGTGCGCCGCGATCTCGAGGTCGCCGGAATCAAGATCTCCACTGCCGGTGTGGACGATCCGCATCTGCGCCGGGATCGCTACGAAACGGTCGCCGGAAGCCCGAACCCGCTGGCGGAGTTGAGCATCGGGCTCACCCACTCCCCCGAGCCGCGGGTGCTGGACCGGTTCGCCACCGACGGCTACGACCTCGTGCTGGCCGGGCACACCCACGGTGGTCAGCTGTGCCTGCCCGGTTTCGGCGCGCTGGTGACCAACTGCGGTATCGACCGTTCCCGGGTGAAGGGCGCCTCCCGCTGGGGCGCGCACACCCGCTTACACGTGTCGGCGGGCTTAGGCACCTCGCCGTGGGCCCCGTACCGGTTCTGCTGCCGCCCCGAGGCAACGCTGCTCACCCTGGTGGCGGCGCCACCGGAACGCCCGATCGCCGACACCGGCCACGGCCTGTCGGAATCGGAGGCGATCGCGCGCTAGGGTGACGCCGAGGCGGAACGTGAGGCAGGGGACGAGGTTTGAGCAGCGGGTTCGATCGACGGCCGAATAACCCGACCGCGGCGAGCGGATCCGCTCCCAGTCCCCCGGCCCCGCGGTCCACACCGGATCCCGTCGCGCAGACGGAGGAAATCCGGCGCACCGAGCGACCGGCGCAACTGAACTTCGCGGCGGGCGCGCGGCCGCTCCCGTCCTCCGGCAATCCCGCCGGCGGGTTCGCTTCCGATCTGGAATCCGCTGCGACACAGGAATTCGCGGTGTCCGCGCCGCCTGCGGGTGCCGACGCACCGCCCAATCATGCTGCGGCGCATGGCGATACATCCTCGGCCACGGCATGGCAGTCGGCGGCTACGACTCCCATTCTGCGGCAGTCGGCGCAGCCGACCGATCCGGTGCGGCCGGTGCCGGAGCAGTCGTGGCAGGTGGGTGTGCCGACGGAAAGCGTTGCGGCGCAACCTGTTCCCGCCTGGCGGGGGTACGGGTCGCAACATCCGCCGACGTCCACGTTCGAAGTGCCGCCCCACGGCCCACCGCCCGGCCCGCGGCGCAACCGCACGGCGTGGATGTTCGCCGGTATCGGGGCTGTCGTCGTCGTGGCGCTGGCGGTGACGGTCGCGGTGATCGTCTCCGGCCGCAACTCCCGCGACCCCGCCGCCCAGGCCGGTAGCCCGTCCATGGTGAGCGCCCTCACCAGCGGCAAGAGCGCGCCGTCGCCGACCAGCTCCGTCCCGGCCACGCCGCGACCGAGCGCGGCCCCGGTGGCGCCGCTGGTGCCCGGTTTTCAGGTGGTGTCGATCCCGGAACGGGGTGCGGCCTACGACGTGCCCCGGGACTGGAAGATCGATCCGGTCGGCACGGCGGTCTGGGGCCAACCGCCCGACAGCGTGGAGCTGGCGGGCCTGGTACAGGACGGTAAAGACTACTGCCCCAGCTACACCCGCACCAACGCGTTCCTGACCCTGTCACCGCGAAGCGACCCGGCCGCGGCGGCCACCGACGTCGGCGCCCGGATGGCCAAGGTGGGCTGGTCCGCCGCCGGCGCCACCGCGAGCGCGGCCGAGCCGCTGGATTCGCTCGACGGCCAGCTGCACGGCACCTTCGTGGAAACCACCGGCAGCGCACCGCCGCCCGCCCCCGGTTGCGCCACCACCTTCGCCGTCTACACCTTCGCGTTCCCGAGCGAGAACGGCAACTTCGTGATGACCATCGCCGCCGACACCGGCGTGGACAAGGCCGTGGACAAGCCCACCGCCCAGCGCATCCTCACCAGCATCCGCCCCCTCCCAAACCGCTGACCAGCCGATTTAACGACCACCCACCCCCTGCTGTAAGCTACGACAGGTTCACTCACGGGGTGTGGCGCAGCTTGGTAGCGCGCCTCGTTCGGGACGAGGAGGTCGCAGGTTCAAATCCTGTCACCCCGACTCGTGTGTGGAGACACGACAGGGCCCCTGACCAGCATGCTGGTCGGGGGCCTTACTCGTGCGATCACCATGCAATACCCGTCCTCAGCGCCGCCCCAGCCAACGACGAAACCTCGGCGGCCTCTTGCGCTCCACCCCGACCGCCGGCGAAGTCCCGGCGGCCTCTTGCCCTTCACCGCGCCCACTGGGCGGGCGGCGCGGACCGTCGGGGTCATCGGGAAAGATGTAGTCCCAGTCCAGTTCCCACACCCGCACGTGGTGGCCGAAGTCTCCGGCGACGAGAAAGCGGCCGTCGTCGGTGAGGTCGAGGTACGATATCCCGCTCGTGTGGCCGGTCAGCGTCCGCAGGCACGCACCGCTGCGGAGATCCCAGATCTTCAGCACATCGTCCCGGCTGCCGGAAGCGGCGAACCGTCCGTCGGCACTGAGCGCCAGGCGACTGACCCAGTGAGTGTGACCGATCAGGACCAGGCGCGGATCCGGCGAGTTCCGGTCCCAGATGCGCAGGGTGCGATCCCAGCTCGCCGACACCAGCATGGTGCCGTCCGCGTCTGCGGCGAGCGCGGTCACTCGCTCGGTGTGGCCGTCGAATCGGCGAGTGTAGCGGCCGGTCGTCATGTCCCACATCCGAATCGAACAGTCGCTGTAGGCGGCGAAAGCCCACCGACCGGCGACCGTGACCGCGGTCGGATCGTCCGCCGGTGGCTCGGGCGCGACGGTGGCGAGGCATCGACCGGTGGCGACATCCCAGAAGCTCAGTCCACAGAACAGACCGCCGGTGGCCGCGATCCGTCGCGCGCCGTCGAGGGCGACCTCGGATCCGATGCCTCGGGCATCGTCGGCGATGAGGGGCGTACCGCTGCCTGTCGCCACGTCGAGCACGCGCGCACCATCGCTCCCGACGGCCAGGATGATGTCCCCGTCGCTGGTCGGGACGCTCGATAGCGCCCTGTGCCCATCCACCTCGAGCACATGCAGGCATCGGCCGGACGCGACATCCCAGATCCGCACGGTGTCCTCGTCGGCGGTGACGGCGTACCGGCCGTCGGCCGTGCAGCAGACGCGCCAGATGAAACCCGGATGAGCCTCCAGCGTATGCAGCGTTACACCTGTGGCGAGATCCAGCAGGACCAGCTGCCGTCTGCCGCCGACCGCCGCGATGCCGTTGCGGCTCAGCCCGATCGCGGCGTCGTGCCCGTACTCGCGGTCGATGTGTTTCGCCTCCCAGACCCCGTTCAGCCCGGCGCGCTCACCGGCCGGGGCAGCCGACCACCAGCGGCCCAGGAGCTCCCGGTCGCGCGCGAAGCCCGGTACGGCGCGAGCGTCGCGGATCAGCTGGGCCGCCGTCGCCCAACGGCGTTGCGAGAGAGCGCGATCGATGTCGGAGAGTGCCTCGGTGACCGTGTCGGCGCGAGTGGTCAGCTCGGTCGCGTCGGCCGGTCGGCAGTAGCTCCACGGCGCAAGCGGCCCGGCGGGTTCGAGCTGCCACACGTGCACGGTCGGCACGGTTCCCGAGTGACCCATGATCACCGAGCAATCCGAGTTGGAAGCGATGAGGGCGTGCCGATTCCGGCCGTGAGCCTCGACGGTGCGGCGGCAGCGGCCCGATCGCAGTTCCCAGAGCCGGAGCACCTCCCTGCCCTGTACCTCACCGGTGCACACGGCCACGGCGGCATCGTCGCTGAGGTGACCGGCGGTCCGGAACAGCGCCGGGAGCTTCGCGTGTGGCACGTCCCGGCCCGAATTCAGCTGCCAGAGCACGTGTTCCACTTCGGCACTGCCGCCGGTGTACGGCGTGATGCGGATCAGCGCCCACCGACCGGCGCCATCGCGTACCGTCGCATAGCAGTCGGCGCGCTCGTGCAGCAGCCGCCCCGTCGCGATCTCCCACACCTGAGCCAGGTTCTCCGCGCTGTCATGCGCCATCGCAAGCTGTCCGTCGGCACTGACCGCGACCGCACTGCTCTGCGGGCGGAAGCCCGACGACCCGCGAAGAGTGCGCAGTAGCCGGCCCGCGACCAGATCCCACGCCTGCACCGTGCCGTTCTGGGCCGACACGGCGACCGCACCGTCCGCGCTGACGGCCAGCCCCGCGCCCTTCGGCCCGAACCCTTCGAAGCAGTGCCGCAGCCGACCGGTGGTGATATCCCAAACCTGTAGTGCGCCATCGAATATGGCGAGCACGCACGACCCGTCGGCACTGACGACGAGCGGGTCCGGTCCGTACCCGTCGTGCGTCACGGGTCCCTGCGACGGCAGGGTGTGCAGGCAGCGGCCGCTGGTCAGATCCCACACTCGCACGGTCCGGTCGTAACTGCCCGACGCGCCGATCCGCCCGTCGGCGCTCAGCGCCACCCGGCAGATGCCTTTCGTGTGACCTTCGAGCGCGATCGGCTCCCTCGCGGGGGTGCGGCCGGTCAGGCCCGCGCGTGCGGTGTCGAGATCGGTATCGCGCGCCGACGCGGCGGCTGCGAGCCGGCTCGCCTCGTCCAGCCAGCGCCGGGCCAGGTCGATGTCGCCACGTTCGAGGTACACCGATCCGATCAGCCGAGCCGAAGCGGCGCCCGGACGCTGGTCGTGCAGGCTTGCCAGCTGCAGCAAGAAATGCGCATCGGTGTGCTGTCCGGTCCGCCACCGATGCAGGCCGTAATTGAAGACCGCGTGCGTGTGTAGCGGATCAGCCGCCAGCGCCTGCTGCCACGATCGCTCGGCCCGCTCGACGTGACCGAGATCCAGCAGCGACAGGGCTTGATTGGACAGCCCGTCCGCTCGCAGCTCGGCCGGATCGGGCTGAGTGCGAGGGTAGGCCGTACCGGTGACCGTGGCGTAGATGCCGATCAATTCCTCGGCCAGTTCGGCCATGCGCCGTGGGCGGCCGCCGGGATCAGCGGTGAGACAGCGGCGCAGCAGATCGACCAACGCCGGTGGCATTGCGGGAACTCCAGGGCGACGCGGGGGCCCGTCGGCCAGGTACGACTCGAATACCTGAGCGGCCGTCTGGCCGAAGGCACAGGGTGTGGCGCCCGCGAACATCTCCCACACGCTGATCGCCCACGACCACACATCGGTGGCGCGGGTGAGCACACCGGTCCGGTCGGCGGCCGCGGCGGCCTGCTCGGGGGAACAGTAGGCAGGAGTCATGCCGCCGAAACCGGCGATCATGGTCGCGGCCGGATGCGCCGGCGGCCGCTCCCCTGCCGCGGCACGCGCCTTCGCCAAGCCGAAATCGGTCACCTTGACGGTGCCGTCGGAGGCCAGCATGACGTTGGCGGGCTTCACGTCCTGGTGGATCAGTCCGTGCCGGTGGGCGTGCTCGAGGCCCCACGCGAACTGGATCGCGATATCCAGCAGTCGGGCCGGTGACCGCTCGCCCCGGTACAACCGCCCGGTGCGCACGGTGTCGGCGAGACTGCCGCCGTCCACCCATTCGGCGAACACCCGAGGCACGCCGGCGAGCCTGCGAACATAGCTGCACGACACCGTGTTCGGGTGCAGTCCCAAGCCGACCCACGCCTCGGCCTCGGTCTCGAAACTACGCACGTGCTCCTCGGAATCGAGCAGCTCCGGGCGCGGCGTCTTGACCGCCAATTCCAGGTTCCACCCGCGGTGCCGAACCCGGTACACCAATCCCAGCCCGCCGCTGCGGATCACTTCCCGGACCTCGTACACGTCCGAGATCACCGCACCGACCTGCCATTCACCGGACCCGGAATACCGTTCCGCGCCCGCAGCCAGCCTGTCCAACTCGAGACCTCCCGCCCGCTTTCCCACCCCGGGTCCCCGCGGGATGATATTGCTCGTCCGGACCGATCATGGTGCGGACAGCGGGGACGAGGAGGGATATGTCTGCCTCTGTGCGATTGTCGGTGATTTCCGGCCCGTCGGCCGGGACCGAGTTCTTCGCCGATGAGAAGGCCCACTGTGTCGTCGGGCGCGCACCCGATTGCGCCCTGCAGATCGTCGAGAACGGCGCCAAACCGGTGGTGTCACGCCATCACTGCCTGTTCGACATCAATCCGCCGGACGTCCGAGTGCGAGATTTCGGGAGCCTCAACGGAACTCGGGTCAACGATCGTGAAATCGGCCGGCGCCGTCCGGGTCAGACACCCGAGGAGGGTGCGCGGCTGGAATTCCGGGAATACGACCTCCTCGACGGGGACGAGGTCCGCCTGGGAAAGGCTGTGATCCGGGTCGGCGTCGATGTCACACCGGCCGACGACTTACCCGAGGCCGCGCGATGTGGTGTGTGCGGACGGGACATGCGGGACAGCGGAGCGGGAAAACGGATCTGCCGGACGTGTCGGCGCGACCCCGGGAAGCTACTGCTCGGGCTGCTGCGCCCGGCCGGTGCGCCGGGCGGGGAGCTACCGGCGATCACCGGCTATGAACCGGTCCGTGAGCTCGGGCGCGGTGGTCAGGGCATCGTCTGGCTGGTGCGGCACATCGACTCCGGTGAGCTGCGAGCGCTGAAAGTGCAGTCGGCCCAGGCTGCTGTGGAGCCGCGGGCCGAACGCAGTTTCCTGCGGGAGATGGACAATATTCGCGGGCTGCGTCATCCCAATATCGTGGCCTTCCGCGACGGGGGCGCCGTCGGTGCGATGTTCTATTTCGTTTGCGAATACTGTGCGGAAGGCAGCGTGGACGAGCTTGTCCGGCGCCGCGGCACACTCGAGGTCGATGAGGCCGTCCGGCTGACCACGCAGGCCTTGGAGGGGCTCGCGTACGCGCATGACGTGCCGGTCGAGTGGGGCACCCTCGACACCGGGCCCGCCGCAATAGGTTTGATCCATCGCGATGTCAAACCCGCGAACATTCTGCTGGCCGCCGCGGGTGCGCACCCGATCGCCAAGCTCGCCGATTTCGGCTTGGCCAAGGCCTTCGAGCGAGCTGGGCTGTCCGGTCACACGATGACCGGTTCGATGGCCGGGACGGTCGGGTTCATGGCCCGTCCGCAGTTGATCAACTACAAGTTCGCCAAGCCGGAGGTCGATGTCTGGGCGATGGCCGCCTCGCTGTACTTCATGCTCACCGGCCACCCGCCGCGCCATTTTCCCGCCGGAACCGATCCCATCGCGGTGGTATTGCGCGACAAGGCCGTTCCGATCCGGCAACGCGATCGGAACCTGCCACGCCGTCTCGCCGCTGTCATCGACGAGGCCCTCATCGATGAGCCCGCGATCCGCATCACCACCGCGACGCAATTGCGGGACGCGCTGCTGGCCGCGCTGTGAGCACGTGACGTCCGCGAGACGAAGTTGGTCCCGGCAGGCGGAGTAGAGCCGGTCGGCTAGCTTTCGTGCGACTCGATCAGGGAGACAGCCACCGGCACCAGGAGATCGGCGAGTTCGGCCACCGGCGGGCGAGGATCCATCAGCAGCCACTCGTGCGCCAGCCCGTTGACGGCGCCGATCAGGGTACTGGCGGCCAGGTCGCGCCCGCCGCGAATGCGGGCGTCCGGGCCGGCGATGGGCGCCACCGCCAGCTCCACCAGTTGCGCCCAGACATGGCGGCGGGCGCGGCGATGGCGTTCCATGCGCTCGCTCACCCCGACCACCTCGATGAACGCCACCTTCGCCCGGTACGGATCGGCATCGATGGACTCGAGGTAGGCGGTGAGCACGACCGTGAGCGCCGCCCGGGGATCGCCCTCCGCGGCGGCCGCGGCCAAGGCCGTGGTCACCGCCGCGGCGGCCTCGTCCTGGATCCGGTCGTAGGCCGCGACGAGCACGTCCTCGCGGGTGCTGAACTCCTCGTAGAACTGCCGCTTGGACAGGCCCGCACCCGCGCACACGTCCGCCAGCGAACAGCCGGCATAGCCGCGCTCGGCGAACAGGCGGGTCGCGGCACGCAGAAAGCGTTCGCGCCGTTCGGCTTTGCGATCGGCCACCGCCCGCCCGCCGTACTGCCGTTCCACGATCTTCATCGCACCACGGTAGCGCGGTCCGCCGCGAGCCCGAGGCCACCGCTGGGCATCCCGCGCTCCGGCGCGACCCTTGCGACGAGGGTCACAGCTATGCGATAGTTCCGGCTCATGTGAACCCGAACGGTGTCACATAGACGAAGGAGTCGCATTGACCGAGCCGAGGGCGGGCCGCACCCGCCGGTGGGCGGCGGTGGTGGCCACAGCGGTCGCGATCGCCACACTGCCGGCGACGGCCGTGATCGCCGCACCACCGTCAGTTCCCGCGCCGCCGGCCGCGCCGATTCCGCTGCCGCCCGAACTGGATCCGGGCTTCTATCACCCGCCCGCCGAGATCGTCGCCGCCAAGGCCCCCGGCGAGATCATCGCCGCGCGACAGGTCGATGTCGCCAATCTCGGGCTGATCCCGGTCAACGTCGACGCGTGGCAGCTGTCCTACCGCTCGACCGACACCCGCGACGCGCCGATCGCGGCGGTCACCACGGTGTTGAAACCGCGCGGTTCCGCTCCGGACAAGGTGCTGTCGGTGCAGATCGCGGCGGACTCGCTGGCGCAGTACTGCTCTCCCTCGTACGCGCTGCGGCAGTGGTCGGTGGCCCCGTTCGTCGGCCAGATCGTCGCGCCCGCGGAGTTCGTGATCGCCCAGGGCGCCGTCCAACAGGGCTGGGGCGTGGTGATTCCCGACCATCAGGGCCCGAACCAGGCCTACGCGGCCGGTCCGCTGGCGGGACGGATCACCCTCGACGGCCTGCGGGCCGCACGCGATTTCGAGCCCATGCGAATCGCTCCGGATGCCCGCCTCGGTCTCTACGGCTATTCCGGCGGCGCCATCGCCACCGGCCACGCGGCCGAGCTGAAGCAGTCCTACGCACCGGAACTGAATATCGTCGGCGCCGCCGAGGGCGGGGTGCCCGCGGATCTGGGCGTGGTGCTCGACGTGGCGAACGGCCAGGCCACCGCGGGCCTGGTAATGGCCGCGGTGCAAGGGCTTTCGCGCGAGTACCCGGACTTCGCGAGATTCCTGGACGAACGGATGGACCCGCTCGGCAAGACGATCGAGACGATTCAGGGCGGGTTGTGCGTCCAGTACGTCTCGTCGTTCCCGTTCCTGAATCTCAAAGGGATGCTGCGGGTTCCGGGCGACCCGATGCAGCAGCCCGCCGTGCGGGACGTGGTGGACCGCACCCGCATGGGCAAGGCGGTACCCGATCTGCCGATGTACATCTGGCAGGGCAATCCCGACGAGATCATTCCCGTCGGCCAGGTGAACACCCTGGTGGACACCTACTGCCGCAACCCCGACGCCGACGTGCAGTACACCCGCGAGCATCTCGCCGAGCACGTGGCCACCGAGATCTCCGGCGCCGGACCGGCATTGCTGTGGATGAAGGACCGGCTCGACGGCGTCCCGGTGCAACGGGGCTGCCGCACCGGTGACGTGGGCTGGCTGGCCTTGGACCCCAACGGATTCCAGCTACTCGCCGCGACCTTCGGGGAAACCTTCGCGTCGTTCTTCGGCAAGCCGATCGGCGTGAGGTAGCGGTTGCGAAAACCCTTGTCGCTCAGCGAATCCGCAATCGCCGCATCCAACGCAGCGTGAGCCGCGTCGAACTCAGCTGCTTCGCGTACGGCATCGCCGCGCGGGCGGCGAGCACCTGCCTCTTCTGCACACCGATGTTGATGGTGTCGGTGTACTTCAGCAGTCCCGCCACACCGTGCCGGGTGCCGACGCCGGACTGCTTCACGCCGCCCGAGGGCGTCGCCTTCGCCGAGTAGCTGGCGACGAAGCCGTCGTTGATATTGATGTTCCCGGCCTCCAGCCGATCCGCGATGCGGTTGGCGCGGGCCAGGTTCCGGCTCCATACGCTGGCGTTCAGACCGTAGGTGGTGGCGTTGGCCTGCCGGATCGCCTCGTCCTCGTCGGTATACCGGTACACCGTGACCACCGGGCCGAAGGTCTCCATGGTGGCGTGCGCCATCTCCGAGGTGACGCCGGTCAGCACGGTGGGCTCGTAGAACGCCGGGCCGAGATCCGGGCGCGCCTTGCCGCCGGTCAGCACGGTCGCGCCCTTGCTCCGGGCGTCCTCCACATGCGCCGCCACCCGCTCCATGTGATCCACCGACACCAGCGAGCCGAACTCCGGCTCGTAGTCGTAGGCCGCGCCCGCATTCGCACCCAATTCCTCGGCGGCGGCGACGAATCGGCGGAGGAACTCGTCGTGCAGCCGTTCGTGCACGTAGATGCGCTCGATGTGCATGCACGCCTGGCCGGAGTTGCCGTACACGGCGAACACGGTGCTGGGAATCACCTCGTCGAGGTCGGCGTCGTCGAGCACGATCATCGGGTTCTTGCCGCCCAGTTCCAGGCTGCAGCCGATCAGGTTCCGGCCGGCGAGTTCGCCGATGGTGCGGCCGGTGGCGGTGGAGCCGGTGAACATGACGTAGTCGGAGTTCTCGATCAGCGTCGGACCGACGTCGGGGCCGCTGCCGCAGACCACCTGCACCAGCCCCCGCGGCAGCCCGGCCTTGTGCAGCAGTTCGACGCCGAACAGCGTGCACAGCGCGGTCTTGTTGTCGGGCTTGAGCACCACGCCGTTGCCCGCGATGAGCGCCGGTACCGAGTCGGACATGGAGATGGCGAACGGGAAGTTCCACGGGGCGATGACCGCGACGACGCCCTTGGGCCGGTGCTGTTCGGTCGAGGTCGTGATGATCGGCATCGCGCCGCCGCGCCGGACCGGCTTCAGCGTCCGCGCGGCGGTCTTGAGGTAGTGGCTGATCACCATCGGCGGATCGCACGACTCCTCGATCGCCATGCGCCGGGTCTTGCCGCAGCCGATCTGAATCAGGTCGGCGATGGTCTCCAGTTCGGCCAGGATCAGCTCGTGCGCCCGCTCGAAGACGGCCAGCCGCTCGGACACCGGCCGGCTCGCCCATTCCCGCTGGGCGGCGCGGGCCGTCGCGGCCGCCGCGGCGACGTCCTCGGGCGAGGACTGCGGCAGCTCGCCCACGACGGCGCCGGTGTAGACCTCGATCATCTCGTACGGTGCGCGCTGTTCGCCGGCGGTGCCCGCAATCACCATCGCGGTCAGCCGGTCGATGAGCGTCTGTGTGATCCGCGGCGGCAGCGTGGTCGCGCCGCTGTGCGTGGTTGTCTCCATCAAGGATCTCCCTAACTTGCCGCCCCGTGACGGCGGTCACCAAACTCCAAACTAGAACACGTTATTGTTGTGGACAACGTCGCGGGGTAACTTCGTCCGCAACACGCAGGTAATGCCCGGAGGAGAGAGGGTCGGCGATGACTACGGCAGCCACTGAAACAGGTAGCAACACGGAACCGCACGCATTGATCGAGCGGCGCGGCCACACGCTCGTCGTCACCATGAATCGTCCGAAGGTCCGCAACGCCCTGTCCGGCGAGATGCTGGAGCTGATGGTGCAGGCCTGGGACACCGTCGACAACGATCCGGAGATCCGCTCCTGCGTCCTGACCGGTGCGGGCGGCGCCTTCTGCGCCGGCGCCGATCTCAAGGCGATGACCAAGCAGAACCCGGGCGAGGACATGAGCGAGGGCGGCAGGTTCGACCCGAGCTACCTGCCCGGCCTGCTGAAGGGCCGCCGCCTCACCAAGCCGCTGATCGCCGCCGTCGAGGGCGCGGCCATCGCGGGAGGCACCGAGATCCTGCAGGGCACCGACATCCGGGTGGCCGGTGCGAGCGCCAAGTTCGGCGTGTCCGAGGCGCGGTGGAGCCTGTTCCCGATGGGCGGTTCGGCGGTCCGGCTGCCCCGCCAGATCCCGTACACCATCGCCGCGGAGATCCTGCTGACCGGCCGCCACGTCACCGCCGCCGAGGCCAAGGAGATCGGGCTGATCGGCCACGTGGTGCCCGACGGCACCGCCCTGGACAAGGCCCTGGAAATCGCCGAGCTGATCAACGCCAACGGTCCGGTCGCCGTGCGGGCCATCCTGCAGACCATTCGCGACACCGAGGGCCTGCACGAGGAGGAAGCCTTCAAGATCGACGCGAAGCTCGGCCTGGCCGTCTTCCGCAGCGAGGACGCCAAGGAGGGCCCCCGGGCCTTCACCGAAAAGCGCAAGCCCGTCTTCAAAGGACGCTGACGGGCTGGGGATTCGCCACACCCGGAACCCCCGCTGACGGGACTCTCCTCACTGGCCTACAGGTTGGGTTTCACCATGCGTGCGATTTGTTTGCGGAGGAGGTTGGGGGCGAAGCGGCGGGCCAGGACCAAGGCCCGTGCCGGGCCGGGGAAGACGAACAGGGGGGACTTCGGGTTGGCGACGGCTCGCTCGACCGCGTCCACGATCTTCTCCGGCGCCACACCGCGGCTGCCGCCCAGGATGGCCGGGTCGACGGCCCGAATGCCTTCCAGGAACGGGGTTTCCACGTGCGGCGGGCAGATCGCGATCAGCCGCACGCCGGTACCGGCCAGCTCCAGCGACAGCGCCTCGGCGTAGCAGACCACCGCGAACTTCGACGCCGAGTACGCCGCCAGGCCGGGTGAGGGCAGCCAGCCCGCCACCGAGGCGAACAGCACCACGGTGCCCGCGCCGACGTCGCGCATGCCGGGGACGATCGCCTGACAGAGGTTGACCGTGCCGATGTAGTTGATGTCCATCACCCGGCGGATCTCCGAAACATCCTGGGCCAGCGTGGATCCCACCCGGCACAGGGCCGCGGCGTGCACCAGCTGCTCGATCGGCCCGAGGTCGCCGCGCACGGTATCCACAAGTTTCACGACCGCGTCGGTGTCGGAGACGTCGCAGACGTAGGTGGTGGTATTCGGTGAGCGCCGGGCGGTTTCGGCCAGCCCGGCCTCGTCGATGTCCACCGCGGCCACCCGGTGTCCGGCCGCCGCCAGCCGCTGGGCGACCATGCGGCCCATGCCGCTGGCCGCTCCGGTCACCAGTGCCGTCTTGGTCATCGTGCCTCCTGTATCGCGCTCACCGGATCTCCGTGGCGTCCTGAAAGGCCATGCGCAGCAATCCGATACCACTGGTGAACAGCGCCCGGCGGGGCAGCCCGAGGGCGCGCAGTTCGGCCGCGGCGGGATGGTCGCCGAGTTCGACGCGAGCGCCGCCCGGGCGCATCCGCACGCGCGCCGGATCCATCAGCCACGGCGTCGCCCGCAGCACGCCGTCGCGATGGGTGTAGGTCTGCATCGAGGCGCCGCCGAGGCGCGCGGGCGCGGGCACACCACCGACCGTCTCCAGCGCCACCACGAGCGGGCCGTCCAGCCGCACCTCGCAGCGCTTCCCGCGCCCCTTCGGCTCGATCCGGATATCGGCGATCTCCTTGGGAAAACCCCACAGTTCCCGGCCGACGGCGCAGGTGAAGGTCTGGTTCACCGGCAGCCAGCGAATAAAAGCTCCGGTGCTGTCCCGGCGACCGGGCAGCCGGGCCAGTAGAGCGAACGCGAACTCGTGGTACGGACCGAGATCGGTGTCGAGATGCCGGATGAAGGCCAGCGCACACAGGGCCCGCCCCGCCATTCCGACCGGCTCCAGCCCCGTCCCCGCCAGAACGGTGCGCGCGGCCGCCGCGTCGACCGGGAACAGACTCGAACACGCCTCGGCCTGCCGGACCTCGACCGGAACCCGGATCTGTTCCCCGAGTATCGAGTGCACCTGCGCCATCACTCTTCGATTAGAACACGTTCTAGCGTGCCGAAAGGCGGATTCGAGTCATCGCACCGACACCGTCACCGGAAGCCGCGCGAACCCGCGCACATTCGTGGAATGCACTCGCACGATGCCGGATTCGTCGATGCCGTAGGCGCCGACCCGAGTGGCGAACTCGCGCAAGGCGATTCCCGCTTCCAGGCGAGCCAGGTGCGCGCCGAGGCAGAAGTGCACGCCGCGGCCGAAGCTGAGCAGGCCGCCCTTGTCGGCGCGCTCGATGTCGTAGGTGTCGGGGTGCGCGAACACCTCGTCGTCGCGATTCGCCGAGCCGACCAGCAGCAGCACCTTGTCGCCCGCCGGGATGACGCCGCCGTGCAGTTCGATGTCCGTCGCGGCGGTGCGGGCGAGGATCTGGCTGGAGGTGTCGTAGCGCAACGTCTCGTCCACCCAGTCGGAGACGAGTTCGGTATTGCCCGCGACCTTCGCGTACTGCGCGGGATCGATTGCGGCCCAGTACAAAGCGTTGCCGAGCAGCTTGGTGGTGGTCTCGTTGCCCGCCACCACCATCAGGAACATGAACCCGATGATCTCCTCGTCGCTGAGCTTGTCCCCGTCCAACTCGGCGTCCAGCAGCGCCGAGGTCAAATCCTCGGTGCGGGCCCGGCGGCGCTGTTCGAGCATGTCGGCGTAGTACCCGACCAGCTCCAGCGACGCCTCCATCGCGGGCAGCGGCACGTCGAGCACGCCGTCCTCGCGGTGCATCACCAGATCGGCGAGCCGCCTGATCTCGGCCCGGTCCGCCGCGGGGACGCCCATCATGTCGGAGATCACGTCCATCGGCAGCTTGCCCGCGAAATCCTCGATCCAGTCGAAACTTTCGCGTTCCAGCGCCGGTTCCAGATGCTGTAGCGTCAGCGCCCGGATGCGGTCGCCCATCCCGGTGACCCGCCGGGGCGTGAAGCCCTTGAAGACCAGCTGCCGCATGCGCATATGCCGCGGGTCGTCCATCGCGAGAAACGACATCGTCTTGTGCGCGTGCCTGCCCCACGCCGCCGGATCCAGCGACACCCTGTTCGCGCTCGACAGCCGCGTGCTGTCCCGGAAACCCGCCCCGACGTCGGCGTGCCGCGACAGCGCCCAGAAGCCCAGCTCCGCATTGCGATACAGCGGCGCCTCGGTGCGCAGGCGCCGGTAGACCGGATAGGGATCGTCGTGGAAGCCGTAGTCGTAGGGGTCGAAGGTGAGCGGTGTCAGGAACGCCGCGGTCATTGCCACCCCTCATTCGAGAACGAGTTCAGCCGTTCACGGCGGAACCCGGCCACCGCCGAAGACACATAGCTGGACATGTGTCTGGACGGTACCATTGTGCGCGCATGCCGACAATGGGACAGCCGTCCCGACGCCACCAGGACCACCTCGCCGACGCCAAAATTGAAACAAGTTCTTGCGACATGTACGGGCTCGAACCTATAGTCCGTACACGTGTCCAGACAGTTTCGGAGCAACCGGAGGAGCACGCTCGTCACCACCGGCGGCCCGCCGCTGTCGGTCGGGGGCAAACGGATTCCGCGTGGTGCCCAGAGGTTTCCGGCATAGCCACCCGTGCCACCGCGAAGGAGCAGCAATGAACACCGACGAGACCGGCGAATCGGCCGCGGAGCGCCGTCAGCGCGGACTGAAGAAGATGTCCGAGGTCTACGGCTGGGAGTTCTCCGACGGGCCCGGCGAGCATTTCGCCGTCACCGCCGACCACCTGTTCGCCGACATCTGGTCGCGGCCGGAACTGTCCGTGCGCGACCGGCGGCTGCTGCTGCTCGGCGCGCTCACCGCCCAGGGCCTGTTCGACGTCGCCGAGATCCAGGTCGGCGCGGCCCTGCGCAACGAGGAACTCACCGCCGCGCAGTTGCGCGAGATCGCGCTGTTCCTGTGCCACTATGCCGGCTGGCCCGCCGGCACCGCGCTGGACGGCGTCGTCGGGAAGGTAGTGGCACAACACCAGAAGTCCGAGCAGAGGAAGAGCACACGATGACCGACACACCAACCGTGCGCCCCGCGCGCGCCGCCGCGATCACGGCCTGGGACCTCGAGGCCGATGTCGTGATCGCCGGATACGGTGTCGCCGGAGCGGCCGCCGCCATCGAGGCCGCACGCGCGGGTGCCGATGTGCTCGTGCTGGAGCGCACCGGCGGCTGGGGTGGGGCCGCCTCGCAGGCGGGCGGATTCATCTACCTCGGCGGCGGGACGCCGCTGCAACGCGCGCTCGGCTTCGAGGACACTCCGGAGAGCATGGAGAAGTTCCTGCTCGCCGCGCTGGGACCGGGTGTGGACAAGGCCAAGATCCACGACTACTGCCAGGGCAGCGTGGCGCATTACGACTGGCTGGTCGCCCAGGGCGTGCCGTTCAAGGAGGAGTTCTGGGGCGAGCCCGGCTGGGAGCCGCCGCACGACGAGGGCCTGATGTACTCCGGCGGCGAGAACGCCGCGCCCTTCAACGAACTCGTCCCGCCCGCGCCGCGCGGCCACGTGCCGCAGATGGCGAACAAGCGCACCGGCGCCAAGGGCGGCGGCTACATGCTGATGAAGCCGCTCACCGATACGGCCGAATCCCTCGGCGTCCGAGCCGAATACGACGTGCGCATCCAGCGCCTCGTGGTCGACGACGAGGATCGCGTCGTCGGCATCGTCGCCAAACGCTACGGCAAGCCGCTGACCGTGCGGGCCCGGCGCGGGGTCGTGCTGGCCACCGGCAGCTTCGCCTATCAGCAGCAGATGATCGAGAGCTACGCGCCGCGGTTGATCGGACGACCGGGCGCGGCCATCGAGGAGCACGACGGCATCGGCATCCGCATCGCCCAGGCGCTCGGCGCGGACCTGGCCCACATGGACGCCACCGAGGTCGCCTTCTTCGGCGACCCACAGCGGATGGCGCGCGGCATCCTCGTCAACGGCCGCGGCCAGCGCTACGTCGCGGAGGACACCTACCCCGGCCGCATCGGCCAGGCGACCCTGCTGCAGCAGGAAAATCAGGCGTTCCTGGTGCTGGACGAGGAGGCGCTCGAGGCCGCCGACGCCACCGAGACCTCCACGCCGTTCTTCCGGCAGCCGCCGACCTGGGTGGCGGAGACGGTCGAGGAACTCGAGACCGAGATGGGCCTGCCCGCCGGTGCGCTGCAGACCACGGTCGAGGTCTACAACCGGCACGCCAAGGACGGCGTCGATCCGCTGCTGGGCAAGAAGCCGGAATGGGTGAAGCCGATCGGGGCCCCGCTCGCCGGATACGACCTGCGCGGCATGACCGCCGGATTCACCCTCGGCGGCCTGCGCACCGACCTCGACTCGCGCGTGCTGCACGTCTCCGGCGAACCGATCGCCGGGTTGTACGCCGCGGGCCGCTGCACCTCCGGCATCTGCGCCGGCGGCTACGCCAGCGGCGCGTCCCTCGGCGACGGCAGCTTCTACGGACGCCGCGCCGGACACGCCGCCGCCACCGGCGAAACCCCGCACTCCCCCGCTGCGGCGAACTGAAAGGACCCACAGGCCATGCGTTTCGGCATCGTCTTGTTCACCAGCGATCGCGGCATCACCCCCGCCGCGGCCGCGCAGGCGGCCGAGGAGCGCGGATTCGCGTCCTTCTTCGTGCCCGAGCACACCCACATTCCGGTGAAACGCGAAGCGGCACACCCGGTGACCGGCGATGCCAGCCTGCCCGACGACCGCTACACCCGCACCCTCGACCCGTGGGTGGCGCTGGGCACCGCGGCCGCGGTCACCGAGCGCATCGAATTGTCCACCGCGGTCGCGCTGCCCGTGGAACACGATGTGATCACCCTCGCCAAGACCATCGCCACGCTCGACCACCTGTCCGGCGGCCGGGTCAGCCTGGGCGCCGGATTCGGCTGGAACACCGACGAACTCACCGATCACGGGGTGCCGCCGAAGAAGCGGCGCACGGTGTTGCGCGAATACCTCGAGGCCATGAACGCCCTGTGGACCCAGGAGGAGGCGGCCTACGACGGCGAGTTCGTGAAGTTCGGGCCGAGTTGGGCGTGGCCGAAGCCGGTGCAGCGGCACGTGCCGGTGCTCATCGGCACCGCGGGCACCGAACAGGGCTTCCGGTGGATCGCCAAATCGGCGGACGGCTGGATCACCACGCCCTACGAGAACGATCTGCTGCTGGATCGGCTGAAACTGCTGTCGAAGGTGTGGCAGGAGGCCGGGCGCAGCGGGCAGCCGCGCGTCGTCGCCCTCGATTTCAAGCCGGACGCCGAGCGGCTGGCCGAATGGGAGGCGGCCGGGGTCACCGATGTGCTGTACGGGCTCCCGGACAAATCCGATGCCGAGGTGCTCGCCTACCTGGACCGCTTGGCCGCCAAGCTGGCCCCACTGGGCCTCACGGCCTGAATCACCCTCTACCCCTTCCTGTCTCGACCACGGAGAGTGAGCCGACAAGTGCGCATTGCCCTGCTGTCCTACCGCAGCAAGACCCACTGTGGCGGGCAGGGGGTCTATGTCCGGCACCTCAGCCGCGGCCTGGCCGAACTCGGGCATCGAGTCGAGGTGTTCTCCGGGCAGCCGTATCCGGAGCACCTCGACCCGCGGGTGACCCTGACCGAGGTACCCGGCCTGGACCTGTACCGGGAGCCGGACCCGTTCCGCACCCCGCGGCCCGGTGAGATCCGCGACCGGATCGACCTGCTGGAGCTCGGCACGATGTGGACCGCCGGCTTCCCGGAGCCGCGCACGTTCAGCCTGCGGGCCGCCCGGCTGCTGCGCTCGCGCGCCGCGGATTTCGATGTGGTGCACGACAATCAGTGCCTCGGCACCGGCCTGCTGGACATCGCGGCGCGGCTGCCGCTGGTGGCGACGGTGCATCATCCGATCACCCGGGACCGCGCGCTCGATCTGGCCGCCGCGCCCTGGCGGCGCAAGCCGTTCGTGCGGCGCTGGTACGGGTTCCTCGCCATGCAGCAGCGGGTGGCCCAGCAGATTCCGGACCTCATCACGGTGTCCTCGTCCTCGGCGGCCGATATCGTCGACGACTTCGGGGTGGCGGTGGACCAGCTGAACGTGGTGCCGCTGGGGGTCGATACCGACCTGTTCCGGCCGCGGGATCGCCGCGTTCCCGGTCGCATCGTCGCGGTCGCCAGCGCGGACAAACCCCTCAAGGGCATCGGTCACCTGCTGCAAGCCGTTGCCCGGCTGCGGCTTTCGCACGACATCGAGCTGCGCCTGGTGGCCAAGCTGGAGCCGAACGGGCCGACGGAGAAGCTGATCGCCGAACTCGGCCTGTCCGATATCGTCACGGCCACCGCGGGCCTGTCCGACACCGAACTCGCCGAACTGCTGGCGTCGGCCGACCTCGCCTGCATCCCGTCCATGTACGAGGGCTTCTCACTGCCCGCCGTGGAGTCGATGGCCAGCGGCACCCCGCTGGTCGCCAGCCGCGCGGGGGCGCTGCCGGAGGTCGTGGGCGACTGCGCCGAACTGGTCGAACCGGGCAATGTCGACGAGCTGACCCACACCGTCGGCCGATTGCTGGACTCCCGCCGCCGGCTGACCGAACTCGGCGCCGCGGGGCGTCGCCGTGCGGTTACCGTGTACAGCTGGGAAGCTGTTGCCGCACAGACCGTTTCTGTCTACGAGCGAGCCATCGCCCGGCGGAACCACGCACCCGAGGAGGGCACATGCTGACCGTCGACTTCGACCGCCTCGGAATCGGGCCGGGCACCCGCGTCATCGATGTCGGCTGCGGGCAGGGCAGGCACTCGTTCGAGGCATATCGGCGCGGCGCGGATGTCGTCGCCTTCGACCAGAGCGCGAGCGACCTGGCCGACGTGAAGGTCATGTTCGGCGCGATGGCCGAGGCGCGGGAGGTGCCCGCCTACGCGAAAGCCGAAGCGGTACAGGGCGATGCGCTGGCCCTGCCCTACGACAACGAAGAATTCGACATCGTCATCGCGTCGGAGATCCTCGAGCACGTCCCCGAGGACGACCGGGCCATCGCCGAACTGGTGCGGGTGCTCAAACCCGGTGGGGCGCTGGCGGTCACGGTGCCGCGCTGGCTACCGGAGCGCATCTGCTGGCTGCTGTCGGACGAGTACCACGCCAACGAGGGCGGCCACGTGCGCATCTACCGCGCCGACGAATTGCGCGGCAAGATCGCGGGACAGGGTGTGCGATTCATCCACAGCGCGCACGCCCATGCCCTGCACTCGCCCTACTGGTGGCTGAAATGCCTGGTGGGGGTGTCGAAGACGGACAGCAGGGTGGTCGGCGCCTATCACCGGCTGCTGGTGTGGGACATGATGAAACGACCCCGGCTGACTCGCTTCGCGGAGAGCGCGCTGGACCCCGTCATCGGCAAGAGCGTCGCGCTGTACTTCACCAAACCGGCGGTGCGTAGTGCCTGACCTACCGGCGGTGCCCGGCGTCCTCACCGCCGCGCAGTGCCGGCAGACCGGCGAATCCATTGCCGCCGCACAGGAATCCGACGGGGCGCTGCCCTGGTTCACCGGCGGCCACACCGATCCGTGGGACCACGTCGAGAGCGCGATGGCGCTCACCGCGACCGGACTGCTGACCGAGGCGCGCGCGGCGTACGAGTGGTCGGCGCGCACCCAGCGCCCGGACGGCTCCTGGCCGTCGCAGTTCCGCGCGGGCGCGATCGAGAACGCGGACGCCGACACCAACTTCTGCGCCTACCTCGCGACCGGGATATGGCACTACTTCCGCTACACCGGGGATCGCGATTTCGCCGCGGCACTGTGGCCGAGCGTGCGGGCCGCCGTCGACTACGTGGTCACCATGCAGCAGGGGCGCAACGGCGAGATCTATTGGCTGCGCGGAGCTTCCGGGGTCGCCGCGGAGGCGCTGCTGACAGGGTGCGCGAGCATGTTCCACAGCATCCGGTGCGCCCTGGCGCTGGCCGAATTACTCGGTGACCCACAGCCGGACTGGGAGATCTCGGCCCTGCGACTCGGCCACGCCATCCGCCACCACCCGGAGTCCTTCACCGAGAAGGACCGCTACTCGATGGACTGGTATTACCCGGTGCTGTGCGGCGCCTACGACGGTGTGGCCGCCGCGGAGCGAATCGCTTCGCGCTGGGGCGATTTCGTCGTCGGCGACCTGGGCATCCGATGCGTCGCGGACCGGCCGTGGGTGACCGGTGCGGAGACCTGCGAACTGGCGCTGGCCCTGGATACCCTCGGCGACCGCACCCGCGCCCACCGCCTGCTGGCCGCCATGCAGCACCTGCGCGAGGCCGACGGATCATATTGGACCGGACTGGTATTCGCCGACGGCAAACGCTGGCCGGAGGAACGCACCACCTGGACCGGCGGAGCCATGATCCTGGCCGCCGACGCCCTCTCCCGCACCACACCGGCCAACGGCATCTTCCGCGAGCCCGCCGCCCCGATCGACCTCGCCACCGGCTGCGCCTGCGATTGCGTGGGCTCCCGCCCGTAACGGGCCTTACCCTTGCCCGCCGCAGCCCGCGGAACGCTCGAGGATGCGCAGCGAGCCCGTGACCGAGACCTCGCGGAACTTCCCGCTCTCCAACGCTTTCCGATAGATGTGGTAGGGCGCTTGCCCGCCGTCGCGGGGGTCGGGGAAGACGTCGTGGATGGCGAGTGCGCCGCCCGCGGCGACCCAGTGCGCCCAGTTGTCATAGTCCCGCTGGGCCGCCTCTTCGGTGTGTCCGCCGTCGATGAACAGCAGCCGGATCGGGCTGCGCCACATGCGCGCCACGGTGGCCGAGGGGCCGACGATCCCGATCACGGTGTCGGTCAGCCCGGCCCGCACGATGGCACGCCGGAACGCCGCGACCGTGTCGAAGCGGCCCGTCTCCGGGTCCACCAGCGAGCTGTCGTGATACTCCCAGCCCGGCTGGTGCTCCTCCGAACCCTGGTGATGGTCGAGGGTGTAGACGGTCGCGCCGGTGTCGCGGGCGGCCGCGCCGAGGTAGATCGACGACTTACCGCAATAGGTGCCGATTTCCAGAACGAGGCCGTCACCGGCGTAGCGCAGGACCGCCTCGTAGAGTGCCCGGCCCTCCTCGCTGGGCATGAAACCGGTAGTTTGCTCGGCGAGTTCGAATAATTCGCCGGTGGCGCCGGAAACCGCCGAATCGGCACGGGTCATGGGAGACGGACCTTTCTGTTGCCCGCAAGGGGTGTCCAGTGTAGCATCCAGACACGTGTCTGATTCTATGCCCGTGAGCCTGGAGGCGACTCGCCGCCGCCTCACCGAGAAGCAGGCCGACACCGTCGACCGGCTGACCCGGGCCGCCCTGGAGGTGCTGTCCCGCGAGGGTTTCGCGGGCCTGACAGTGCGCATGGTCGCCGCCTCCGCCGGAGTCGGCACCGCCACCGCCTACACCTATTTCTCCTCCAAGGAACACCTCGTCGCCGAGGTCTTCTGGCGTCGCCTGGCCGCGACCCCGGCGCCCGCCGACGACGACACCGCCGACAGCATCGCCCGCACGGTCGCCGTGCTACGCCAGATCGCGATGCTGGTCGCCGACGAGCCGGCCCTCGCCGGCGCGGTGACCAGTGCGCTGCTGGGCACCGATCCCGATGTCGCGCACCTGCGCGTGCGCATCGGCAGCGAGATCCGCCGGCGCCTGGTCGACGCCCTCGGCGAGGACGCCGACCCGGATATCGTCGAGTCGCTCGAACTGCTCTACGCCGGCGCCCTCGTGCGCGCCGGTATGGGTTACGCCTCGTACGCGGAGATCGCCGACCGGCTGGAGCAGGCCGCGGTGCGCGTGCTGCGCGACTGACCCACTCGCGACCGAGCGCCTACAGCACCGACTCGACGGCGGCGACCACCGCCGGGTCCTGCGGTTCGGTCCGCGGCCGGAACCGGGCCACCACCTTGCCGTCCCGATCCACGAGAAACTTCTCGAAATTCCACTGGATATCGCCGCCCTCGCCCTCCGCGTCGGCGGTCTGCACCAGCTCTCGATACAGCGGATGCCGCTCGTCGCCGTTCACGTCGGTCTTCTCCAGCAGCGGAAAGTCGACACCGTAGGTGGTCGAGCAGAACTCCTCGATCTCCTGCGCGGTGCCGGGCTCCTGACCCATGAACTGGTTGCACGGCACCCCGACCACGCTGAAACCGCGCGGGCCGTAGGTCTTCTGCAGTTCCACCAGGCCGGTGTACTGCGGCGTCAGACCGCATTTGGACGCGACGTTCACGACCAGCAGCGCCTTGTCGCCGGCCAGTTCGCCGAGGGTGGTGGATTCGTCGGAAAGAGTGCGTACGGCAATGTCACGAATAGTCACAAGGGCGATGATAGGTCGAAGTCGATCACCGACCCCGGGAAATGAAACCGGTTCTACAACGCTCGAACCAGCGCCGCGACGGTACCGGCAGCGGCCCGCGAGCGGCCCCGATGATCCATCGCCACCACCCGACTCGCGCGATCGAGGATCGTCGACGGGGAGCCGCATCCAGATCCGGCGCTTCACCATTATTAGAACTTGTTCTACAGTGATCTCGGGCACGCTCTCCGGCACCGAGCGCGGCCGCGATCTGCCGACTACTTCGAGGATGAGGTAAGCACTATGACCGACTCTCCGCGCACCGGGGATACCAGCGAAGCCGATTACGTCGTCGTGGGCGCCGGTAGCGCCGGTGCCATCGTCGCGGGCCGCCTGGCCGAGCACGGCGCCAGCGTGATCCTGCTGGAGGCCGGGCGCAAGGACAACACCCGGCTGGTCCGCGTGCCGGGCATGATCACGACGGTGCACACCGTGCCGCAGCTCAAGCATCAGGTCACCTGGAGTCAGTACTCGGTGCCGCAGAAGCACGCCAACGAGCGCCAGATCCCGATGACCCGCGGCAAGGTGCTGGGCGGATCCAGCTCGGTCAACGGCATGCTGTTCGTGCGCGGCAACAAGGCCAACTTCGACTCCTGGGCGGCGGAGGGCTGCGAGGGCTGGAGCTACGCCGACGTGCTGCCCGCCTACAAGCGCCTGGAGAACTGGGAGGACGGCGCCAGCGAACTGCGCGGCTCCGGCGGCCCGATCCAGGTCACCCGGCAGAAGGAACTGACCCCGATCGCGCAGGGCTTCATCTCCGCCGCGACCGAGACGCTGGGTGTCCCGCAGATCGCCGACTACAACGGCGAATCGCAGGAGGGCATCAGCATCTTCCAGCAGAGCGTGCGCAACGGCATCCGCTACAGCTCCTCGCGCGGCTTCATCACCGAGCGTCCGAACAAGAATCTGCGCGTGGTCACCGGTGCGCACGTGGCGCGCGTGGTGATCGAGAAGGGGCGCGCCACCGGCGTCGAGGTGATCGAGAAGCGCGGCCGCCGCCGCATCATCCGCGCGGCCAAGGAGGTCGTGGTCTCCGGCGGCGTGATGGGTTCGGCGCACACGCTGCTGCTGTCGGGCATCGGCCCGGCCGGGCACCTGCGCGACCTCGGCATCGACGTGCACGCCGACCTGCCGGTCGGCCAGAACCTGCACGACCACCTGTTCGTCCCGATGACCTACATCTCCAAGAAGGCGCTGCACCGCGGCATTCCGTCGCATTTCGCGGCCGGCATGCTGCGCGAGGCGCTGCGTCCGGGCAGTTCGTGGTTCGGGCGGACGGTGTTCGAATGCGTCGGGTTCGTGAAAACCTCGTTCGCCAAGGACATTCCGGACATGCAGATCCACACCCTGCCGTGGAGCTACCCGGTGCCCAACCAGGACGAGGACAAGCTGCACATGGTCGACCGCCGCTCGGCGCTCACCATCTTCCCGACCCTGATCTACCCCAAGAGCCGGGGTGAGCTGCGGCTGGCGTCGACCGATCCGTTGCAGCAGCCGCTGATCGACCCGGGTTACCTGTCCGATCCGGCCGACACCGAGTTCCTGATCGAGGCGATGGGCATGATCCGGGAGATCATGTCGTCCAAGACCATCGCGGGCGACGTCACCGAGGAGCACTCGCCGGGCCCGGAGTTCACCGACGAGACGGCGCTGCGGCGCGAACTGCCCAACCGCATCCATTCCGTCTACCACCCGGTCGGCACCTGCCGCATGGGCGTCGACGAGCGGGCGGTGGTCGATCCGCAGCTGCGGGTGCGCGGCATCGAGGGCCTGCGGGTCGCCGACGCCTCGATCATGCCGAGCATCACCGGCGGCAACACCAACGCCCCGTCCTACATGATCGGCGAGAAGTGCGCCGAATTCATCACCGCGGGAGCGTAATTCGCTGAAAGGGGACGGGGGCACACGCCCCGTCCCCCTCGCGCCGGACACACTCGGCGACAGGCGCTTACGCGAGTACTCCTCGCATCGGTGCGAAACTTGCCGTCGTGAGCGCGTTCGCCGCCCTCGCCCGGTTCGGCACGGCGTTGTCGGCGAACCTCCAGCGCGCCTGGTGGCGCCCGGCAGCGAGGTGGTGGCGTGAGCATGCGCGTGGCGAGCGTGCGGAACCTGAAGCCGGGCTGGTTCGCGGCGGTCATGGCGACGGGGATCGTGTCGCGGGCCGTGACCGGCGCCGGGTGGGCGTGGGGCGGCAATGTCCTGTTGATCATCGGGCTGGTGGCCTTCGTCGCACTGACCGCCGCGACACTGTTGCGGCTGGCCCTGTTCCGCGCCGCCGCCCTCGCCGACGCCCGCGACCCGGCCGTCGGCTTCACCTATCTGACCTTCGTCGCGGGCGCCGCGGTACTGGCCGCGGGGCTCGCGAAGCACGATCGGACCGGACCGGCGCTGCTGCTGCTCGCGATCGCGGCCGCGGCCTGGCTGCTGCTGTGTTACGCGATACCGGCGGCGCTGATGGTGCACCACGCGCCGCAGGACGCGGTCACCGGCGCCGACGGCACCTGGTTTCTCTGGGTGGTCGGTACCCAGTCGCTGGCCGTGGCCGCCACCGCGCTGCCGCGGCCGTGGGGACAGCGACTCGCGGTTCCGGCGCTCCTGTGCTGGTCGGTGGGTGTCGTGCTGTACCTCGCGGTGGCCGCGCTGGTGCTCGGCACCCTGTTCGGCGGATCGCTGACGGCCGCGAAACTCGTTCCGGCGTATTGGGTTTTCATGGGCGCGACCGCGATCAGCGTGCTGGCCGGAGCGCAGGTGCTGGAGCACGGCGCCGACCAGCTCGTCGCGGCCGTGCGACCGTTCCTGGCCGGTGCCGCGCTCGGACTGTGGGCCTTCGGCAGCTGGCTGATCCCGCTGCTGCTGGCGGCCGGGGTGTGGCGGCATCTCGTGCGGCACTTCGCGCTCGCGTACGAGCCGGGCCTGTGGAGCATCGTCTTCCCGGTCGGCATGTACGGCGTCGGGACGGCGGAGTTGGGTCGCGTGCTCGGCGAGCACTGGATGATCACCTTCGGCCACGCCGAGGCGTGGATCGCGCTGGGGGCCTGGACGGCGACGGCCGTCGCGCTGCTCGGCAGCGTATTCCGGCGACGGCGAGCACACGATGCGGCGGGGCGGACCGCGGCCGCACCGGTGCGGGAATGAACCGGCCCCCATTGCGCGTTCTCCACGGTGCCGCTACCGTAGGCACTGTCGTAATCCTGTGGACGTAGGTCGACGCAGCAGTCCCTCCCACAAGATTTCTTCACCCGCTCCGATCCGATTCCCCGGTGTGCAGTGCCACCTCGATCGGGCTCGACCGGGATTCTCCACCCGCGGCTCACACTCCGCATCCACGGCGTTCGCCGCAGCACGACTTCCTATCTCACTCAGGAGAGAAACCATGAAACACAACACTATTCATTCGAAAGGCGATGCCGACGCGGTAACCACCGGGACACCGGTGACCGGCATCCTGGACCTCACCGACAACCACGCGGCCCTGCGCGTCGACGGCTACCTGGCCGGTCCGGACGACGCCCACGTGCCGCCGCGTCTCCTCCGCGAATTCGGTTTGCGCCGCGGCGACACCGTCACCGGCACGGTCGGAGCCAAGCGGGAGGGCGCCAAATTCGCGCCACTGGTCCGCATCGACGCCGTGAACGGCCTGCCGCCCGCGCAGGCGAAGTCCCGCCCGCACTTCTCGGAATTGGTCCCCATCTATCCACAGGACCGGTTGCGGCTGGAGACCGAGCCGCACGAAATCACGACGCGCGTCACCGATCTGGCGATGCCGATCGGCAAAGGCCAACGCGCCCTTGTCGTCGCGCCGCCGAAGGCGGGCAAAACCTCTGTGCTGCAATCGATCGCACACGGCATCGCGAAGAACCACCCCGAATGCCAGCTGCTGATGGTCCTGGTCGGCGAACGCCCGGAGGAGGTCACCGACCTCACCCGCGCGGTGCCCGCCGACATCGCCGCGGCCACCTTCGACCAGCCGCCGCGCGAGCACGTCGCGGTGGCCGAACTGGCCATCGAGCACGCCAAGCGCCTGGTCGAGATGGGCCGGGACGTGGTGGTGCTGCTGGATTCACTGACCCGCCTGGCCCGCGCCTACAACCTGGCCTCGCCCGCCTCCGGCCGGGTGCTCTCCGGCGGTGTGGACGCCGCCGCGCTCGCGCCGCCGAAGAAGTTCCTCGGCGCCGCCCGCAACATCGAGCACGGCGGTTCGCTCACCATCGTCGCCACCGCGCTCGTCGAGACCGGTTCGGTCGCCGACACGGTGATCTTCGAGGAGTACAAGGGCACCGGCAACGCCGAGCTGAAGCTCGACCGGCGCACCGCCGAGCGCCGCCTGCACCCCGCGGTCGACATCGCACAGTCCAGCACCCGCAAGGACGAGCTGCTGGTGGCGCCGGACGAGCTGGCCGCCGTCCACGCGCTGCGCCGGACGCTGGCCGGACGCGAGCCCCAGCAGGCCCTCGAACTGCTGCTCACCGGCCTGCGCCAGACCGACACGAACGCCGAGTTCCTCGCCGGTGTGCGCGCCGCCGGTCACTGACACCGGCGCCCATCGGCAACACGACGTTGCGCGGTATTAGCCGGGTTCCTACGCGGGGGTAACCTGGTTCGCGGTGGTGGGCATCGAGCAGGTCGTGCCGGCCTTGCCCGACCCGGGAGGACACGGTGACGTCGCGAGAAGAGTTCCTGCGCCGCGTGCGCGACGGCCTGATGGCACTACCCGACGACGAGCGCACCGTAACGGTGTCGCACCGGTACCCGCGGCAGACACCGGCGGTCTCGACCGAGGATCGCGCCACCCTCGTGGAATCCTTCGCGAGTCGACTGAAATCCCTGGGCGCCGAGGTGGACCGGATCACCGAGCCGGAGATCGCCGACCGCGTCAACCTGGTGCTGCGTGTGCACGGCGCTACCGCGGTGACAGCGCCCGACGGGCTGCCCGGGGAATGGCTCGAATACTGGTCCGAGACCGACGGCCACCACGTGGTTCCCGACCATCCACACTCCTCCACAGCCGACCCGGTGGACGCGATCGTGACCACCTGCACCGGCGCGGTCGCCGATTCCGGCACCCTCGTGCTCGACGGCAGGCCCGGCCAGCTCCGGCGCACGCCCAGCCGGGTGCCCGGCTGCCACGTGTGCGTGGTGCGGGCCGACCAGATCGTGGCGTCGCTGCCCGAAGTGCTCGATCGACTGGATCCGCGCCGTCCGATCACCTTCTTCGGCGGCCCGTCGGCCGCGGCGGCCACACCCGACGCCTCGGATCCGCGGCAGTTGATCGTCTTCATCGTCGAGTAGCACCGCAAGCACTCTTTAAGACCCCGCCAAGCCGGGCGCGGCATCGTCTGTGTCACCACCGGATCACTCCGGTGAACCCCCCGCCGAGGGGGTTGGAGCACCGGACGCGGCCCGTCTTCGAGGGGTGGCGGGTCACGTCCGAGCCACACCCACGCGCTCCTGCCGACTTCAGGGAGGGGGCGGCAGGATCGCGTGGGCGGGGGGATGTGAAAGGCTTTCCGGCACTGGGTATCCGGTCGCTTCCGGTGCCCGGCCGCCCGCTATACGGTTTCGGCGTGGAACTCAACGACGACCTGCTCGTGCTCGTCGGCACCCTCGTCGCGGCCGTGGGCTTGGTCATCGCATGGAACAGAGCGGTGCGCCGCGAGGCGGCGACCCGGGCGGCGCTCGTCGGCTTCGTCGAAAACCTCCGGGCACGACTGGGCGGTGCCGAAGCCACCGCGGTGGACCGGCTCGCCCCGGCCGATCTCGACGCGGCGCTGACGGCGGCGCTCGCGGACCTCGAACCGCCGGCGGCCGCGTCGACGGCCCGGGATCTCGCGGTCGTGCTGGCCGGTCTCGCGCTGATGGCGTACGGCTCGCTGGCCGACATCCTCATGTGATCCGGGGCCGTTGCGGCGTTGTGATCTTGGTCGGCGGCGCGGCGCGCGAACTCGAGGAATGATGGGTGGTACGCGAAAGGTTGGGAGCGACGATGGAAACCGCAGTCGTCTTCGTACTGGCCTGCCTGCTCTATTGGTGGGGACTGCTGTAGGCAGAGCGGCCGCCGTGCACGACGAACTCCGCCCCGCCGATCTCGGCCGGGGCGGAGTTCACACAGCGTTCAGTGCGTATCGGCCGGTTGCTCGCTGCCGATCGTCTCCCCTTCGCCCGCAACGTTTTTCACGTTCCGCATGAGGAAGACCGCCACCACCGAGGCCGCCAGCGCACTGAGCGCGCCCGCCGTGAAGGTGGCCGACATGGCCGAGCTGAAGGCATGCCGGGCCAGGCCGATCAGGCCCTCGTCACCCGTGCCGAGCGCACCGGCGATCGACTCGCGGATACCCTCCGGCGCCCACGTCGGCATCTCGTCGGTGTAGGTGCCCGCGAGGATCGCGCCGAGCACCGCCACCCCCATCGACGCACCTGCCTGCTGGATGGTGTCGTTCAGCGCCGAACCGACACCGGCGTGTTCGGCCGGGACCACGCTCATCAGCGCGCCGATGGCCGCGGGCATCGCCAGTCCGGCGCCCGCGCCGAGCAGCGCCGTGGCCAGCGCCACCGGCCAGAAGCCGCTGTCCGCGTCGAGCAGGGCCAGTCCGCCGAAACCGGCCGCGACCACCAGCAGTCCGATGACGGTGACCACCTTGGCGCCGAACCTGCTCACCAGCGTCGCGCCGAGTCCGTTGCAGGCCAGGATCGCGACCGCCATCGGCGTGAACGCCAGCGCGGTACGCATCGGCGTGTAGCCGAGCACGAATTGCAGGAACTGGGTCAGCACCAGCACCAGGCCGCCGTTGGCGAAGGTCACCAGCACCAGCGAGAAACTGGACCCCGTGAACGTCCGATTGCGGAACAGATCGAGCGGCACCATCGGCGACTCGGTGGTGACCTCGCGGAGCACGAACCCGGCCAGCGCGGCCGCGGCGACACCGAAGGCGGTCAGCACACCGGTATCGGTCCAGCCGTCCTGCGGCACCGCGATGATCGCCCACACCAGCGCGGTCATTCCGACGATCGACAACACCATGCCCGGGACGTCCGGCTTGCGCCACGGCCCCTTCGACTCCGGCATCAGCGCCAGCGCGGCGACGATCGCCACCACCGCGATCGGCACGTTCATCACGAACACCGCGCCCCACCAGAAGTGGTCGAGCAGCGCGCCGCCGACCACCGGGCCGCCGACCATACCCAGCGTGGCCACCGCACTCCACGCGGCGATCGCCTTAGGCCGCTCCTGATCGTCGAAGACGGTGATCAGGATCGACAGCGTGCTCGGCATGATCAGCACGCCGCCGACACCCATCACGACCCGGCCCGCGATCAGCAGTTCGGGGGTGTTCGCGTAGGCCGCGAGCAATGACGCGCCGCCGAACAGCACCAGGCCGAGCACCATCACCAGCCGCCGGCCGAACCGGTCGGACAGGCTGCCCGAGGTGAGCAGCAGTCCGGCGAACACCAGCAGGTAGGCGTCGATGATCCACTGGATCTGCTGGGCACTGGCGTGCAGATCGGTCGCGATGTCCGGGATCGCCACGGTCAGCACCATGTTGTCGATCACCAGGACCAGCGAACTCAGGCACAGCACCACCAGGATCAGCCAGCGGCGGGGGTTCCTGCCGACCGACTCCCGGGCGGTCGTTTCGAGCGTTTCCATCGTGAGCCCTTTCGAGATTCCGCACGGCGTGCGTCCTTCCGAACACTGTACGGTCACCGCACAGTGTTCGCAATAGGTACGGCGTTCGCTTCTCCGAACACCGTTCGCCCAGCGCGTTATGCTGGGTGCGACGACTGTGAAGGAGCGGAGATGGCCACCGAGACACGGCAAGGCACGGCACCGGACGGAATTCCGTCGGTGTGGACACGCCCGCAGCGGGTGCGGCGGGAAACCCCGGCGCTCAGCCGGGACCAGATCGTCGCGGAGGCGATCGCCCTACTCGACGCCGAGGGCTACGAGGCGCTGAGCATGCGCAAGCTCGGCGCGCGGCTGAACGCGGGCGCGACCTCGCTGTACACCCACGTGGCGAACAAGGAGGAGCTGCTCGAACTGGTCGTCGACGAGATCTTCGGCGAGGTGCACTCGCTCGAAACCGCCGACCCAGCCCAATGGCGCACGGCCGTACTGGATTTCGGCCGGGACGTGCGCGCGGTCATGCTGCGGCACCCGTGGGTCGGCGTGGTGCTGAGCAGCGCGGGGCTGGCCTTCCTCGGACCCCACCTGATGCGCCTGACCGAACAGGCGCTGGCACTGCTGGAATCGGCGGGCTTCGACGACGACACCGCCGACCGCGTCACCAACACGGTCTTCACCTACATCATCGGCGCCACCTCGACCGAGGCGGCGGCGCTGGCCACGATCGCGCGCAGCGGCCTCGACGAACAGCAGTGGACCGAGCGCCTGATGGCGGCGTACGAGGCCGCGTCCCAACCCTTTCCACGCAACCACCGGCGCTACGTCGAACAGCGCGGCGTGAACGCGGCGGGCTATCGAGACGCCACGTTCGACGACGAACTGAACCTCATCATGGACGGGGCCGAACTGCGCCGCCGCCAGGCTCGATAGTCGTTGCCGTCCAGCGGCAACCAGTTCTACGGCCTGTTCTGGTACCGCTTGCTGCTCGGCCACTCACCCTTGGACCGGGCGGCCGCCGAGCGATTGACGGACGCGCTCCTGCGGTCGGCATAGGCAAGACCCGCACCGAAAACGGTGCGGGCCTTGCTATCCGGGGAAGATCAGCGCTTGCCGTCGAGCCCGGCGCGCACGCCCTCCTCGATACGCTTGCCGATCTCGGAGTCGACGTTCTTCCAATACTCGAAGACCCGGCTCAGCACCGGCTCCCGCACGCCGCCGAGCACGTGGCCGACGACGTTGCCCACCAGGCGATCCCGCTGTGCGTCGTCGAACACTTCGCGGACCAGGGTGCCCGGCTGGGTGAAGTCACCGTCCTCCGCGTGCTGGATGTAACCGGCGCGCACCTGCTCCGGCTCGAAGGTCCAGGCGGCCTCCTCCGGCGCGCGGGTCGCGTCGGCGTGCGGGCCACCGTAGGAGTTCGGCGCGTACACCGGCACCTCCGGCGCGTTGAAGTCGTACCGCATCGCGCCCTCCTTGGAGTAGGAGTTCACCTCGGCGGCGCGGGCCCGGTTGGGCGGGAGCTGGGCGTAGTTGGTGCCGATGCGGTACCGGTGCGCGTCGGCGTAGGCGAACACCCGGCCCAGCAGCATCTTGTCCGGCGAGTAGCCGATGCCCGGCACGATCGCCGACGGCTCGAACGCGGCCTGCTCGATCTCCACGAAGTAGTTGCGCGGGTTGCGGTTGAGCGTCCAGCGGCCCACCTCGATCAGCGGGTAATCCTTCTTCGACCACACCTTGGTCAGATCGAACGGGTTGAAGCGGTAGCCCTCCGCCTCGTCGACCGGCATGACCTGCACGTACAGCGTCCAGCTCGGGTGGTCGCCGCGCTCGATCGCCTCCCACAGGTCCTGGCGGTGGTAGTCGGGATCGGTGCCGGCCAACCGGTCGGCCTCGGCCTGGGTCAGGAATTGCTGCCCTTGGTCGGTGCGGAAGTGGTACTTCACCCAGAAGCGCTCACCGGCAGCGTTGATCCACTGGTAGGTGTGCGAGCCGTACCCGTTCATGTGGCGGTAGGTCTTCGGGATGCCGCGGTCGCCCATCAGCCAGGTGACCTGGTGGGCGCTCTCCGGACGCAGCGTCCAGAAGTCCCACTGCATGTGGTGGTCGCGAAGACCGCTGTCGGGCAACCGCTTCTGCGAACGGATGAAGTCGGGGAACTTGATCGGATCCTTGATGAAGAAGACCGGCGTGTTGTTGCCGACGAGGTCGTAGTTGCCGTCCTCGGTGTAGAACTTCACCGCGAAACCCCGTGGGTCACGCCAGGTGTCGGGGCTGCCCTGCTCGCCGGCCACCGTGGAGAACCGGGCCAGCGACTCGGTGCGCGCGCCGGGCTGGAACAGCTTGGCCTTGGTGAACCGGCTGACGTCGTTGGTCACGACCAACTCGCCGAAGGCGCCCGCACCCTTGGCGTGCACGATCCGCTCCGGCACCCGCTCGCGGTTGAACTGGGCGAGCTTCTCGATCAGGTAGTGGTCGTGCAACAGGATCGGGCCTTGCGCGCCCGCGGTCAGCGACTCGTTGTCGCTGGGTACCGGGGTTCCGGTGTTGGTGGTGGTCGGCTTGGTCATTCGACGCCTCCTTGGCTGACGAGCGAACGCCGGGACAGCTGCCCGGGTACGGGATGGGTGGCGCGTTTATCGGGCGTGTACGGACCCGGCCCGGCAGTCCGGGCATCGGCCCCAGTACACGACCTCGGCCTCGTCGACGGTGAAACCGTGCGCGTCGGACGGGTCGAGGCAGGGGGCAGTGCCCACGGCACAGTCCACGTCCACGACCGTGCCGCACTGCCTGCACACCAGGTGATGGTGGTTGTCGCCGATGCGGGCCTCGTACAGCGCCGCGGACCCGGCCGGTTCGATGCGCCGCAGCAGGCCCGAGTTCACGCAGGCTCGCAACACGTCGTAGACGGCCTGCGTGGACACCGACCCGATCCGTTCGCGGACCGCGGCGGCGACTCGCTCGGCATCCGAATGCGGTTGCGCCGCAACCACATCCAGCACCGCGACCCGCGGGGCGGTAACCCGCAGGCCGACCGCGCGCAACCGTTCGCGCGGATCGAAGTCACCGGTGTGCATGACTCCAGTTTCCCTCTTTTCTGGAATAAGTCAAGAAAAGGAGCGGACGGGCCGATCACCGACACCGAGATTTCACCGTGCGGCGCATGCTGCCGCGATAGCCTGAGGGCATGGGGCGCATCCTCGGGTGGGTGACGGGTGTGGTGGTGCTCGCGCTGGCGGCCGGTAGCATATCCGCGGCGTCCGTCCGGGCAGCGCCGGTGGACGACGTCCGCTGCGCGGTGACCTCCGGACGAGACTTCGAACGCACCGCGCCGGAGCGCGCCGGGCTGGACGCCGCCCGGCTGACCGCCGCGCTGGACTTCGCGGCCCAGCGAAATCGTTTGAACGTCAAGGTATTCCGGCACAATTGCCTGATCGGCGCGGGACCGGGCAATGTACAAACCGACAATGTCGCCTGGAACGTGTGGAGCGTCACCAAGAGCGTCGTCTCCCTGCTCGCCGGAATCGCCCGGGATCAAGGGAGACTCGACATCTCGGCACCGATAGATCGCTACCTCCCACTCGGCTTGGGCGACACCGCGCATCGATCGATCACCGTCGAGAACCTCCTCACCGAGACCTCCGGGCTGCACATCGGCCTGATCAACGAGGGCGTCACCGGTGTCGTGCCGGTCGATCCCAACAGCGCGGTGCAGGCGCTCGGCGTGCCGCTGGACCATCCGCCGGGCACCGAATTCGCCTACAGCCAGCGCAATGTCGATCTGCTCAGCTATGTCGTCGAACTGGCGGTGGGCGAGCCGCTGCAGCAGTTCGCCCAGCGCGAGCTGTTCGATCCGCTGGGCATCCAGCGCGGTGACTACTACTGGGCCCGCGACCGTTCCGGGCACACCTACGGCTATGCCCATCTGATGATCCCGCCCGACGATCTGGCCAAGCTGGGGCTGCTGGCGAGCAACGACGGGCGTTGGGGCAGCACGGAAGTCGTCTCCGCCGACTATCTGCGCCGAGCCCGGCAGCCGTCGGCGGCGAACCCCTGCTACGGGTATCTGTTCTGGGTGGGCGCGGGGTGCGTGGAGATGCCCGGCTTCCTGCCCGCCGACACCTACGAGATGTCCGGGCTCGCCCTGCAGAACGTCTTCGTCATCCCCAGCCTGGATCTGATCGTGGTGTGGACGGGCGTCTTCGGCAACCACAGCAACCTCGGAGTGACCGGCGCGCTGCAGAATTCGGCCGAACTGTCCCACGAGTTCTTCCGCCGGCTGTTCGCCGCATTCGAACAGCCACCGGCGCCGGATCCGGGCCCCTATGTGGAGCCGCCGCCGCGCCTGGACCCGCGCGACTACTTCGATCCGAACATCACGCTGGCGGTGTTCGGCCTCGGGCCGCACGCCTACCCCGACTGTAATGTCCTGTCCTGCTTGAATACTCCGCTGGCCCCGCCGTTCGCCGACGCCCCGCCCGGCTGCCTGCTGCTGGCGTGCCTCGGGCCGGATCCGCGTACCCCGGGAATCCGGTGAGGTCCCCCGGCGACGGCGCGGCCGGTGTCACTCCACGAGTCGCGTGAGCCGCGCGGTGTCCATGTAGTCGCGGAACAGCACGACCTGGCCGTCCCGGACCCGGACCACATTGACCGACGTGCGCACCCGGGCCCGCCCGGCACTGGGCACGGTCATATCGACCTCGTTCTCCACCAGTAGCAACTCCGGATCGGTGGTCTCGTACACCTCGGGATGAATCGCGTGCACCTCGATCCCGGACAGCCCCGACCAGCGCTGGGCCAGATGCTCGCGAATAGCCTCCCGGCCCTCCAGCCGGTCCGGCAGGCCGGGGATGGTGAACGGGATCTCGAAGATCGCGTCGGGCGCCAACAGCGCCACGAAGGCGTCGGCGTCTCTGGCCGGGAGCTGCTGGAACAGCTTCTCGACCAGCGCCCGGGGACTCTGCACCGAAGTCTCTGTCATGACAAACCTCTCTCGATTAAGCGGAACGTATGCCCCGCTTATAATCCGGAACCATCGCCCCGTTTGTCAATGGGCAAGCGGTAGACTCGCGCCGTGCAGGAGAAACCGAGCGCGGCGAGCCCCACCGGCGACACTCGACGGGCGCCGCGGGCCGATGCGCAGCGCAATCGGGAGCGGGTGCTGGCCGCCGCGCAGGCCGCCTTCGCGGCCGAGGGCATCTCGGTCCCGCTGGACGAGATCGCCCGCCGCGCGGGCGTCGGCCCGGGCACCGTGTACCGGCACTTCCCCACCAAGGAGGCGCTGTTCCACGCCGCGATCACCGACAATGTCGAGCGGATGATCGACTACGCCCGCACCTTGACCACCGCCGAGGACGCGGGCGCGGCCTTCTTCGAACTACTCGACCGGATGGTCACCGAGGGCGGCGTGAAACGCGACCTCGCCGAGGCGCTGGGCGGTCACGAGGCCGTCGGTACCACCGTGCCCACAAGGGAATTGGTCACCGAGATCGATGTCCTGCTGCGTCGTGCGCAGGACCGCGGGGCGGTACGCACCGATATCGGCACCGACGACCTGATGCGAATCCTCAAGGGCGCCTTGCTGGCGGCGCACACCACCGACGCCGACGAGACGCAGCGGTCCCGCGCCTTCGCCGTGGTGTTCGACGGCCTGCGCGCCCGGTAACCCGCGCCGTCGGTCACTCAGGCGCAGCCGACGACCCCCGCCGGTGTGTACGCCCGCAGTTCGGCATTGAGCCGGGCGGCCGCGTGATTGAGCCAGCTCTGGTAGTAGTCGAGAAACGCTGGGCCCAAGGACCATTCGTTGCGGCGGTAGCCCAGGTAGACGATCCGGCCCCGCGCCGCCCCGGCCGCGACCACGCCGATGAAGTCGCCGTAGCCCACGTCGCTGATCACCAGGAAGCCCGCGTCCGGCAGCCCTGTCCCCTGCTCACCACCGGGAAATTCACGCGCACAGGCATTTCGGGCGGACCGCACCATCCGTTCCCAGCTGATCCCGCAATACGGCCCCGCACCGACGCCGATCCGCGCCAGAAAGGCCCGGAACAGCGGGTCGAGGCCCGCCCCCATGGCGTCCTCGAGTCCGCACAGTTTCTCGGCCCGCACCGGCCAGGTGAGATAGGAGTGCAGATTTCCCCCCGACACCACCTCGTTGTCGAAAACCCTGGGCAGCAACGCGTCCCGCTCCCGCAACCAGACCAGCCGCCCCCGAACCCAATTCAGCCGACCCCGTAGTTCCTCATCCATCGGTCGATCATGACCACCGAACCCCCTGCGCGCCAACGCCGTTCGAGTCCGACGGAACAGGATAACGCCAGGTCGGCACCGAAGTTACCTATCTTTCACCAACATTGAACATGCCGGAAACGACCGAAGGCCGCCCGGATCACGGGGATCCGAACGGCCTCGGCCGCAACAGCGTTCGCTCAGCGCTGGCTCAACAGCACCTCGGCGATTTGGATGGTGTTGAGGGCGGCGCCTTTTCGGAGGTTGTCGCCCGAGATGAACAGGGCCAGGCCGCGGCCGTCGGGGACGCCCTCGTCCCGGCGGATGCGGCCGACCAGGGATTCGTCGATGCCGGCCGCCTGGAGCGGGGTGGGCACGTCGACCAGCTTGACGCCCGGGGCGCCGGCGAGGATGCGCTGTGCCTCCTCCACCGAAAGTGGTTGCGCGAATTCGGCGTTCACCGACAGCGAGTGGCCGGTGAAGACCGGCACGCGCACGCAGGTGCCGCTCACCGCGAGGTCCGGGAGGCCGAGGATCTTGCGGCTCTCGTTGCGCAGCTTCTGATCCTCGTCGGTCTCGCCGGAGCCGTCGTCGACCAGCGAACCGGCCAGCGGCAGGACGTCGAACGCGATGGGAGCGACGTACTTGTTCGGCGCCGGGAATCGCACGGCCGAACCGTCGTGGGTCAGCTTCTCCATCTCGGGGGCGACCGCGCGCACCTGACCGGCCAGCTCCTCCACCCCGGCCAGTCCGCTGCCGGACACCGCCTGGTAGCTGGAGACGATCAGCCGCCGCAGACCGGCCGCGTCGTGCAGCGGCTTGAGCACCGGCATCGCGGCCATGGTGGTGCAGTTCGGGTTGGCGATGATGCCCTTGATCAGGTTGCGGGTCTGCTCCGGATTCACCTCGCTGACGACCAGCGGGACCTCGGGATCCTTGCGCCAGGCCGACGAGTTGTCGATCACGGTGACACCCGCGGCGGCGAACCGCGGCGCCTGCACCCGCGACATGGTGGCCCCGGCCGAGAACAGCGCGATGTCCAGGCCGCTCGGGTCGGCGGTCTCGGTGTCCTCGACCACGATCTCCCCGCCGCGCCACGGCAGCGTCTTGCCCGCCGACCGCGACGAGGCGAAGAACCGCACCTCGTCGGCGGGAAAGTCGCGCTCCGCCAGCAGTTTCCGCATGACGGCGCCGACCTGGCCGGTCGCGCCGACGACTCCTACGCGTACACCCATGCGATCACCGCCCCGATCCGGCGTGCACGACCGCGACCTCGTCGCCGCCCAGATCGAAGGCCTTGTGCAGCACCTGCACGGCCTTGTCCAGCTCGGTGTCCTTGACCAGCACCGAGATCCGGATCTCCGAGGTGGAGATGAGGTCGATGTTGACCCCGTTCTGCGCCAGCGCCTCACAGAAGGTGGCGGTGACGCCCGGGTGACTCTTCATGCCCGCGCCGACCAGCGACACCTTGCCGATGTGGTCGTCGAACAGCACCTGGGAGAAGCCGATCTCGCTCTGCCGCTTGGTCAGGAACTCCACGGCCTTCGGGCCGTCGGTCTTCGGCAGGGTGAAGGTGATGTCGGTCTTGCCGGTCTCCACCTTGGAGACGTTCTGCAACACCATGTCGATGTTGACGTCCGCGTCGGCGATGGCGCGGAACACCTTGGCGGCGTATCCCGGCTCGTCGGGGAGGCCGACCACGGTCACCTTCGCCTCACTGCGATCGTGAGCGACGCCGGTGAGAATTGCTTTCTCCAAGGGGATGTCCTCCATCCATCCGTAAACGTAGGTGCCCTGCTTGTCGGTGTACGACGAACGCACATGGACGGGCACGTTGAAGCTTCGCGCGTACTCCACGCAACGCAGCATGAGCACCTTGGAGCCGCAGGCCGCCATCTCCAGCATCTCCTCGAAGGAGATCTGGTCCAGCTTCTGCGCATCCGGCACGATCCGCGGGTCGGCGGTGAAGATGCCGTCCACATCGGTGTAGATCTCGCAGACATCCGCCTCCAGGGCGGCCGCGAGCGCCACGGCGGTGGTGTCGGAACCACCGCGGCCGAGCGTGGTGATGTTCTTGCTGTCCTGCGAGACGCCCTGGAACCCGGCGACCAGCACGATCACGCCCTCGTCGAGCGCGTCGCGCACCCGGGACGGGGTGACGTCGATGATGCGGGCGTTGCCGTGCGCACCGGTGGTGATGACGCCGGCCTGCGACCCGGTGAACGAGCGCGCCTCCGCGCCCAGCGAGTGAATGGCCATCGCCACCAGGGCGTTCGAGATCCGCTCGCCCGAGGTCAGCAGCATGTCCAGCTCACGAGCCGGCGGCGCGGGGGACACCTGCTGGGCCAGGTCCAGCAATTCGTCGGTGGTGTCACCCATCGCGGAGCAGACCACCACCACGTCGTGGCCCTGCTTCTTCGTCTCCACGATCCGCTCAGCGACGCGCCGGATACGCTCGGCTGATTCGAGCGAGGATCCTCCGTACTTCTGAACGACGAGAGCCACGACGGGGTCCTCCAAGATCGACTAGCTGCAATTACAGGAACCCAGAGTACCGATCCGGATCCAACGATTATCGATGCACCTCGGTCGGGGGCAGGTGCGAGGAACCCATCCGAGCGTCGAACTTGGTGGTCAACGGTGCCAGGACCCAGTGATATCTAGTGTTGTGAAAAGCTGAAATTTCCCATCCTTCGGCGCGGCGGACGAGCACCCAGGTCTGCACCTTCGTCTTGCGGAGCGTGCGGCGCTGTCCGCCCTTCAGCAACGCGCCCTTGCTGTGCACCAGCGCCACGTCCGGCACGGGGAAACGCAGCTGGGTGATCTCGCACTCCATCCGGGAACCCCTGCGCGGCCCCGCCACGCCCGGCGAGCTGGCCGCCCGCACCGGACTGACCACCGGCGCCGTGACCCGGATGATCGACCGGCTGCTGCGCGGCGGCTACGTCGCCCGCGAGCACGACGCGCAGGACCGGCGCCGGGTGATCGTCACCGCCGACGAGGACCGGATCGCCGAGATCGCCCCGCATTACGAGCTGCTGGCGCGGGAATTCGGAAAGATCATGGGCGAGTACTCGACCGCGCAACTGGAGCTGCTGCTCGAGCTGTTCGATCGCCTGCACGAGACATCGCTGCGGGTGACCACGATGCTGCGCAACAACGAAACCGACTGAGCCGGAGAGGAATTCATGAAAAGCACCGAGATCGACGTGACCACGGGCCGCTCCGAAGTGGTCCACGACCTCACGCCGCAGTGCACGGCCTTTCTGCGCGAGGCCGCCGCGGGCGGCGACGGTCTGCTGCACGTCTTCGTCCCGCACGCCACGGCGGGCATCGCGCTGATCGAACTCGGCGCGGGCAGCGACGACGACCTGCTGGCCACGCTGCGCGACCTGCTCCCGGCCGACGACCGCTGGCGGCACGCGCACGGCTCGCGCGGGCACGGCCGTTCGCACGTCATGCCCGCGCTGATCGCGCCCTACGCCACCATCCCCGTGCTGCGCGGTGAACTCGCGCTGGGCACCTGGCAGTCGGTGGCCTTCGTCGACCTCAACGTCGACAACCCGAACCGCCGGGTGCGCCTCTCCTTCCTTGCCGACCCCAGTTGACCTGAGGCATCGGGCGCACGGGGCGTGCGGTGAAGCGCTGCTGCACGGCGCGGTTTCGGACCGGCTTTCGCATGGGGATACTGCCTTTCTGGAGAAAATGACGCCAGGTGGTGCGTTCAGGCCCGGGTGAACCAGGTGACCTGTGCACAGTTGCTGAATTCCTGCCGCCGGACCGGGCGGAACTGGGTCGGGCGGAAGTTCCCGCCGAACACCGGCACGCCCGCGCCTGCGATCACCGGGTAGCTCTTGATGATCAACTCGTCGATCTCGTCGACGAGCGCACCGGCGAGCTTGCCGCCGCCGCACAGCCAGATATCGCGGCCCTCTTCGGCCTTGAGCCGGCGCACCAACTCGACGGGATCGCCGTCGACGACCTCGACGTTCGGATCGTCCACCGGCGCCAGCGTGCCGGACACGACGTACTGCTTCATGTGCGCGTATGGGCTGGCCACCCCGATCGACAGCGCGGGTTCGTAGGTGCCGCGGCCCATGATCAGCGTGTCCCACTCCCGGTTCGGCGCATCCACGGCCAACCCCACATGCGGGCGGATGTGCGTCGGCACCACCTCCGGATACCGCTCGTTGAACCAGGCCGACATGTCGTCGGCGACCGGATAGAAGTCGATCTCCCCGGCAGGCCCGGCGATGTAACCGTCCAGGGACACCCCGACGTAGTAGACGAGCTTTCGCATCTCAATACCGCCTTGCCTGTTGTACTCTGTCTGTAGTGATTTCGAATGTAGTACTACGGATGGAGTGGTGTCAAGATGCGGACCAATCCCGAACGCCGGCAGACCCTGCTGGACGCGGCGATCGAGGTGCTGGCGCGCGACGGCGCGCGCGGGCTCACCTTCCGTGCCGTCGACAAGGACGCGGGGGTACCGGCCGGGACGGCCTCGAACTACTTCGCCAATCGCGACGACCTGCTCACCCAGGTCTGCGGGCGGTACTACGAGCGTCTGCAACCCAGCGCGGAGACCATGGCGATGCTGACCGACGCGCCCAAGAGCCGGGAGACCATCGCCGAACTCATGACCGAGGTGGTCGGGCGCGTGGCCGGATTCCGCACCGGCTACCTGGCCCAGCTGGAACTACGGCTGGAGGCGACCCGGCGGCCCGAACTGCAGGCGATGCTCACCGAGCGGGTGCGCGCCGACCTCGATCTCAACGTGCGCAATCACCTCGACGCCGGGATGCCGGGCGACGCGACCACGGTGGTGCTGCTGTATCTGAGCCTGAACTGGCTGATCCTCGAAAGCCTCACGCTGCCCGAGATTTTCGATGAGCAGCAGCGGCGCGAGTTGGTGCGGGCCGCCGTCGACCGCGCGATTCCCCTGTGATGCTCATCACTGGTGGCCGGATTCCGCCACTGTCACTAGTGCGCCGACCAGGCGCGGCGGCCGCAGCCCGCACGACCGCGCGTCTCGAAACACCGTGCCCCGGACGGACTGCCGCGCCGGAGAGCCGGTTGACGTGCGCTGTGGCCCCGGCGACAATCGGGCTCGAAGCATTACGGGGGGTGGAGGGCACAGCATGCGCACGAAGACCGACCACCGATTTGTCATCGACCTCGATCCCGACCAAGTCATGGAAGCCTTGCTCGCGATCGATCGGATCCCGGAATGGTCACCGTCGCACAAGGATGTGCGCGTGGCGACTTACGACGACTACGGACGTCCCAAGAAGGTATACGCCACGGTCACCCCGCTCGGCAATTCCGATCGGCAGGTTCTCGAATACGACTGCACCGACGACCGGGTTGCGTGGGAAGTCGTGGAGAGCGGCGGCGGCGGCGGCGGCCGCGGCTGGTTCGAGCTCGAGGTGACCGGGGAGGGCACCGAGGTCTGGTACCACTCCGAACTGCAACTGCCGATCCCCGTGCCGGGAATCCTGATGAAACGCAGCATCGCCCGCGTGAACGAGGAAGCGGTGCAGAACCTGATCGAATTCATCGAGAAGTTCCGGTTCGAGAACTACGACGTGGGCTGAGCGTCACCCCGAGAACACCGACCGACTGGCACGATATCGGCATGACCGGTGTGAAACGGCGGATCCAGGCAGTCTCCGAGGATGCCTCGGTGACCCAGCTGGAGCTGTTCTTCGACCTCGTGTTGGTGTTCGCGTTCACCCAGGTGACCGATCTGGCCGCGCACGAGACGACGGCGTTGAACATGCTGCGGGCCGTGCTGGTGCTCGCGGTCATGTGGTGGGTGTGGATCGCCTACGCCTGGCTGGGCAACGTGGTGAAGGCCGACGAGGGGATCGCGCGGGTCGCGATGTTCGCCGCGATGGGCGCGGCGCTGATCGTGGCGGAGGTGATCCCCGAGGCGTTCCACGACATGCCCGGCGGCTGGTACGGGCCACTGGTTTTCGCGATCGCCTACCTGGTCATCCGGCTGGTGCACCTGCTGATGTTCTGGCTGGCCAGCAACGAGGACCAGCAATTGCGCGGGCAGGTGACGCGCTGGGCCGCGGGGTCCATCACGATCGGCACCACGCTGCTGATCGTGGCGGCGCTCGAGCACGGCACCGTCCAGATCTGGCTGTGGATCGCGGCCATCGCCGGCGACATGCTGTGGACCTTCTTCGCCGGCAACCAGTGGCGGCTGAACTCGGCGAGCCACTTCGCCGAACGGCACGGGCTGATCATCATCGTGGCGCTCGGCGAGTCGATCGTCTCCATCGGCGTCGGCATGGCGGGGCTGCCCATTTCGTGGCCCATCGCCGTGGGATCGCTACTGGCACTGACGGTTTCGGGGCTGTTGTGGTGGGCGTACTTCGACGTGGCGGCCACCGCGGTGGAGCATGCGATGACCCACGCCCGCGGCGAGCGGCGCATCCAGATCGCGCGAAACTGCTACACCTTCTGGCATTTTCCGATGATCGCGGGCGTCATCGCGCTGTCGCTGGGCCTGAAGAAGGTGCTCAACTACCTCGGCGGCGCCCAGGGGCATACGTTGCACGATGCGCTGCACGGGATTCCGATGTTCGCGCTCTACGGCGGGGTGATGCTGTACCTGCTCGCGCTCGTCGGTTTCAAGCAGTACGCCACCGGGCAGGTCTCCTGGGCGCGAGTGGCGACCGCGGTGCTGCTGGCCGCGCTGCTCCCGGTGGCGACACAGGTACCGGCGATGGCCGCGCTGGCGCTGCTGTGCGCGGTGCTGGCCGCGCTGACCGGGTGGGAACTGGTGCGTTTCGCGGAGCCGCGCGAGGAGATCCGGCACGGCGCCACGGGCTAGCGATAGTGGACCGGGGACTTGTGGTCCACCGTCTCCGGCACTTCCACGCCGTCGCGGACCGCCTCGCGCATCTGATTCACGTTCTCCCGCAACACATCTCCGATCAGCTCGTCGGTGCGCGGATCGGCCAGCGCCTGGAACACGATGCGGAAACTGATATCGGCGATGGTCCGGATGATGTCCTCGTGGAACGGGAGATAGCGCACCCGGCCGATCTGCGGGTCCTTGCGGATCAACTCGACGATCATGGCGTCGAGTTCGCCGCGGTTCTCCTCCAGCGCGGTGGCGATATTGCGGGTGTAGCGGCCCGCGCGCAGCACCGTCGCCACCTCCTCCAGCACGGCCATGGTCACCGGGCGCTTGATCGTCTCGACGATGGTGCCGACGAAACGGTTCACCACCGCCGCGGTCACCCGGTCACCGAAGACGCGGTCGGCGACTCGGGCCAGCCGGACCAGGATCACCACGACCCGCAGCAATCGGAAACCGCGGAAGAACGGGCTGGTCACCGGGATCATGCCCAGCACCTCGTACCAGTACACGAACGGGAACGTCCAGGACCAGTCCGCCCGGCGCCAGCGCCACCCGAACTCGACGGCGAAGATCGCGCAGATCGTGTAGTCGACGATCACGAACACGTGGTAGGCGCCCGGCGAGATCGGGAAGAAGGTAACCCAGCCGACCAGCACCACCGAGACCACGGCGAGCGCCAGCATCAGGAAGTCGGTCCACAGCGCCGGCGGTTTGCGCGGGTACTCCTCGGGCGACACAGCGATCCCTTCCACATCGAACGGTCCCGCCGAGAGTAATGGGTGTCGGCACCGATGTCTCCGCTGCGCCGGATGTCACAATCGCGCCGTGCCGCACTCACTGACCGGCGCGGACGATCGCCTCCAGATTGCGTTCGGCGAGCGCGGTGATGGTCAGCGACGGGTTCACCGTGCCGGTGCTGCCCGGAATCGCGGCGCCGTCCACCACGTACAGGCCCGGATGACCGTGCACCCGGCCGTAGTTGTCGGTGGCGCGGCCGAGCACCGCGCCGCCGAGGGGATGCGCGGTGAAGACGGCGTTGGCGTCGTAGCCGAGCGGGGTGACGTAGTCGAAGACGGCGCCGGACCGTTCGGCGATGCGGCGGTCGACCAGCCGGCACGCCTCCACCACCTGCTCCTGCGCCTGCCGCGGCCAGGCCAGGGCGGCGGCATTGCGCCCGGCGTCGAAGCCGATGCGGGCGCGGGTCGGATCGAAGACCATGCCCAGCGAGGCCAATGCGCCGGTCTCCACCGGGACACCGGGGATGAACCAATTCTCCAGCGTCAGCGGCATTCCGGAGGCGTCGAAGATGCGACTGGCGCTCGGCACGCCCTGGCCGGTGCCCGACAGCGAGTTGTCGACGCGGGCGAGCACCACGTCGCCGTTGGTGCCCCAGCCGTCGCCGATGTGCTCGTTCAGGTGCGGCAGCGCGCCGGTGGCCTGGGCGCGCACCAGCAGCTCGGTGGTGCCGATCGAGCCGGCGCCGAGAAAGAGCCGGTCGCAGGTGAGGGTGCGGGTGGCCAGTACCGCGCCGGTGGGATCCAGCTTGGTCACGGTCACGACGTACCGGCCGCCCGGGTCCTGGGCGATGGCGTCGACGCGATGGCCGGGGTAGACCGCCGACTTGCCGGACTCCTGGGCGTATTTCAGGTAGTTCTGGTTCAGATCGAACTTCGCGCCGTTGGAGTTGCCCAGGTTGCTGCGCGCCGCGGTGGCCGAGGGCCGGGTGGCGCCGGCCAATTCGCCGCGCAGGATGTCCCAGTTGAAGATCGAGTCGTTGCCCTGCGGCTGGTAGCCGGCCGCGCGGGCCTGCTCGTCCCAGCGCCGGGAATGACTGAACGGCGACGCGGCGTACAGGTCCGGCGGGAGCGGGCCCAGCCGCAGCTGCTGCCGCACCCGCGGGTAGTACACCCGATCCATCTCGCCGAATGCGACTGTGCCGCCGAAGATCTCGTCGAACCAGCGCTGCTCGGGGGCGACCATCGCGCCGGTGAACACCACGGATCCGCCGCCCACCGCCGCCGCGCGCCACACGTCGATACCGGAGAATTCGGTGACGTCGAGAACGCCGCCGAACGGGGCGCACTGCATGGGTACCTTGGTGACGCCGGTGAAACTGCTGCGATGCCAGAAGCCGCGCCCGTCGGGCAGGTCGTCGCCGGTGAAGATCTCCCGCCAGGGATCGTTGGGCCAGCGAGATCCCCGCTCCAGCACGGTATTCGCCACGCCCGCCTCGGCCAGCCGCCGCGCGGCGACCGCGGCGCCGAACCCGGAGCCGACGACGATGGCCGGCGAATGCTCGGGCGGATCGGCGAGGGGCGCGAAGATCTCCGGCACCCAGCTCCGGAACAGCTCGCTCCAGACCGGGTCGGCGGCGGCCGGACCGGTCCCGTGCACAGCCCCCACCGCACCCAGCAACGCCGCCGTCCCGGCAGCCTTCAGAAAGGCACGTCTGTGCACCCGGACTCCTTAATCACGTTCGATCGCGCGCGAGCGTACCCGGCGGACGACAATCGCCTCAACACAATCGGGAGTCCTCATAACAACGCTCCTATAGCTTGGAACTATCGAAGGTAATCAGGCGCGCAGGCGCTCGCGGCGGAGCTGGTCGACCTCCGGCAGATCCAAGGGGGTCAGTTCGTCCACGCCGAGGGCGCGCATGAGCAAGTAGTCGGCCAGTTCCGGATTGCGGGCCAGCGCGGGGCCGTGCATGTAGGTGCCCATGACCGAGCCCTGCACCACGCCTTCCAGGCCGTCGCCGACGCCGTTGCCCACACCGCGGGTGACGCGGGCCAGACCCTGCGCGTCGCTGCCGAGTTTCGTTCCGCCCCGGTGGTTTTCGAAGCCGGTCAGGGGCTGGGACAGGCCGGGGAGCAACGGCGTGGTGGCCACCTCGCCGATGGCGCGCACGGCCTGCGGCGCGGTGGTGACGTCGAACAGTCCCACACCGTCGACCCGCTCGCCGCGCGAGGTCTCGTACCAGTGGCCGAGCACCTGGATCGCGGCGCAGATCGCCAGTACCGGAACGCCTTTCGCGGCGGCCTGCTGCAGGCCGGGGTAGCGCTGCAAATGGCGCGTCGCCAGGCGCTGCGCCGAATCCTCGGCGCCGCCGAGCAGGTAGACGTCCAGCGACTCCGGAACCGGGTCGTTCAGCGTGACCTCGACGATCTCGGCGTCGTGCCCGCGCATCCGCAGCCGCTGCCGCAGCACCACGGCATTGCCGCCGTCGCCGTAGGTGCCCATCACGTCGGGCAGCACCAGCCCGATGCGGACGGTCGATTCCCTCATGCTGTGCCCTCCAACTCCCGGTTCAGATCCCGGAACGCGGTGTAGTTGGCCAGCACCTCGACCCGGCCGGGCGGGCAGGAGGCGATGGCGCGCAACGGATTCGAGACCGTGGTGTGCTCGACACCGGCGTAGGTCAGGCGCACCGCGAGGTCGGTGGCGCGCTCCCCGGCGGCGACCACCTGGGTGCCCTCGAAATGCTCGAACCGCACATCCCACAGCCAGGACAGGTCCTCACCGTCGGGAACCTGGCCGTTGACCGCGATGACCAGGCCCGTCGCCGCCGGGTCGATCATCGACAGCGCCTCCTGCCAGCCCGCCGGATTCTTCGCCAGCAGCAACCGCGCGCTGTGCTCGCCCACCTGCACGCTGCGGTAGCGCCCGGCGATCTCGCGCACGGTGCCCGCCGCCTGGGCCGCCGCCTCCGGGCGCACGCCCAGCGCGACCGACGCCGCCACCGCCTGGGCGGCGTTACCGCGATTGGCCCGGCCCGGAAGGGCAAGGTGCAGCGGCAGTTTCACGCCGTCGGGGCCGTAGAGGTGCTCCTCGTCCACCCACCAGTCCGGCTCCGGGCGATGGAAGTCGGCGCCGGTGCTGCGCCAGTGCGTGCCCTCCCACACGATCGGCTCGCCGCTGCGCGGACAGCTGGTGGCGTCCACCGACCAGCCGCTGCCCGCGGCCACCCACACCACGTTCGGATGGTCGTAGGCGATCGAGGTGATCAGCACGTCGTCACAGTTGGCGATCAGCACGGTGTCCGGGTGCCGGGCCAGGCCGGCGCGCAGCTTACGCTCGATCATGTTGATCTCACCCACCCGGTCCAGCTGGTCGCGGGACAGGTTCAGCAGCACCACCGCGGCCGGGTTCAGCGCGTCGCTGACGTGCGGCAGATGCAATTCGTCGACCTCGATCGCGGCCAGCGGCGCGGTGCGGTCGGTGCTCAGGGCCGAGACGATGCCGGCGTCCATGTTGGCGCCGTCCGCCTGGGTCACCACGCGCCCGAGCGCGCCGAGCGCGGCCGCGGTCATCCGGGTGGTGGTCGATTTGCCGTTGGTTCCGGTCACCAGCACCGTGCGACGGCCGCGACCGAGCTGGGTCATCAGCTTCGGGTCGAGCAGCAGCGCGATCAGGCCACCGATCATCGAACCCTTACCGCGACCGGCCTTCTGCGAGGCCCAGGACGCCGTCGCCGCCGCGCGCAACGCGAGCCGTCCACGCACCGAGATGTCTGCCACGCCGCGAGTTTATTGGTGGTCGGCGGGATGTGCGCGGGCGGTGCTGCCGGGGAGCTAGCCGCCGGTGCTGTAGAGCAACTTCTCGTAGTTCTCCGGGGAGTAGCGCTGCTCGAGTTGCTCGACGGTTTCGGTGAGGTTCGTTTGAACCTCCTTGGCCAGGCGGGCCGCGTTCGGCAGGTCGTCCTGCGGCCACCCGTCCGGTTTCCACAGGCTGCTGCGCATGAACGCCTTGGCGCAGTGGAAGAAGATCTGCTCGATCGCCACCTCGACGGCCAGCACCGGGCGGTGGCCCTTGACGATCATGTCGTCGAAGTAGGGGGCGTCGCGGACCAGCCGGGCGCGGCCGTTGACGCGCAGCGTCTCGTTGCGGCCCGGGATGAGGAAGATCACGCCCACGTGCGGGTTGGACAGGACGTTGAGGTAGCCGTCGGCGCGCCGGTTGCCGGGGCGCTCGGGGATGGCGATGGTCCGATCGTCGAGGACCTGCACGAAACCGGCCGGGTCGCCCTTCGGGGAGGCGTCGCAGTGGCCGTCGGCGTCACTGGTCGCCAGGACCACGAACGGGGACGTGGCGATCCATTGGCGGTCGCGCGGATGCAGTGTGGCGCGGTCCTTGGTGGCGGCGCGGGGATGCGGCTCGCCGAGCAGCTCACGCAGCTCGGTGGCGGTCGTGATCTCGCTCATGCTCCGATTGAACTGCCGATCACAGCCCGCGCCAAGGGGTTTGTGAGCAATCAGATCGCGACGTCGAACAGGTTGGGTTGCCCCGCGGCGTAGCGATCGGCGTCCTGTCGCCGCAGCGGTTCCAGTTCGGCGGCGCGGTACAGGGTGAAGACGCGGCAGCGTGCGGCGTTCGAGCCCGCCACGTCCAGCAGCGCGTTCACCGCCGTGCGGGCCGCCTCGCTCGCGCCCTCCATGGTGGCCAGGTCCACATTGGTGCGCACGTAATCGCCGGCGAGGAACAGGTTTTCCAGCGCGCCGTGCGGCTGTGGCCGGGCCGCCCAGGACCCCGCGGTGTTGATCAGCAGCGGGTCGGCGTTGCTGTTGCGGCGGCGTTCGGCGTCCCAGGTGATGCCGGGGTCGAGGAACCAGGAGTGCAGGTCGTCGTCGCGCAGCGCGGCGCCCGCCAGATGGGCTCGCAGCTGCGCCCAGACCTCGCGGGCGATCTCGTCGTGCGTGCATTCCTTGGCGGGCTTGCCGAACAGCGGACCGGGCGTATTCCAGTCGGAGATGTCGACCGACAGGCAGTCCTGCACCGTGCCGTCGCCACGGTCGGGAAGCCTTGTGCGCGACCAGAATTGGCCCTGCGCGATCGAGGTGAGCGACCACGGTGAATCGACGTAGGCGACGTGCCCGCGCGCGATCTGCGCCGGCCGCCGCAGATACAGCTGGATCCCGGCCATCCAGTCCACGACCAGCCGGTCCAGCTCGGCCAATTCCGGTCGCACGGCGAGGATTTCGGGCGTGCACAACGCGCGCGCCACCTCGACGGGCACGGCGAGCACGAAATAGTCTGCGGCCACAGTGTTTCCGATCCCGGAGCCGTCCACGGTGCGAGCGCCCACGATCCGGCCGTCCCGGACGTCCAGGCCGCGCACTTCCGCCGTCTCGAACCGCACGCCCAACTCACCCAGCAGCCGCACCCACGGATCGATCCAGGCCTCGTTGGTCGGGCCGTCGAGCACGCGGTCCAGCGGGCCGTCGTTGCCGACCTCGCGCGGGTTGCCGAGGAACTGCTCGCCCATGGTGCCGATGGTGCGGGTGCTCGCCTGCTCGTCCTTGGCCGCGACCAGCAGCGTGGTGAGGGTGCGCGACAGCAGCGCCCGGAACTCCCGGGACCGCCCGGCCGCGCCGACGAAGTCGCGCCACGGCACGTGCTCCCACTGCCCGAAGCGGCGCGCATCGCAACTGGTGTCGAAGACCAGCAGGCGGTTGGCGAAGTAGAGCGCGTCGGCCGTGGGCATCTTCGCCGAGGTGGCGATGACCGAGCCGACGGTCTGGCGGAAGTCGTCGGGGGTCGCCCAGCCGCGGGCGCCGCCGCTGCGCATGGGGACGATGGTGTCGTCGGCGCCCTGCCGGGCGAATCGCGCCTCGGCTGCGGGCACCAGGTTGTCCCACACCCCGTTCTCGTTGCCCGGGAAGGGGATTCGGCGCATCGTGTCCGGTATGTGGCGATAGAAGCCGGGGAAGAAGCGGAAGCCGTGCTCGCCGGGCAGATCGGGCCGACCGCCGCGCCCGCTGCCCGCGACCGGAATGCTGCGCGCCTTGCCGCCCAGCGCCCGCCGCTCGTAGACGGTGACCTCGAAGCCGCGCTCGGCCAGTTCGTGCGCCGCGGTGAGCCCGGCCACGCCACCGCCGAACACCGCGACCCGACGACCCGCCTCCGCCGCCGCGCGCGGCGGTCGCCATACCGCCGCACCGGCCGTCATTCCCGCCGTAACCATCCCCGCCGCCCCGCGAAGCATCGTTCTCCGCGACGCGGCCCCCAGCCGTTCTGCCATCTTCCGGACCTCCACGCCGCGGCCAACTCTAAGCGCTCAGCGCCGACGGACACGAAACCCCCGCGAATACGCGCACTTCGCCGGTTACTTACTGAGGGCGATCGCCGGGTCCGGCGCCGCGGGGACGACGGGCTCGGTGCGCTGTGCGGGCCGCCGGCGTGCGGACGTCGCGGCGAACGCCCCCGCGCCACCGCACCGGCCAGGGACAGCGCCGACGGCCGCTCGCCCAGGAACAGCGCCCCCCAGCAGCACGGTGAACGGCGCCGAGGACTGCAACACCAACGAAGCCAGACCCGTGGGCATCCCGGCGCGCATGGCGGTGAAAAGAAACGCGAACTGCGCGATAACACGCGGTGTTCACAGTTGTGGGCGGGCCTTGTTGACTTCCGCAACGCGGCTCAAGCTCGCGCACCAGTCTCGCATCTGAGGTGAGATGGAACCGAGCAGGCGCATGGCATCTCGGTGGCGCGCCGGCACCTGAACCCCAAGCAGCGGTTCCATGTGTGCCACACGGTTCCGCAGGCTGACCAGCCGATCCAGTCGGTCGTGAACAACGATATCCGCTGAGATAACCCCGCTCCTCGACCGGATCGGCCGAGCATACGGAAACGCTCGGTGCAGCGCGTTGTTCCATAGAACTTGCAGACCGGTCTTCGATGGGGCCGCAGCCGGAAGAAGCTTGCGCCACAGTCCAAAAGAGAGCTGCGCCAGCATGTCGTCGTGGCAGACCGCAGCGTTGCGGCGGGCATGACTGGGGTCGCGAGCCGCACGAGCGTTGGTGGCGTGAACGCGGGCCTGCTTCACGGCCTGGGCAGCCACACCGGCGATTGGGGAAGCGGGCAGTTCGGTCCACTCGGCGGGGTATGGCCGGCCTGTCGCGTGATCGACGCCACGGGTGGGATTCCATGTCCGAAGTTCCGCGTCGACCGCGTTCCGCACGACCACCTCGACGATGCCTAGGACTTCCTGAAACGCGGCGTTGAGCTGCAAGTTCCAGTGATAGAGCGCCAAGGCAAGCTCAGCGTCACCGCAAGCCTCGGATAGGTAGGGTGCCAGGCGCGGACCGCTGAGGCAGCGGGAGACCTCCTGGTGCACCGTGCGTGCAGGCATTCGCCCTTTCTAAGGGACCGCACTATGGACTACCAAATTCAGTTGTCCAGTAGACGGTCGCAGCGCCTCTACCAGCGGTTTGTAGATTTCCAGATGCAGAGCTACAGACGCACCTTCTCCACACAGCAGCGTGTATGGTTAGTAAGGAATGCGGGAGACAAGAGCTGCCGCACATTACATGGGAACGCCCCGGAGCCGTGTGCTCCGGGGTTTTCTCATTGCCTGACGTGCTCTGTACCAACCGGAAAGAATCCCGAGAGGCGAGCGCCAATCTGGTGGCGGGAGGGTCAGAGACGGCGAAGCGGCCCCCGGATCATCCGGAGGCCGCTTCGGGAATCGTTGGCAGGTAGTGCCTTCAGCCCTGGTATCGGTCGAAACTCGGGTAGGGGTCCTGGCCGGGATAAGGGTTCTGCGAGCCGGGGTACTGCGCCTGGGTGTATCCGCCCTGCTGCGCGGGCGGGTACTGGCCCTGAGGGCCGGAGTACTGGGTGTTCGGGCCGGGGAAGGGGGGTTGCGGGACGTGGTAGCCGAAGTCGTCGGCGACCATGGCGGCCAGCTCCAGCAGGGCCGTGCGGGTGGGCTTGCCGACCAGTTCCAGATCGATTTCCGCGCCCTCGGCCAGGTGGTCGTCGAAGGGGACCACCTGCACCGCGCGGGTGCGGTCGAGGAACAGCTTGCGCAGCTGGTCCAGGTCGACCGTGGAGGCGCCGCGGCGAGAAGCGTTGACCACCACCACGGTTCGCTCCACCAGCTTGCCGTAGCCGTGGTGCTCCAGCCAGTCCAGCGTGGCCGAGGCGCTGCGGGCGCCGTCGATCGCCGGGGAGGTCACCAGGATCAGGGAGCTGGCGAGATCGAGCACGCCCTTCATGGCCGAGTGCATCAGGCCGGTGCCGCAGTCGGTCAGGATGATGTTGTAGAACTGCTGCAGGATATTGATCGCGCGCCGGTAGTCGGCCTCGCTGAACGCCTCCGAGACGGCCGGATCCTGTTCGCTGGCAAGCACTTCCAACCGGCTCGGCGCTTGCGAGGTATGCGCCCGCACGTCCGAGTAACGGCTGATGTGCTGGTCCTCCAGCAGGTTTCGCACCGTGGAGCGGGTCTGCCGCGGCACCCGGTGCGCGAGCGTGCCCAGGTCGGGGTTGGCGTCGATGGCGATCACGCGGTCACCGCGCGAGGAGGCGAACGTCGAACCCAGACCGACTGTGGTCGTGGTCTTTCCGACGCCGCCCTTCAACGACAGGATGGCGATCCGGTAGTCGCCGCGCACGGGCTGGTTCACCCGCTCGACCAGCTCGCGCTGGACCACATCGGCCGGTGACTCGCCCGGGTTGACGGTGCCGCCGGTGACCTTGTGCACGGCCTTGCGCCAGCCGCTGCGCGGCGAGCGACGAGCGCGCTTGAGCAGGTTCAGCTCGTTCATCGAATGACCGGGCGGGCCCGGCAACTGCGGCGGCTGGTGAAAACCCGTGGGCGGCTGAGACTGTGGCGGCGGACCGCCCTGCCAGTTGTCCCGACTGGGCTGCGGCTGGTACGGCTGCGGCGGGGTCGCGGGCTGCGGCGGCAACGGCGGTGGGGCCCAGCTGAACTGCTCGCCCGCCCCGCCCGGCTGTTCCGGAGCGGACGGCGCCGACTTCTCCTCGTCGAAGACTCGGCGGACCATGCCGTCCGGGCCGATCTCCTGCCGTACCTCGCCGTAGGCGGTCTCCTGGCGCACCTCGCCGTAGGACGACTGCGCGAACGAGTTCGGGTCGCCGGGCGCGGCCGAGTACTTCTCCGTCGCGTCGGTCGGTGCCGGGTATTGCCCTGTGGGCGGCGGGAATTGGCCCGACTCCCCCGGCCCGCCGGACGGCGGCAAGTAACCACGATCCCCCGAGCCGCCGGACGGACCGAACTGCCCCGGCTCACCGGGCGGCGCGAACTGGCCCTGCTCGCCGGGGGGAGGGAAGTAACCCTGCTCACCGGACGGCAGAAAATGACCCTGGTTGCCGGAGGGCGGGAAATGCCCCTGCTCACCGGGCGGTGGGAAATGACCCTGTTCACCCGGACCACCGGGCGGCGGAAAGTTGCCCTGCTCATTCGGCGGCGCAAAGTAGCCGTGCTCGTTCGGGCCACCAGGCGGCGGAAAATAGCCCTGATCATTGGGCGGTGGGAAGTAGCCCTGTTCATTCGGACCACCACCGGGCGGCGCGAACTGCCCCTGCTCGCCCGGGGGCGGGAAGTAACCCTGATCCCCGGGAGGCGGAAACTGGCCCTGCTCACCGGGAGCGGCGAACGGGCCGCCGTGCTCGGGCGGCGGAAAACCACCCGGCGGGAAGCCCTGGTTGGGCGGGTACTGGCCCGGCGCGAACGACCCCTGCGGCCCACCGGGCGGCGGCGAGAACGGCCCGAACTGTTCCTGACCGAACTGCGGCTGGAACGTGGTCTGCTCGATCGAATCGGGCACCGGCGGGAAGATGCCCGCGGCCTGTTCGGGTTCGTCAGCGGATTCGGGTTCGGATTCGGCGGACTCGGTATCGGGGGCCGGCGCGTCGGCTTCGTCCGATGCCGTGGCGGCGTCGTCGTCCGCCTGTTCGTCGTGCGCCGGGTTCGAGTTCGGATCGTCCTTCTCGGCGGCTACGTCCACCCCGGGGTTCTGCAACCAGGGCGGTGAGGTCGAGTTGTCGTTAGGTGTCACGTTTCCCCCATCTGCTCGGGTTTTACGAGCAGAGAGCTCGGCGCTGAATGCACTCCCAAGCTAGCACGCTGGTCGTATGCCCGCGCCGTCGCGGACCTGCCCGTACTCCCGGCAGCGGTAAGTTATCCACATGTGGAAAACTTCTCGGATTCGGGGGCGCGAGCAGGTGATTCGGCGCCGCTGTCCTATTCGGTTGTGAAACGCCTTGGGCGGTCCGGCAAGTCGGAACCGACCGGCTCACGACGGCCGGCGAACCGCACCGCCCCGACGCGCGCGGGACGGTGCGGAACGGCTCAGCGGCCGCGGTGCGCCCGGTTGACGGCGGAGACGACCGCGCGCAGCGAGGCGGTCGTGATGGACGTCGCGATGCCCACGCCCCACGACACCTGGTCTCCGACGGCACATTCCACGTAGGCGGCGGCCTGCGCGTCGTCACCGGCGGACATGGCGTGCTCGGAGTAGTCCAGCACGCGCACGTCGTAGCCGATGGTCGCCAGCGCGTCGACGAACGCCGCGAGCGGGCCGTTGCCCTCGCCGGAGATCTCCTGCTCGGCGCCCTCCACCTTGACCACCGCATCGATGTGGTCGGTGCCGCCGTCGGTCTCCGCGGCGGACACCTTCTGCCGCATGCGTTCCAGTGGCAGGATCGGGTTCAGGTACTCCTCGGCGAAGACATCCCACATCGCCTTCGGCGAGACCTCACCGCCCTCGCCGTCGGTGATCCTCTGGATCGCCTGCGAGAACTCGATCTGCAACCGGCGCGGCAGGGCCAGGCCGTGGTCGGTCTTCATGATGTAGGCGACGCCGCCCTTGCCGGACTGCGAATTGACCCGGATCACGGCCTCGTAGGTGCGGCCCACGTCCTTGGGGTCGATGGGCAGATACGGGACCTCCCAGGTGAGGTCCTCGACATCGCGGCCATCCGCGTCCGCTTGCACCTTCATCGCGTCCAGGCCCTTGTTGATGGCGTCCTGGTGACTGCCGGAGAAGGCGGTGTAGACCAGATCGCCGCCGTAGGGGTGCCGCTCGTGCACGGGCAGCTGGTTGCAGTATTCGACGGTGCGGCGGATCTCGTCGATGTCGGAGAAGTCGATCTGCGGGTCCACGCCGCGCGAGAACAGATTCATTCCCAGCGTGACCAGGCAGACGTTGCCGGTGCGCTCGCCGTTGCCGAACAGGCAGCCCTCGATGCGGTCCGCGCCGGCCATATAGCCCAGCTCGGCGGCGGCCACGGCGGTGCCGCGGTCGTTGTGCGGGTGCAGCGACAGCACGATCGACTCGCGACGGGCCAGATTGCGGCTCATCCACTCGATCGAGTCGGCGTAGACGTTCGGAGTCGCCATCTCGACCGTCGCGGGCAGGTTGATGATCATCGGCCGGTCGGGGGACGGTGCGATGATCGCCGACACCGCGTCACACACCTCGCGGGCGTACTCCAGCTCGGTGCCGGTGTAGGACTCCGGGCTGTACTCGTAGCGCCAGTTCGTGTCGGGGTAGCGCTGCTCGATCTCCAGGCACAGCGTCGCGGCGTCGGTGGCGATCTTCTTCACCGCGTCGCGATCGGCCCGGAAGACGACCCGCCGCTGCAGGATCGAGGTCGAGTTGTAGAAGTGGACGATCACGTTCGGCGCGCCCTGACACGCCAGGAACGTGCGCTCGATCAGTTCCGGACGGCACTGCGTCAGCACCTGAATGGTGACGTCGTCCGGCACCGCGCCGTCCTCGATGATCTCGCGCACGAAGTCGAAGTCGGTCTGGCTGGCCGAAGGGAAGCCGACCTCGATCTCCTTGTAGCCCATCCGCACCAGCAGGTCGAACATGCGGCGCTTGCGAGCCGGGCTCATCGGGTCGATCAGCGCCTGATTGCCGTCGCGCAGATCCACCGCGCACCAGGCCGGCGCGCGCTCGATCACCCGGTCCGGCCAGGTGCGATCCGGCAGCGTGACGGGTTCGACCTCCTCGGCGAACGGCCGGTACCGAAAGGTCGGCATCGAGGAATTCTTCTGTGTGTTCCACGCGGGCTGGTCGGCCGGCGCGGCCTTGGACGGCGCGGTGATGGTGCGCGATCCGGATACGAAGGCGTCAGCGGGTGACATGCGATTCTCCGTGGTGTGGGTTTGGTATGTCCCAATAGCTTGGGTCGACCGGCACAGCTGAACCCCGCGACGGGAGCCGGTCCGTGTCAGACCCCGTCGCGGCGGCCGAGAAGGAGTGCCCGCTGCATGATGCCCGCGAGTTTACAGCCCCCCGATCTGCGCCGAAAGCACACCCCGCAAACCCACGAGCCAGCACACCCACACCCACACCCATCCCTCCCGAACCACCACACCCACCCCGTCACCGACCAACCCACCACACCCACCCACCCCTGTCGCCGACCAAACCACCACACCCACCCCTGTCGCCGGCCAAACCACCACACCCGCCCTCGTCGCCAGCCGAGCCGCTACACCCACACACCCACCGAAACAGAGACTCGATCGCCCACCCATCCCCGAACCGCAAAAACTCCCCCAGTAACGTCCAACCCCGTAGGTTTTCGGCGCGTAAACGGTTTTTTGGGGGGGCCCCGGACGGCCACCAAGGCCCACCCACCCGCCCCCCACACCCCCACCCTGTTCACCATTCTGGCCATCATGACCATCGTGACGACATTCGTTGCCAGCCCGCTGTTCCGGATGTTC
>NZ_JARWOP010000280.1 GCF_029868745.1 Nocardia wallacei | reverse complement strand
AACCCCCTAATTTGACCGCGGGCCCCTTGAGCGGGGGGGGCGCCGCGCCCCGCGCGGCCACAATCATCACCCCCGTCACGGCCCGCTCACCCGCACCCGGGGGGGGTGGCCCGCGGCCCGCCACCCCCGCTGACGCGTGCGCTCAGCCCTGGCCGAGCATGGCCCGCATCTGCTGGATCTCCGCCTGCTGAGCGGCGACGATGCCCTGGGCGAGGTTCCGGGCGTCGGGGTTGACGCCCTGCGCCAGTTCGGTATTCGCCATATCGATAGCGCCCTGGTGGTGCGCGATCATCATGTTCAGCCACATGCGGTCGAACTCGGGGCCGGTGGCGGCGCGCAGCGCGGTCATCTCGTCCTGCGACATCATGCCGGGCATCTCGTGCCCCATCGCGCCCGGCGCGGGCTTGCCGAAGGCCTTCAGCAACTCGGTGAACTGCTGCATCTCCGGCGCCTGCGCGCGCTCGACGTTCGCCGCCAGCGCGATGAGCTGCTGATTCTGTGACCGGCCCGGCACCAGCTTCGCCATGTCGACGGCCTGCGCGTGGTGCGGATACATCATCTGCAGGAAGGTCACGTCGGCGTCGGTGAAGTCGGTGCGGGTGGGCGCGGTCGGGCTCGACGACGTGCCGTGGTGCATGCCGGGCATATCCGACATTCCGGTCGTCGGTGCGCTCGGTGCGGTGGTGGTGTCGCCGGAGTCGTCACCGCCGCATCCGGCGACGAGCAGCGCCACGGCGATTCCGGTGCCGGCCAAGGTGATTCGGGTACGCGAGTGGGACATGTCATTCTCCTCGGAATAGGGGTCGTGCTGAGGTGGGCCGGGAAACCCGCGTCCGCACGCGAGCCGCGCGCCGACGCGGCGGCCCATCAGATCCGCAGAATCGACAATTCCGGTAGTGAGAGCACCGTCCAAGGCGGCGACCGCGCCCCGCCGGACCGCTCGAGCCATACCCGCAATTCGGCCGCGCCCCGCCGCACCCCCACCCAAGCCAGCACCACCAGCCCGAGCCACAGGGCCAGCACCACCAGCACGAAGACACACCCGTGCAGCCCGTGATGCCCGCCCCCACAATCGGCACACCCTGTATCGCCGCCCATCTCGGCGTGCGTCTCCAATACCTGTGCCCGGTCGGACCAATGCTCCGATGAGGCCATGGATTCGATGGCGATGCTCGGGACGCCAGTGTCTACGAGCCCCAGGGTGAGAGTGTGCCCGGTATCGGCGGTGTGTGTGAGTCCACGGACGGCGAAGTGCGTCAGTCCGGGGCGAGTGGAGTGTGTGAGTCGAGGGTTGTCAGTGCGTTCCCGCTCGGCACCGCGCGTAAGCCGGGGAGCGTCGTTGTATGAGAGGTCAGGTGCTGCGACGCCTGTGAGTCCGTGGTCGGTGGTGTGTGCGAGTCCAGGGGCTGCGGTGTATGGGAGACCAGGGGTGGCCATGTGGGCGGGGGTGGTGGCGTGGGCGTGACCGGCGGCGAAGACGACTGCGTGCATCAGTGCGACGCCGGTCAGCAGTACCAGGATGCCGAGGGCGCGGATGTGCCCGGGGGTTCGGGAGAGCGGCGGCAGACCGGCGGCGCGGGGCGGGGCGGCGTCGCCGGTGCTGCGCTGCTGGTCGGTCACGCGGCCCATTGTAGGGGCTCGGCGGCCTATACCCCGTAGCCGTATGGAATAGGCGCGCGCTTCGCGTGTTCGACTCAGTTGTCGAGCCGAGCTGACGGAGGTTGTTCTTGACTGTCGCCACCGGAAAACCGGCCATCGGGCTTCGCTCCGAGCGTGGCGCCATCCTCGCCGCGCTGATGCTGTCGACCTCGCTGGTGGCGCTGGATTCCACCATCATTGCTACGGCGGTACTCACCATCACCGCCAATCTCGGCGGCTTCGCGCAGTTCCCGTGGCTGTTCTCGATATATCTGCTGGCGCAGGCGATCACGGTGCCGATCTACGGCAAGCTCGCCGACACCTTCGGCCGGAAACCGGTGATGCTGTTCGGCATCGCGGTCTTCGCGCTCGGCTCGCTGCTGTGCGGTCTCGCCACCAGCATGGTGGCGCTCATCGTCTTCCGGGCGATCCAGGGCATCGGCGCGGGCGCGGTGCAGCCGATGTCGATGACCATCGCCGGTGACATCTACACCCTCGAGGAGCGCGCCACCGTGCAGGGCTACCTGGCGAGTGTGTGGGCCGCCTCCTCGGTGCTCGGCCCGCTACTGGGCGGCGTGTTCTCCGAATATTTGAGTTGGCGCTGGATCTTCCTGGTCAACCTGCCGCTGGCGGCGCTGGCGGGATGGATGCTGGTCCGTTCGTTCCGCGAGACCGCGCCCCGGCGGCAGCGGCGCAGCGTCGACTACCTCGGTGCGGCGCTGCTCGCCGGTGGCGCCGGCGCCCTGATCCTCGGACTGCTGGAGGGCGGCCACTCCTGGGCGTGGTTCTCACCGATCGGCATCGCGGTGTTCGCGGGCGGCGCGGCGCTGCTGGCGCTGTTCGTGGTCGTCGAGCGGAACGCCGCCGATCCGATCCTGCCGTTGTGGGTCTTCACTCGGCGCATCGTCGTCACCAGTAGCGTGGCCTCGCTGCTCGTCGGCGCCGTCATGCTCGGATTGACCTCGTACGTACCGACTTTCGCGCAGGGCGTGCTCGGAGTGGGTGCGCTGGTAGCGGGCCTGGCCGTGGGCGCGCTGACCCTGGGCTGGCCGATCACGGCCTCGCAGGCGGGCCGGTTGTACCTGCGCATCGGGTTCCGCGGGACCGCGCTGATCGGCAGCGTCGTGGCCGCGCTCGGCGCCCTGTCGACTCTGCTGCTCGGCGCGGATTCCGGGCTGTGGCAGGTGGCGCTGAGCTGCTTCGTGGTCGGTGCCGGGCTGGGACTGGTCGCCACCCCGACGCTGATCGCCGCGCAGACCGGCGCCGAGTGGAGCGAGCGCGGGGTGGTGACGGGCGCCAATATGTTCGCCCGCTCGATCGGCAGCGCGGTCGGGGTCGCGGTGTTCGGCGCGCTGGTCAACATGCGAGTCGGCGCGGCCGGGAATCCCGAGCCCGCGCTGCTGTCCGCCGGGATCCATCTGGTGTTCGCCGGTGTCGCGTCGATGGCCGTCGTCATGGTGCTGGCGGCCGCGGCATTGCCGCGCGACCGGGCCGGACATGCCGCGCCGGACCTGCCCGCGGCGTAGGGTGGGGCGCATGGGACAGTTCGGCGAACTCCTGCACGGCGGCAGATTGCGCAAGGAGAGCGACGACGAGGCGGGCACCGGTGAATCGTTCGAGATCGGTTCGCTCGACCTCGACCGCGGCGTGATCCGGCTGAACCCACGCCCCGAGCCGCGCGGCGAACCCTCGGAGGACTAGTCGCCGCAGGCCGCCCCCGCCACTCGAAGATTGCGGTAAATTTGCTGTCAATCGACCCGTGCGGTACCGGACCCGGAAGGGGACCAGGATGGCCGACCAACTCGATCCCGTGGTGGCGAGGCTCGTGGACGCGCTCAACGCCGGCGACCGCCCCGCCTTCTTCGACCTACTCACCGACGACGCCACCATGTCCGACGACGGCACTGACCGTGATCTGCGGCAATGGGTGCAGAGCGAGGTATTCGACAGCAACGGCCGAATGAGCGTCGAGCCGGACTCCCTCTCCGAGGGCGGCCGCGCCTTCGTCGCCGAGTACGCCAACGATCGGTGGGGCTCCATGCGCACGGCCTGGCGATTCGTCGTGACGGACGGCAAGATCGACCGCTTCGAAACCGGCCAGGCCTGAGGCTCAGCCGGTCGCGATGTCGACGACCAGCCGCCCCGGATTCTCCAGCGCGTCGACGGAGAAGGCGGGCCGCTCCGCGTTCACCCCGATGAACGACTGCGTCGTGCCCTCGAAGACCAGGGTGCGGTAGACGCCCGCGATCCCCGGTGAGCTGGGATCGGTGACCGGATCGGGGCCCTCGTACTGGGGGACCCCGCTGTCCCACGGGTACGCCGAACCCAGGATCTGCACCTCCAGAATCGACTGCCCGGCCACGTCGACCGGCTTGCCGCTACCGTCCTGCACCGCGCGATCGGTGTACTGCACCCGCCAGCCCGGAGTGCCGGTGCCGCCGAGTTCGTACACCACGCGATCGAAACCCGGATGGTGCCCGACGCGCACATTGGTCACGGTCAGCCGTGCGTCGTCCGAGGGCGCGCGCTGCTGCGGACCGGTGGCCGTCGGCGGCGATTCCGGCGCCGCCGCCACCGTCGAGCCCGTGGACGCCGGTGCGCCGGGATCGGATGAACTGTCCGAGCAACCCGCCAGCAGTGCGAGCCCCGCGACCACCGTGAATGCCAGCCTGTTACGCATGAGGCCGATGGTATGCGGTGTTACGGCCGGGGTCGGCGCGACGACACGGCAACGATCTAGCACACTGTAGGAGTGCAGGAGGTCGACGATGTGCTGAGCCGGTTGCGGCGCTATCCGGATGTGGAGGCGGTGAATCTCTACGCGGTCGATGCCGCGGATCGGCTGATCCTGGATGTGGCCCGAGACGCCCTGGCGGCGGCGGGCAGTGGCCGGATCGCCGTCATAGACGACGGCTACGGGGCGCTCACACTGGGCGCCGCCGCGGCCCATGACCTGAGCGCGGTCCGCGTGCACCAGGATCTCCTCACCGGCGAACTCGCGCTGGCCAACAACGCGCGTGCCGTCGGCCTGGCCGATCGATACAGCACCCACGAGCTGGGCCGCCGGCTGCTCGAGGACGTCAAGGTGGTGTTGCTGCGGCTGCCGCGGGCGTTGTCGGGACTGGCCGAGATCGCGGATGCCATTGCGCGCTACGCCGATCCGGAGGTCGAGGTGTTCGCCGGGGCTCGTGACAAGTACCTGACCCCGGCCATGAACGACGTACTGGCCGAGTCCTTCGGGTCGGTACGGGCCAGCCGCGGTCGGCAGAAGTCGCGGATCCTGCTGGCCCGCGACCCCAAACCCGTTGGCAGCCTGCCCTTTCCGGTGCGCAAGCAGCTCGACGAGATGGACCTCGAGGTCGTCGCGCACGGTGCCGCGTTCTCCGGGCCGCGGCTCGATATCGGCACCCGATTCCTGCTCGACCACGTGCGCCGGATGAAGCCGGACGCCCGCGACGCCATCGATCTCGGTTGTGGCACCGGGATTCTGGCCGTCGCGCTGGCGAAGGCGCGGCCGCAGGTCAGCGTGGTCGGCACCGATCAGTCCGCGGCCGCGGTCGCCTCCGCGCGGGCCACGGCCGCGGTCAACGGGGTCGCCGATCGGGTGACGGTGCTGCGCGACGACGCCATGACCGGCGTGGCCGGGCACAGTGCCGATCTCGTCCTGTGCAACCCCCCTTTCCACGTCGGCGCGGCCGTGCACACCGGTTCGGCGATCAAGATGTTCTCCGAGACCGGCCGCGTGCTGCGACCCGGCGGCGAACTGTGGACGGTCTACAACTCGCATCTGAACTATCGTGGGGTGATGGAGCGCTTGGTCGGCAAGACCGATGTGGTGGGCCGCAATCGCAAATTCACCGTGACGCGGTCGGTGCGCGGTTTGTACGACGTTCGGCAGGAGTAGTTCTCCGGCAGTAGAGTCCGCTTTGTCCGATTTTTTGCCCGGTTCGGGAACTTGCGCCCGCCGCGGCACGTTGGATACTCAGAACGGCCACGAGAGACGTGGACCGCGACCTTCGGAAAGGCACGGGAACGGTGCGCACCTCAAGCAACCCGATCTTCAAGAATTTGCCGCAGCAACAAGGGGGTTATGCGGGGTTCGGTTCGGCCGCGGCCGGCGCCGGACAGTTCGCGCAGTACGGGCAGCAGTACCCGCCGCAGGGTTACGAGCAGCCGTACCAGCAGCCCGCGCAGGCCACCCGGCCGATGACGATCGACGACGTCGTCACCAAGACCGGCATCACGCTGGGCGTGGTGACGATCGCGGCGATCCTGTCCTACGCGCTGACCGTCGCCAATCACGCGCTGGCTCCCCTGTTCGTCATCGTCGGCGGACTGGTCGGCCTGGTGCTGGTGCTGGTCGCGACGTTCGGCCGCAAGCAGGACAATCCGGCCATCGTGCTGAGCTACGCCGCCGCCGAGGGCCTGTTCCTGGGCGCGCTGTCGTTCATGTTCACCAATATCGCGTTCGGCGGTGTCGGCGGATCCGGGCTGATCGCGCAGGCGGTGCTCGGCACGTTCGGCGTGTTCTTCGGCATGCTCGTGGTCTACAAGACCGGCGCCATCCGGGTCACGCCGCGATTCACCCGGATGATCGTGGGCGCCATGATCGGCGTCGTGGTCCTGATGCTGGGCAATATGGTCGCCGCGTTCTTCACCCCGGGCGGATTCGGCCTGCGTGACGGCGGCGCGCTGTCGATCGTGTTCAGCCTGGTCGTGATCGCGATCGCCGCGTTCAGCTTCCTGCTCGATTTCGACGCCGCCGACCAGCTGATCCGCGCGCAAGCGCCGGAGAAGGCCGCGTGGGGCGTGGCCCTGGGCTTGACCGTCACCCTGGTCTGGCTGTACCTGGAGATCCTGCGCCTGCTGAGCTACTTGCAAAACGATTAGTAGTCGGCCGCAAGCCGGAACGGGTGGTCACCGAATACTCGGTGACCACCCGTTTTTCGTGCGCCGAGCCGAGCGGTACCCTCGGGCGGCGAGAAAGGGGAACGTTCGTGCCGTATGCCGTAGCGGGGGACGGGGTTCGACTCGCCTACCAGGTGGAGGGCGACGGGTTCCCGCTGTTGCTGATAGCCGGGCAGTCGAACAACCATCACTGGTGGGACGGTATTCGCGACGACTTCCACGGCGCGCACCGCACGATTACCTTCGACTACCGAGGCACCGGCGCCAGCGACAAGCCCGATATCCTGTACAGCACACTGGGATTCGCCGACGATGCGATCGCGGTCTTGGACGAACTCGGTATCGACCGGGCCGATGTGTACGGCACCTCGATGGGCGGCCGGGTGGCGCAGTGGGTGGCGGCGCGGTATCCGGAACGCGTGCGCGCACTGGTGCTCGGCTGCACGTCGCCCGGCGGGAAGTACGGCGTCGACCGCGGCCCGGAGATCCGCGGCCTGCTCGCGAATCCGGCCACGGCGCACCAGGCCCTGCGCGAACTCATGTACACCCCGGCCTGGCTCGCCGCCCACCCCGGCCCCCACCAGACCCTCGGCGACCCGGACATGCCGTCCTACGCCCGCCGGCGCCACCTGATCGCCAGCCACCGCCACGATGCCTGGGAAGTGTTGCCGGACATCACCTCTGCGACACTGGTCGTGCACGGCAGTGACGACCGCTTCAACCCCGCCGCGAACGCCCCCTTGCTCGCCGACCGCATTCCGGCCGCCGAACTGCACCTGATCCCGGGCGCCAGGCATGCCTACTTCGAGGAATTCCGTTCCGACGCAAGCCCTCTGGTCCGCGACTTCCTCGCCGCCGTCCGGCACTGACGACCATCAGTCGGCCAGCAGGGCCGCGGGCAGCACGTCGGTGGCGACATGGTCGTCCCCGCAGTGCTCGGCCAGCACCGCGACACCGACCGCGTTGTCCGTCCGCAGCGGCAGAATGTCCTGGTACTCCGGCGACGCGTACCAGGCTTGTGCGGCAGCGTAATCCGGGAATTCGATCACGATCACCGAGCCGTTCGCGGGCCCCTCGGCAACCAGCTGGCGCCCGCCGTGCACGATGAACTTTCCGTCGAACGGAGCGAGTGTCCCGTCGATTCGCCGCAGATATTCGACGATCTCGGCATTGACGTCCACATCGTGCAGATGGGCTACGGCATAGGCGGTCATCTCGGGCTCCTTCGCGTAAAACTCCGGTGTCTCCGATGATTCCGCCCCGGCACACGAAAGGCGATTACCCGACGGGTAATCGCCTTTCCGCGGCGCTCGAACGTCAGCTCAGGCGCTCGATCACCATCGCCATGCCCTGGCCGCCGCCGACGCACATGGTCTCCAGGCCGAACTGCTTGTCGTGGGTCTGGAGGTTGTTGATGAGCGTGGCGGTGATGCGGGCGCCGGTCATGCCGAACGGGTGGCCGAGGGCGATCGCGCCGCCGGACACGTTCAGCTTGTCCAGATCCATGTTCAGCTCGCGCGCCGAACCCAGCACCTGCACCGCGAAGGCCTCGTTGATCTCGTACAGGTCGATGTCGCCGATGGTCTTGCCGGCCAGCTTCAGCGCCCGCCGCGACGCCTCGATCGGGCCCAGACCCATGATCTCCGGCGACAGACCCGACACGCCGGTGGACACGATGCGCGCCAGCGGGGTCAGGCCCAGTGCCTTGGCCTTGGTGTCACTCATGATGACCAGCGCCGCCGCGCCGTCGTTGAGCGGACAGGCGTTACCGGCGGTGATCGTGCCGTCCGGGCGGAACACCGGCTTGAGCTGCGACACCTTCTCGTAGGTGGTGCCCGGCCGCGGGCCGTCGTCGGTGGACACGACGCTGCCGTCGGGCAGCGTCACCGGGCTGATCTCGCGCTCGAAGAAGCCCGACTTGATGGCCTCCTCGGCGCGGTTCTGCGAGCGCACGCCCCAGTGGTCCTGGTCCTCGCGGGAGATGCCGGTGAACTGGGCGACGTTCTCCGCGGTCTGGCCCATCGCGATGTAGATGTCGGGCAGTTCGTCGTTCTCGCGCGGGTCGGTCCAGCCGCCCGAGCCGCCCTCGGCGCGCTTCACGGTGCGCGCCTCGGCATCGGCGAACGCCAGGTTGTGGGTGTCCGGCCAGCCGTCGGAGGTGCCCTTCGGGAACCGCGACACGGTCTCCACACCGGCGGAGATGAAGACCTCGCCCTCACCGGCCTTGATGGCGTGGAAGGCCATCCGGCTGGTCTGTAGCGACGACGAGCAGTACCGGTTGAGCGTGACACCGGGCAGGAAGTCGTAACCCAGATGCGTGGCCACCACCTTGGCCATGTTGAAGCCGGCCTCGCCGCCGGGCTGTCCGCAGCCGAGCATCAGATCATCGATGTCGGCGGGGGCCAGCGCGGGGACCTTGTCCAGGGCGGCGCGCACCATCTGTGCGGCGAGGTCGTCCGGGCGCATGCCTACGAGCGAGCCCTTGCCCGCGCGGCCGATGGGGGAGCGGGCAGCGGAAACGATGACGGCCTCTGGCATGAGGACTCCTTCGTCGGGTGTCGAACAACCAAGCGGCTGTTCGGTACACAGGTACGGAATTCCCTTCCGAATCTACGTCGCACCGATCGGGCTAGGAACACCCGGTATGCCCGTATCCCGCCGATCCAACTCCCGCAGCAGCGCGGGCAGTAGGTGGGCGGCGGCCAATTCGTACCCGGCGGCCGAGGGATGGAAGCCGTCCGCGGAGAACAACACCTCGGGCGTGGTGCGGAAATCGTGGCCGAGCAGATCGCCCATCGGGACCGGGCTGCCACCGGCGGCCCGGGTGGCGGCGACCTGCGCCCGCGCCAGCCGCACGCTCCACCCGTGCACCACCGTCCGCAGCGGCTGCGGAATCGCGACCACCGAACCGAGATCCGGGCAGGTGCCGACCACGACCACGCTGCCCGCCGCGCGCAATCGCGCCACCGCCGACCGCAGCCGCTGCGCCGAGCGCAGCACCGAATGCTTCTTGGTGACGTCGTTGGCGCCGATCAGGATCACCGCGGCGTCCGGCGGCGGCCCCGCGACGAACATCGCGTCCACCTGTCCCGCAAGGCCTTTCGAGGTGGCGCCGGAAATGGCCTTGGTGCTCAGCCGGATTCGCCGCCCGGTCGCCTCGGCCAGCCCGCGCGCGATCCGTACGCCCGGAACCTCTTCCGCGGTGCGGCAGCCGACACCCGCTGCGGTGGAGTCGCCGAAGACCATCAGGTGCAGATCGAAAGGTATTCCGGTGCGCCATGATTCGGGCGCCGCGCAGCCCGCCGTGTAGACGCCGTCGGCCTCGGGCGGCTTGGTGGTGTCGCGGCCGATCACCGTCCGCGCGGCCTGCGCCTGCTGCATCAGCAGGCGGTACGCCGCCCACCACGCGGTCCCGGCCCCGGAACCGGCCGCCACGGTGGCCGCGCCGGTCACCGCCAAGGTGCGCCACGTTCTCGCCACGAAACCACACCACCCTCCACCACACGATCGTTGTATGCCTGCGTATATCGTGCCGGATCGGTCGAGTGTGAGCACCTGCCTGCGACGGATGTCCCAGTTGCTCCACCGACGCGACACCGATCGGGCGGATTCCGGCGAGAAAGCATCGATAGCGCCTTCTCACACGCAGGCATGGTCGCCGGGGCGCGGTCCTCGTCGGCTCGGCGGTGTGACCGTGTCGTGACTGCCTGTGGTCAGCAACGGCTCAGCGTGTGCGCCGGGCTTATTCGCCGGGCGGCGGAGGCGGCGGGCCCGCGACGTCGAAGGCGCCGCGCGAGGGGATATTGAAATTGGACGTGGTGGTCGTGACCTCGATGTGGCCCGCGCCGGTGTCCTGGAACTGCGCGTACAGGATGCTGCCGTAGATGCCGGAGACCACGTTCAGCCGGTACTCCCCGGCCGCGCCGGTGGTGGTGTTGTGCCAGGCGACCGTGGTGTCGACATTGCACAGCGGCGCCAGCGGATACTGGCCCGGCCCGAAGCCGGCGACCGGTAGCGCCTGCACGTTCACGATGGCCCGGCCCGGATAGTCGGGACTGGTGTCGACCCAGGTCCGGATGTTGCCCCAGCAGAAGCCGCCGTAGAACACACTCGGTGTCTGGGGGAATTCGACGGTCTGCGCGCTCGCCGGGGCGGACGTCGCGATCGCCGTCGCGGCCCCGAGGGATCCGAGCACGACGGCGGCGGTGCGGGCGGTCTTCGGCATCCTCACCGGGCCGATGATATGGGTAAACCGGGCTCCCGTCGCGGGGCAGGCCGGAACTCGCCGACGATGTTCCCGATATCGCCCGTTCCGGTCGCCGTCGGCCCGGGGCAACCGCCACGCCGTCGACCGCCTCCGGGCACGCCCAGCCCGGAGGCGCGGGCAGGCGCGGGGCGCGGTTCTGCAACGATGGGCGTATGCGCATCGCGAACCACGTCGTCGACTTGATCGGCAACACCCCGCTCGTTCGATTGAACTCCGTGGTGGGCCCGAACTCCGGCCTGGTGGCGGCGAAGATCGAATATCTGAACCCCGGCGGCAGTTCCAAGGACCGCATCGCGGTCAAGATGATCGATGCCGCCGAGGAGCAGGGCCTGTTGCGGCCCGGCGGCACCATCGTGGAACCCACCTCGGGCAACACCGGCGTCGGCCTGGCGCTGGTCGCCCAGCAGCGCGGCTACCGGTGCGTGTTCGTCTGCCCGGACAAGGTCAGCGAGGACAAGCGCAACGTGCTGCGCGCCTACGGCGCCGAGGTGGTGGTGTGCCCGACCGCCGTCCCGCCGGAACATCCCGACAGCTACTACAGCGTCTCCGACCGGCTGGTGCACGAGATCGAGGGCGCGTGGAAGCCCGACCAGTACTCCAATCCGGGCGGCCCGGACAGCCACTACGAGACCACCGGCCCCGAGATCTGGCGCGACACCGAGGGCACCGTGACCCATTTCGTCGCCGGTGTCGGCACCGGCGGCACCATCACCGGAGCCGGCCGGTACCTCAAGGAGGTCTCGGGCGGGAAGGTGAAGATCGTCGGCGCCGACCCGGAGGGCTCGGTCTACTCCGGCGGCACGGGCCGGCCGTACCTGGTCGAGGGTGTCGGCGAGGACTTCTGGCCCAGCGCCTACGACCCCGCGATCCCCGACGAGATCATCGCCGTCTCCGATGCCGACTCCTTCGACATGACCCGCCGCCTGGCCCGCGAGGAGGGGCTGCTGGTCGGCGGCTCGTGCGGCATGGCGGTGGTGGCCGCCCTGCAGGTGGCCGAGCGCGACCCGGAGGCGGTCGTGGTCGTGCTGCTGCCCGACGGCGGCCGCGGTTACCTGTCGAAGATCTTCAACGACCAGTGGATGAGTTCCTACGGTTTCCTGCGCTCGCGCCTGGACGGCAGCACCGCCGAGCCGACCGTCGGCGACGTGCTGCGCGGCAAGTCCGGCGCCCTGCCGGATCTGGTGCACACCCATCCGTCGGAGACGCTGCGCGACGCCATCGAGATCCTGCACGAGTACGGCGTCTCCCAGATGCCGGTCGTCGGCGCCGAACCGCCGGTGATGGCCGGGGAGGTGGCGGGCAGCGTGTCCGAGCGGGATCTGCTGTCCGCGGTCTTCGAGGGCCGCGCCCACCTCACCGACCCGGTGTCCAAGCACATGAGCGAGTCGTTCCCGCTGATCGGTTCCGGCGAACCGGTGTCGGCCGCGACCAAATCGCTGGAGTCCACCGACGCGCTGATGGTGGTCGAGGACGGCAAGCCGATCGGCGTCATCACCCGGCACGATCTGCTCGGCTTCCTGAGCCGGTCGGGCCTGCCCGCGCGGTAGTCCCGAATTCGCTGGGGCGCAGGGCTTCTCGAACCTGTCAGGCCGAGCGCATCCGCTGACGCAGCCGGGGTTGCCCGTGCAGCACCTCCGCGACCAGATCGCTCCAGTCGTCGGCGAGCGCGGCCAGCCGGTACCAGGCGGTGTGCACGCGCGCGTCGGAAACGTCGGCGGCGGTGTGCAGCAAGCGATTCGCGTGCACCTGGGCGGCGGCGAGACGGTCCACGGCGCCGCCCAGCGACTCCGGGAACAGTCCGCGGCCGACCCGCGGCGGCCGCAGCGTCACGCTCACCCAGTTGTCGATGGCGGCGACGAGTTCGGCTCGGGCACAATCTATTTCGGCGGCATGTCCGGGCTGGTCGTGACGGCGCAGATGTAACTCGGCGAGCGCGCGGGCCCAGCGCACCATCGGGTGGGCGTCCGGATCGTCGCCGAGATGGCCGCAGAACGCGGCCAGCAGTTCGTGCCAGTCGGGCAGCGGGGTCGCCTCACGCGGGGACATGGCGAGCCTCCCGCGACTGTGGCTCCGGCGCCGCGGCGATCGGGTGCACCGGGAAGCCGAGGCGTGGGCGCAGCGGATATGCGACATGGGTCGGGGAGTGACAGGCTTCGAACATCGGTACCTCCGGCGGCGTTTGCTGTGCACCCGGCGCGGAGTCCGCGTTCGTCGTGACACCTCCGGCATCGGGTGTGCCAACAGCTTGCGCTTTCAACCTTGCCGCAGCGGTGACGCCGAGATGGCGCTTGGATGACCGGTCGTAACAAGGTGATGCGCACGGGCGCGACGCGGGTTGTGAGATCGCGCGGGTTACCTCTCGGCACAGTCACCGAACGGTCACAGACCGTTACCGAGACGTGCTCCGATGGCCCGAAATGGTCGCAAAACGGCAAAGTCCAGCGCGACACGGCAAATTTTTCTGTGACCCGCGGCACGTGTTCGTGACGGATAAATCGCCAGGTCAGAGCGTTATAGCCGGTGTGGATCGAAGCCGCGCGGACGTAGCGGCACCATTTGTTCACTTTCAGTTCAGTTTACGTTAACCTACCGCAATCATCCTGTGACCTCGTCGGTAAATCGCGACCTCGCGTCCGAAACAGTACGAGGAGTTGGTCCACCCGCCGGGGCTCACCCGGCAGCCACCGAGCCGGGTCGTGCCGACGGGGAATGCGAATCCCCTTCTCTCATAACAAGTCTCACAACAGCATGCAGTGCGTGGGTGAGCCGTACCCGGCGTCGCCTTGGTGCCGCACTGCCTGTCGCAGGCCGGCGACGGCCGCAACCAGAGTAGGAAAACACCGCGCATGTCGAAGAAATCCATCGAGAGCAGCAGAGCCAAGGCGGTCGCGCGCACCGCCGGATCCGCCACCCTGGCGCTGGCCGCCTTCGCCGCCGTGACGTCCGCGGGCGGGCACGGGACGGCCGAGGTGCAGCCGGCCGCACTGGCGTCCACGATTGCCCAGACCGCCGATAACGCCCCCGCTCCGGCCGCTCCCGCTGCCCCGGTCGAGGCGGTCGCCGCCGCGGCCCCGGCCCCCGAGGCCGCTCCGGCTCCGGCGCCCATGCCCGCGCCGCTGCCGCCCCCGCCGCCGGCCCCCAGCTACCCGGACAACCTGGACGGCTGGATCCACCACGCGCTGGACATCATGGCCGCCCGCGGCATTCCGGGCAGCTACGACGGCATCTACCGCAACATCATGCGGGAGTCGACCGGCAACCCGCAGGCCATCAACCTCTACGATTCGAACGCCGCGGCGGGCATCCCGTCCAAGGGCCTGCTGCAGGTGATCGACCCGACCTTCGCGGCGTACCACGTCGAGGGCACCCCGTTCGATGTCTGGGACCCGGTCGCCAACATCGTCGCCGCCTGCAACTACGCCGCGCACCGCTACGGCTCGATGGACAACGTCAACTCGGCGTACTGATCGATCCGCCGCTCGGCACAATGCGATAACGCATCGTTATCGAGATGGCAGCAAAATGTACGCAAACACCCGATTCGAATGATCACGCCGGGGTACAAACGTCTCTGTAGCAGTTCTGGCAAACAGTTGGAACAGCCGAGATAGCGGAAGGGACGGCCGCGCGTGTACACCTCCAGTTTGGCTATCGATTTTCAGCAGGGCATGTCCAACGCGTGGAGCGCCATCGCGACGTTCGTGCCCAAGTTCGTCGGTTTCCTGGTGGTGCTGGCCATCGGCTGGATCATCGCCAAGGTCATCGCCAAGATCGCCGACCGGGTGTTGCGCCGGGTCGGGTTCGACCGGCTGGTCGAACGTGGCGGGATCCAGAACATGCTGGCCAACAGCCGGTATGACGCCACCGACATCCTGGTGAAGCTGGTCTACTACGCGATCCTGCTGATCGCGCTACAGATCGGCTTCGGGGTCTTCGGTCCGAATCCGGTCAGCAACATGCTCAACGGCATCGTGGCCTGGCTGCCGCGGGCCGCGGTCGCGATCATCATCGTGTGTGTCGCGGGCGCGATCGCGCGGGTGGTGATGGACCTGATCGGCAACGTGCTCAGCGGGCTGTCCTACGGCCGCATGCTGGGCCGGCTGGCGGCGGTGTTCATCTGGGGCGTCGGCATCATCGCCGCCCTGAACCAGATCGGCGTCGCGACCTCGGTCACCACGCCGATCCTGATCACGGTGCTGGCCACGATCGGCGGCATCCTGGTCGTCGGCATCGGCGGCGGCCTGATCCGGCCCATGCAGCAGCGCTGGGAGGGCTGGCTGGACACCGTCGAGGGCGAGATGCCGCAGTTGCGCGGCCATGCCGAGGCGTACCAGCGGGGCAGGGAGGACGCCGCCCGGCAGCGTGAGGGCGTCGCCACCCGCCAGGAGGAGTGGGCGGGTTCCCCGCGGCCCGGCGATCAGTGGTCGCCGCAGACCAGCGGTGCGGGCTACCGGCCGGAGACCGGCGGCATGACCGAACCGGGCTACGGCGGGCAGAGCGGCCAGGGTTACGGGCAGGGATACGGCGAGGCGCCGGGGTACGGCGATCCGCAGTCACCGCGCTGAGGCGACAACCGAATAGTTCGACAGGGCCTGGGCGGTCGCGGAGTTCCGCGGCCGCTCAGGCTTTCGCGTGGGCGAGCACGCACACCGCGGCCAGCCGCAGCTGCAACCATTCGGCGGCCGCCCAGCCGGCGAGATCGTACGGGGCGCGCAGGCCGCCGCGGCCGGTATGTTCCAGCAGTCCGCGGGCGTAACCGGCGAGCAGTACCCCCGCCGGCACGGTCGCCGAATCCCGCACACCGAGATCGAGAATGTCGCGGACGGCCGCGGCATGCTGATCCAGGGCCGCCGACACCGCGGGCAGTTCCTTTGCGGCGACGAGCGCCGGAACTCCGTGCGTCTTGTGCAGGCGGTTCAAAGTCTTGCGCGCCGACACTTCGAGCAACGCGGAGCCGAGCAAAAACACTTGCTTATGCTAGCAATCATGCAGCTTTCGCGGCAGTGTGACCTTTCACTCGGAAACTTCTGCGAGCAGAGCTGATCTGTGGCAATTCGCGTTTCCGGAAATTCTTGTCAGCGAAAGGCTTTCGATCCGGTGAGGGCCTCGCCGAGCACCAGTTGATGCACCTCCGCGGTGCCCTCGTAGGTGAGCACCGATTCCAGATTGTTGGCGTGCCGCAGCACCGGATAGTCGAGGGTGATGCCGTTGGCGCCGAGGATGGTCCGGCATTCGCGGGCGATGGCCAGCGCCTCGCGCGTGCTGTTCAGCTTGCCCGCGCTCACCTGCTCCGGCCGCAACTCCCCGCGATCTTTGAGGCGTCCCAGATGCAGCGCCAGCAGCGTGCCCTTGCCCAGCTCGACCGCCATGTCCGCCACCTTGGCCTGGGTCAATTGGTACGCCGCCAGCGGCTTGTCGAAGACCTCGCGGGTACGGGCGTAGTCGATGGTGGCGTTCAGGCAGTCGCGCGCCGCGCCGAGCGCGCCGAACACGATGCCGAACCGGGCCTCGGACAGACAGGCCAGCGGCCCGGCGAGGCCGTGCGCCTCCGGCAGTACCGCGTCGGCGGGCAGCCGCACCCCGTCCAGGTCGAGTTCGGCGGTGATCGAGGCGCGCAGGGACAGCTTGTGCCGCATCTCGCGCGCCGTGAAGCCCGGTGTGCCGGCGGGCACCAGGAAGCCCCGGATGCGTTCCTCGGTGCGCGCCCACACCACCGCCACGTCGGCCACCGAGCCGTTGGTGATCCACATCTTCGATCCGTCCAGGACCCAGTCCGCGCCGTCGCGCCGGGCGCGGGTACGCATGCCGCCGGGATTGGAACCGTAATCGGGTTCGGTCAGCCCGAAGCAGCCGATCGCCCGCCCGGCCGCGAGTTCCGGCAGCCATTGCCGCTTCTGCTCCTCGGAGCCGTACTTGTGGATGGCGGTCATCGCCAGCGAGCCCTGCACCGACACCATGCTGCGCACGCCCGAGTCCACCGCCTCCAATTCCAGGCAGGCCAGCCCGTACTCGGTCGCCGAGGTGCCCGCGCAGCCGTAGCCCTCCAGATGCATGCCCAGCAGGCCGAGCGCGCCCAGTTCCGGCGCCAGCTCGCGGGCCGGGAAGACGCCGCGTTCGAACCAGTCGGCGATATGCGGCCGCAGGCGCTGCTCGCCGAACCGCCGGACCGTCTCGCGGATCTCGCGTTCGGTGTCGCTGAGCAGGGAATCGAGGGCGAACAGCTCGTCTACGGTGGCCATGAACGCACAGTATCGGTCGATCGGGTTCCCGGGTCCGGGCGGCCGAGCCGCCCCTTCTAGGCTGGCACCATGACCGACGATCAGCTGGGGTTCTCCACACGCGCCGTGCATGCCGGGTTCGATCCGGATCCGCAGACCGGCGCGGTGAACGTGCCGATCTACGCGAGTTCGACCTTCGCCCAGGACGGCGTGGGCGGACTGCGCGGCGGCTACGAGTACGCGCGCACCGGCAACCCGACCCGCACCGCGCTGGAGGCCAATCTGGCCGCGCTGGAATCGGGCCGGTACGGGCGGGCCTTCTCCTCGGGGATGGCGGCCACCGACTGTGTGCTGCGGGCGGCGCTGCGGCCGGGTGATCACCTGGTCATTCCGAACGACGCCTACGGCGGCACCTTCCGCCTGATCGATAAGGTGTTCACGCACTGGGGAATCGAGTACTCGGTGGCGCCGGTATCGGACCCCGACGCGGTGCAGCGCGCGCTGCGGCCCAACACCAAACTGGTGTGGCTCGAGACGCCGACCAACCCGCTGCTGAACGTCGGAGACATCGCCGCGCTGGCCGATATCGCGCACGGCGGCGGCGCGAAACTGGTGGTGGACAACACCTTCGCCTCGCCCTACCTGCAGCAGCCGCTGCTGCTGGGCGCCGACATCGTGCTGCACTCCACCACCAAATACCTCGGCGGGCACTCCGATGTCGTCGGCGGCGCACTGGTCACCGACGACGCGGAACTCGATGCCGCGTTCGCCTTCCTGCAGAACGGCGCGGGCGCGGTGCCCGGCCCGACCGACGCGTTCCTCACCATGCGCGGCGTGAAAACCCTTGCGCTGCGCATGGATCGGCACTGCGACAACGCCGAGACCCTCGCGGAGTTCCTCGCCGAGCACCCGAAGATCCAGCAGGTGATCTACCCGGGCCTGCCGGAACATCCCGGACATACGGTGGCGCAGAAGCAGATGCGCCGCTTCGGCGGCATGATCTCGGTGCGGCTGCACGGCGGACGGCAAGCGGCGCACGACTTCTGCGCCCGCACCCGGATCTTCACCCTCGCCGAATCACTGGGCGGGGTGGAGTCGCTGATCGAGCATCCGGGCGCGATGACGCACGCCTCCACCGAGGGTTCGGAGCTGGAGGTGCCGGCGGATCTGGTGCGGCTGTCGGTCGGCATCGAGGACGTCAGCGATCTGCTCGCCGATGTCGAGCGCGCCCTCGGCTGAACCCGTATAGCCCCGAATACACGACGGGGGCCCCCCCCAGGTGTTAGGCGGGGGGGCCGCGGCCGGGGGCGCCGCGGGGCGGGGGGGGGGGGTGC
>NZ_JARWOP010000279.1 GCF_029868745.1 Nocardia wallacei | reverse complement strand
CCCGCGGGCCCGCCGCCCCAACCCCGCCGGGCCCGGGGCGCCCCTATAACATGTCGCCCCCGGGGTTTTCCGCGCGCCCCGGCCCCCCCGCGCCGCGCCCGGGTCTTGTTGTCGGATCGGGCCTTGCTGTGGGCGGTAGTGCCCTGGCGCTCCCACTTCTCGCCGTCCGATGTGAGTTGCGGCCGATGTGAGAACCGAAGGATTCAGCGCTGCTCCGATTTCTTGTCTTCCTTGTTCGGCTTGTGGTGGTCGGACTGGTCCGCCGGGGCGAGGAAACCCGGGAGCTGGATAGGTGGCGCCTGGGACTGCGGTTGCTGGGTCGGGAATTGCAGTGTGGGGATCGGGATCTGGAACGATGTGGGGAATCCCGTCGGGAACGGCAGCGTGTATCCCGGCGGCGGCCAGTCCTTACCCGTCGGCGCGACGGTGCTCGCCTGCGGCTCGGCAGTCGCGGTCGCGGAGACAGCGGGCTGCCGCCCCGGCTGCCCACCCCCACCCTGCGTCAGCACCGCCGTACAGGCCGCGACGAGAGCGAACCCGAGCACGGCGACACCCACCACCACGGTCGCGATCTTGACCACCGACCGCTGTCGCGGCTCCGGCCGCACCGGCTGCCGAGCCGTCCCACCCCCGGCCCCACCCGGCCGCCACGGCGGTTGCCCCCCACCGGGCCCGGGCATGACGCGAGTGGGCCGCAACGGCCGCCCGGCCGAATCGACCTGCGGCGACTGCCCAGCCGCATCGACCGGATCCTGCGGCATGACCCGCGTCGCCCGCAGCGGCTGACCGGCCGCATCGACCGGGCTTTCCGGCATCGCGCGAGTGGGTTGTAGTGGATGACTTGGTGAGTGTGCCTGCGCGGCTTGGTGGTTCGGTTCGGCAGTGTTCGGTTGCGCCTGTGCGAGTGGGGTTTCCGGAAGTGCTCTGGTTGGGCGGAGGGGCTGTCCGGGCGTGTCTGTGCCGGATGGGGGTGCGGGGAGAACGGAGGTGGATTTCGGGGAGGAGGCCCAGGGTGATGCGGGTTGGCCTGTTGCCTGGGTGAGTGGTTCGGACTGTTCGGGGAGGGGTGGGGTGCGGGGGACGGGGTGGGGCATGCCGATGGCGGTGCGGGCGGCGGCGGCGAGGTCGCCGGCGGTGGGGTAGCGGTGCTCGGCGTTCTTCGCCATGCCGCGGGCGATGACCGCGTCCAGGGCCTGCGGGATCGCGGGGTTGTCGGCCGACGGGCGCGGGGGGTCCTCGCGCAGGTGGGCGTGTAGTTGCTGGACCGGGTCGGTGTCGCCGAAAGGGCGCTGGGCGGTGAGGCATTCGAACAGCACACAGGCCAGCGAGTAGATGTCCGAGCGGGCGTCGCCCTGGCCGGTGAACCGCTCCGGAGCCATGTACGCCAGCGTCCCCACCGTGAAACCCGTTGCGGTGATGGTGGTCTGGTTCGGCGCCCGCGCGATGCCGAAATCGATGAGGTACGCGAAACCGCTCGCGTGCACGATGATGTTGGCGGGCTTGACGTCGCGGTGGATCAGCCCGGCCGCGTGCGCCGCGTCGAGCGCCTCGGCGATCTGGGACACGATGTCGACGGCCTCGGGCGCCCCGATCGGCCCGGGCCGCAGCCGCCGGGCCAGATCGGTGCCGGGCACGTGCGCCATGTCCAGGAACAGCCGCCCGTCCTGCTCCCCGAAGTCGTGGATCGGCACGATGTGCGGATTGCTCAGGCTCGCGCCGATGCGCGCCTCGCGTTCGAACCGCCGCCGATAGTCGGGGTCCTCGGCCGCGGTGATGGTGAGAATCTTCAGCGCCACCGAACGATCGGCGGCCGTGTCGCGGGCCAGCCACACCTCACCGACCGAGCCCCGCCCGATCATCCGGTCGAGCCGGTACTTGCCGAACGTCCGCGCCGCCATCAGCGCCTCCAGGTGAGACGGGTGCCGCGCTGCCGGAACATGGTTCGACCCTAAACCGGCGTCACCGCACGAGACCAGTGTGGGCCGTGCGACAGTGGGAAGCGCTAATCTCGTGTCATGGCTGATACTCCCGACGTCCGCATCGGTACCGCGGAGCGCGAAAAGGCCATGGAGCAGCTCTCCCAGCATTTCGCCGCCGGGCGGCTCTCGGTGGCGGAGTTCGACGAACGCAGCGGTGTGATCGCCGCGGCGGTGACGCGCGGAGACCTCGCACCGGTCTTCGCCGATCTGCCGCAGCCGGTGGCCGACGAGCCCCGCGCACCGCGCCCCCGGTCGGGTGGTCGGCCGCAGATCCAGGGTCCCGCGATGGGCCTGACCGTCATCCTGGCGCTGGTGCTGTTCTTCACCACCGGCAGCTGGCTGTGGTTCCTGATGATCCCGGCTGCGGGCATCTTGATCGGTTCGCTCGGGCACGGCGGCCATCGGCGTCGCCACGAGATCCGGGAAGAGCGGCACCTGGTGGCCGAGGCGCACCGGCTGGAGATCGAGCAGCACCGCCGGGAGATGAAGCAGCAAGCGCGCGAACTCCGGCAGCAGCACCGCGACCGGCGGCGGGGCAGGTAATGGAGCCGATCGAGATCAACGCGGGCGGCTGGTACCTGCGCGCCCTGCGCGCCGACGACCGCATCGACGACCGCCCCGCCCTCGCCGACGGCGGCATCACCGATCCGGAGTACGTGGACCGCCGCGCCCGCGAATGGGCCGCGCAGACCCACTACTCGTGGGCGGTGTGCGAACCGACCACCGCGGAAATGGTGGCCGAGATCGTCGTCACGCCGAATCCCGATGGCACCGCGGATATTTCGGGCTGGGCCCGCGAGAGCTACGACGGTGCACTGGAATCCGGTGAGCAGGCCGTGCGCCGTTTCGTCGCCGGTGCGCTGGGTCTGCAACCGATCTGAGGTCCTGATTCGACGCGAAAAGCGTTGCACAGCAATAGCTTCTGCTCATTCAAGGTACCGCGCCGCCGAATATTCACTGTCGCGACACCTATCTCGCGAGTTACGGTGAACACCCCCCGTTGTCGAGCGTTGGGGAGGCGCAACATGTGGGAGTGGAGTAGAACCGTCGCCGAACGAGCCGCCGCCGCGGTGTGGACCGGGTCGGCTCGCGAACCGCGGCCGACCGTGGTCGACCCCGAGACCTGGCGGGAGAACACCGAGCACGACAACGATCGCGACGATGCCGACGCGATCTCCGTATCCGCACAGCTCGGCGAGTATTGCCTCATCGCCTGAACGCGTGCCACGGCGCCGCATCCGCACGGGTGCGGCGCCGTGTTCGTACCGCAGTAGTAGCCTGCGGGAGTGCAGAGGCCACCCTTGGATGCCGGACTCCTGCGGCGCGGCGTCGCCGAACTCCCGGAGTTGTCGTTGTTCTCCCGCATCGACGTGGTGGAGTCGACCGGTTCCACCAACGCCGACCTGCTGGCGCTGGCCGACGACCCGGGTGCGGACGGCCGCGTCCTGGTCGCGGAGACGCAGCGCACCGGCCGCGGCCGCCACGATCGGGTCTTCGTGAGCCCGCCGCGTGCGCAGATCGCGATGTCGGTGCTGCTGCGACCGCGCGGCGTCGACCCGTCCGCCCTGGGCTGGCTGCCGCTGCTGGCGGGCGTGGCGACGGTGGACGCGGTGCGGGCCACCACCGGCCTGCGGGCGAGCCTGAAATGGCCCAACGACGTCCTGATCGACGGCCGCAAGGCCGCGGGCATCCTGGCCGAGGTCGCGCCGGGACCGGACGGCCCGGCAGTGGTGCTCGGTATCGGCCTCAACGTCAGCCTGACCGAGGAAGAGTTGCCGGTCCCGCACGCCACGTCGCTGGTCCTCGCCGGCGCCGCGGAGGTCGACCGCACCGCGCTGGTGCGGTCGATGCTGCGCGAAATCGCCGGGTATTTCACCGCGTGGCGCGCCGCCGGTTGGGACCCGTCCGGCCTGGCGCGCGAATACCGAACGCGCTGCGCCACTCTCGGCATGGCCGTGCGCGCGGAGCTGCCCGGTGGCGAGGTGCTGACCGGAACCGCCGCCGACGTGGACAGTCAGGGGCGGTTGCTGATCGGCGACCGGCCGGTGTCGGCGGGCGATGTCACCCACCTGCGGCCGCAGGACTGAGAGTCACTGCGGCGCAGGAGGTTACGCCGTTACACCGGTGTCAGTTCGCGTGCCCGCTCGCGCGCCAGCAGCCGATCGCGCTGCTCCTCGAACTTGACCACATCCTGCGCCAGCTTCTCCAGATAGGCGGCGAGACGCTCCCTGGCTTGTTCGCCACCCGGCCCGAAATCGTTGCGCTCGAAGATGTTCCAGTTCTTCAGCACCGGCGCCACCACCTCCTCGTGGTGCTGGCGCAGGTCGTAGATGCCGTGCTTGGCCATCATGGCGCCGTTGCGGCGGAAGTCAGGCATGCCGTAACCGGGCATGGTGAAGTTGGTGAGCACCTTGACGATCGCCTCGATCGCCTGGTCCGGCACCAGATCCAGGCCCGCGGCGCAGAGCGTCCGGTAGAAGATCATGTGCAGGTTCTCGTCGGCGGCCACGCGCTGCAGCATGCGGTCGGCTATGGGGTCGTCGCACACCCGGCCGGTGTTGCGGTGCGAGACGCGAGTGGCCAGCTCCTGGAACGTCACATAGGCGACGTTCTCCAGGAAGCCGCCCCAGTCGTCGGGCGAGTGGGCGCCGTTGGTCATGTGGATCATCCGGGCCTGTTCGAGCGCGACCGGGTCCACGCCGCGGGTGACCACCAGATAGTCGCGGATCACGATGCCGTGGCGGTTCTCCTCGGCGGTCCAGCGGCCGACCCAGGTGCCCCAGGCGCCGTCCTGGGAGAAATTCTCGGCGATCTCGCGGTGGTAGGAGGGCAGATTGTCCTCGGTGAGCAGATTGGTGATCATCGCGACCTTGGCGACCTCGCTCAGCGTGGATTGTTCGGGCGCCCAATCCACTCCGCCCATGGCGGCGAAGTTGCGGCCCCGGTCCCAGGGCACGTAGTCGTGCGGGTGCCAGTCCTTGGCCATCGACAGATGCCTGTTCAGGTTCTGCTCGGCCACCGGCTCGAGCTCTCGCAGTATTTCCAGCTGAGTCAGTTCCTCGGTCACGCACGCCTCCGCTATCGCAAATCGACAGGAAAAAGCCGGGTCGTCCTTCGGTGCTGCAGGAAGAGCCATGGAGATCCGCGCGTGCCGTCCGTGCGCCGTGCTGGCGTCACGTGGCTCCGGTCGCGGTAGCTGCAAATTGTGCAGCACAACGGCGTTCGCTGTCAGGAAATTTCGTATCTTCACGCGGTAGGGTTCGATTATGGGCTACCCGGAGGAGCTGCTCGCACCCGAGGAGCGGTTGCTGCTGCACCGTCATCCGCATTGGAAGATGCTGTTCTGGCCCGCGATCACGCTGATCGTGGCCACGGCCGTCGCCGGGTTCGCCGGGGGCTTCGCCTACCGCAATACCGAGGGCACCACCCGCAGCGCTGTGCTCATCGCCGTCGTGGTGATCTGGGTGGCACTGCTGCTGTGGCGCTGCGCGGCGCCCGTACTCCGGTGGAAGTCAACGCATTTCATCATCACCGACCGGCGCGTGCTGGTCCGCGAGGGCGTCCTCACCCATACCGGTATCGACATCCCGATGAATCGGATCGCCAATATCCAGTTCCGGCACGGGCTTTCCGATCGCATGCTCGGCACCGGCACCCTGATCATCGACGCGGCCTCCGGCGATCCGCTGGAGTACGACGACATCCCGCAGGTACAGAAGGTGCACGCGCTGCTGTACCACGAGGTCTTCGACAATCCGCACAGCCCGCCCTACGACCACGGCCGGTCCGGCCGACGTTAGCGCCGCGGCTGCGTAATCTTGGAGCGTGACCGCTGTACTGCTGGCCGAAGACGACGAGGCCATCGCGGCCCCGCTCTCCCGGGCGCTGGGGCGCGAGGGCTACTCGGTGACCGTGGAGAGTTTCGGTCCCGCGGTGCTGCAACGCGCCCTGGAGGGCGGGCACGACCTGCTGATCCTGGATCTCGGCCTGCCCGGCATGGACGGTCTGGAGGTATGCCGCCAGGTGCGTGCGCGCGGGGCCGATCTGGCGGTGCTGATGCTCACGGCGCGCACCGACGAGGTCGACTTCGTGGTCGGCCTGGACGCCGGCGCGGACGATTACGTGGGCAAACCGTTCCGGCTGGCGGAGTTGCTGGCCCGGGTGCGGGCCCTGTTGCGGCGGAGCGGAATCGGCGACGAGGCGGTGGAGGTGGGCGGTATCCGGCTGGAGCCGCAGGCGCGCCGGGTGCTGGTCAACGGGCATGAGGTGAACCTGGCCAACAAGGAGTACGAACTGCTGAAGGTGCTCATAGACAAGGCAGGTCAGGTCGTGCCGCGCGAGACGATCCTGCGGGAGGTGTGGGGCGACGCCGATCTGCGCGGCTCCAAGACGCTCGATATGCATATGTCCTGGCTGCGTCGCAAGATCGGGGACGAGGGGCCGGTGGCCGAGCGCCGGATCGTGACCGTGCGCGGCGTCGGCTTCCGGTTCAACACCGACTGAGGAGCCCATGCGCCGCCGAATACTGTTGTCGATGCTCGCTGCCCTGACCCTCACCACGGTGGTGCTGGGCATCCCGCTCGGCTTCACCGCCTGGCAGTGGGTGGCCGACATCACCCGCGGCGACCTGCGGGCGCGGCTGGACCGGATGGCCGTGGAGATCGTCGCCCAGGAGCGCGACGACGGGCAGGTGCACGGCGCGCTGGACCTGCGCTCGGTGCGGCCGCTGATCCCGCCCGGCGGGCGGCTCACGGTCGTGTATCCGACGCCGGAGGATTCCGCGATGCGCGTCGACGCGGGCGTGCCGGGGGTGGACGACCCGGTGGTGGAGTCGCTGTCCATGGGCACGTCGGGTTCGCTGCGCCTGGAAGTTCCGGCGGCGCCGATGCATTCGATGCAGCGCCAGGCGGTCGGCGCGGTGGCGCTGGTGGCATTGGCCTCGCTGGCGGCGGGTGCGGCGGTGGCGGTGGTGACCGCGCGCCGGGTGGCCGATCCGCTGCGCGATGTCGCGGCCCGCGCCGCGCGGATCGCGGTCGGCGACTTCCGGCTGGACGCGCGGCGGCACGGCATCACGGAACTGGATCGCGTGTCCGACGTATTGGATGCGGCCGCCGTCGAGATCGCCGGGCGGTTGCAACGCGAGCACGCGCTGGTCGCCGATGTCTCGCATCAGTTGCGCAGCCGCCTGACCGCGGTGCGGCTGCGGCTGGACGAGCTGTCGGTGCACGACGATCCGGATGTGGTGCACGAGGCCGAGGAGGCGATGGCGCAGGTCGACCGCCTGACCGAGGCCATCGACGATCTGGTGCGCGCCTCCCGCGACGAGGGCGCCGCCGACCGCGACCCGGTCCCCGTGGTGGAGGAACTGCGCGGTGTGGTGGCCGAATGGCGGCACCCGTTCACCGAGGCGGGCCGCAAGCTGATCCTGTCCGGCGACCCGACCCTGACCGCCCCGGTGACCGGCTCCCGGCTGCGCGAGGCGCTGGCGGTGCTGGTCGACAACGCCCTGATGCACGGCGGCGGCGACTGCACGGTGTCGGTGCGCACCGTCTACGGTGGCCCCGACCGCGAACCCCTGGTAGCCGTCGAGGTGGCCGACGAGGGCGACGGCGTCAGCGACGACCTCGCCCCGCACATCTTCGACCGCGGCTTCTCCGGCGCCGGATCCACCGGCGTCGGCCTGGCCCTGGCCCGCGCCCTGATCGAGGCCGACGGCGGCCGCCTCGAACTACACCGCCGCCGCCCCGCCCTGTTCGCGATATTCCTGGGCAAGCCCAGCGCGGCGAAGGGCGAGAACGGCACCGCGACCAGCGAACCGCGATAATGGGTCGGCGTCACCCCTACTGACGAATACCTGAAAGTTCGCGGCCCGTCCCCGAGTCTGGACTGACGGAGCGGGGGAGCGAAGCGGAGGAGCGGAGGAGGGAAGACTCGGGGTCACAGGGCCGCGAACCGCGGCGGCGGAGCCGACGCCGAATCAACTGTGCCCCAGTTGCTCTTCCTCTTCGTACAATTCCTCGAATTCTTCTACGAGCGTGTCGATTTCGTTCGGGAAGACCCAGCGGCGCATGGACCAGAAACGGAAGACCATCTGGAGGATATTGCCGACCAGGTAGGCGCTGAGGAAGTCGGAGATGTTCTCGGCGGCCAGGCTGATGTGGGGGACCTGGAGGTCGAGCCAGTAGCGCGATACCCACAGCGGCAGGAAGCTCAGGACCACGCCGATGCCGCTGACGGCGAAGAACAGGAGGGCCTCGTGGTGTTTCTCGCGACCGCCGCGCCCCTTGAACGACCATTCCCGGTTGAGAATGTAGGAGGCGATGACCGCGATGACACCCGAAATGATCTTGGCGGTAACCGGCTTCGGCGACAGTACCGTCAATTTGAGGATGTAGAAGATGCCGCTGTCGATGACGAACGTGGTGGCCCCCACAATCGCGAACTTGATCAGTTCGTGATGGCGATAGGCGAGATCCCGAAGCGTTCTGGGTAGGGCGCTGACCACGTTGTCGACGATTGACACGGACCGAGTCTACGTCGCTCGATTTTTCGGCAACCAACCCGACCGCAGTTGCGAGGGCGGTGCCATGACAATATTGGGGGCCGTGAACGAGCCCAGTACCCGTCCCTTCGATGCTTCTGTGATGCCGACCGTGACCATGGTCGGCGGTGGCCAGCTGGCGCGGATGACCCATCAGGCGGCCGTCGCGCTGGGCCAGCGCCTGCGCGTGCTCGCCGAGCGACTCGACGACCCGGCCGCCCAGGTCACTCCCGAGGTCGTGCTGGGTTCGCACACCGATCTGGCCGCATTGCGCAAGGCGGCGGTCGGTTCGCACGCGCTCACCTTCGACCACGAGCACGTGCCGACCGAGCACCTGCGCGCCCTGGTCGCCGAGGGTGTGAACGTGCAGCCGCCCCCGCAGGCGCTGGTCTACGCCCAGGACAAACTGGCTATGCGCCGCCGCCTCGCCGAGTTGGACATCCCCGTCCCGGCCTTCGTCGCGGTCGAGTCCGTCGCCGACGTGGTGGCGTTCGGTGACCAGCACGGCTGGCCCTGCGTGCTGAAGGCGGTGCGCGGTGGCTACGACGGCCGGGGTGTGTGGATGCCGGAGTCGACCGCGGAAGCGGAGTCGATCGCCCGCGACCAGCTGTCGAAGGGCGTCACGCTGCTCGCCGAGCAGAAGGTGGAACTGCGCCGGGAGCTGTCGGCCATGGTGGCGCGCTCCCCGTTCGGTCAGGCCGCCGTGTGGCCGGTGGTGGAGACCGTGCAGCGCAAGGGCCAGTGCGCGGTGGTGATCGCGCCCGCGCCCGGCCTGTCCGAGGACGCGGCGGCCGCGGCCTCCGCGCTGGCGCTCGGGCTGGCCGCCGAACTGGGTGTGACCGGCGCGATGGCGGTGGAGTTGTTCGAGACCCACGCCGGCGAGCTGCTGGTGAACGAGCTGGCGATGCGGCCGCACAACTCCGGGCACTGGAGCATGGACGGCGCGGTGACCGGCCAGTTCGAGCAGCATCTGCGGGCGGTGCTGGACTACCCGCTCGGCGACACCACGCCGCTGGCGCCGGTCACGGTGATGGCCAACATCTTGGGCGCCCCCGAGGCCCCGGCGAAGTCGATGGACGAGCGGCTGCATCACCTGTTCGCGCGCCTGCCCGAGGCGCGGGTGCACCTGTACGGCAAGGGCGAGCGGCCCGACCGCAAGATCGGGCATGTCAACATTCTCGGTGACGACGTGGCCGAGGTGCGCGAGAAGGCCGAGCGAGCGGCACAGTGGATGTCGCACGCGGTATGGACCGACGGATGGGATCCCCATGAGTGACACAGTGCAGGTCGGCCTGATCATGGGCAGCGACTCCGACTGGCCGACGATGGAGGCGGCCGCGGAAGCGTTGGCGGAGTTCGGCATTCGCTTCGAGGTCGGCGTGGTCTCGGCGCACCGCACGCCCCAGCGCATGCTCGACTACGCCCGCGGCGCGGCGGAGCGCGGGATCCGGGTGATCATCGCCGGCGCCGGTGGCGCCGCGCACCTGCCGGGCATGGTGGCCGCCGCGACGCCGCTGCCGGTGATCGGTGTGCCGGTGCCGCTGAAGTACCTCGACGGCCTGGACTCGCTGCTGTCGATCGTGCAGATGCCCGCCGGGGTGCCGGTGGCCACGGTCTCGGTCGGTGGTGCGCGCAACGCCGGGCTGCTGGCGGTCCGCATCCTCGCCGCCGCCGACGCCGAATTGCGTTCGCGCATGGAACAATTCCAGGCCGGGCTGGAGCAGCTGGTGCTGGAGAAGGACGACGCGCTGCGCGCTCGGCTGCTCGGCTGAGCGGGCGGCCCGCCGATGAGCACCGCCGGGGACTCCGGTTTCAAGCTCGCCGTCGTCGATCACGCACTGCGGCTGTTCGCCGAAAAGGGTTACGAGGCAACGACGGTCGACGAGATCGCCGAAGCCGCGGGTATCTCGCGGCGCACCTTCTTCCGGCAGTTCCGGTCCAAGGAGGATGTCGTCTTCGCCGACCACGAGGCGCAATTGGCGCAGGCGCAGGCGTATCTCGCTGCGGCGCAGGGTGATCCGTGGGATGCGGTGGCGGAGGCGGTGGTCGGGGTGTTCGAGCGGTTCACCCAGACGCGCGAGCTGGCCGCGCGGCGCTACCGGGTGGTCCGTCAAGTCCCGGCGCTGCGCGATCGCGAGATCGTCACCGTGTTCCGGTACGAGCGGCTGTTCACCGACTATTTGCGGCGGCGGCTGCCGCAGGCGCCGGATCTGACGTTGATCCAGTTCACCGCGGCCGTCACGGCGACGCACAACTATCTGCTGCGCCGCATGGTGCGGGGCGAGGGCGAGGCCGCCGCGTCGGACCTGCGCGCGGCGCTGGCCGCGATCCCGCGGGCCGGGCGGGAGCAGTCGGAGGAGCTGGTGGTGGCGGTGTTTCCGCGGGACATGCCACCCCGCCGGGTTGCCGACCTGCTGTCGCATCGGCTCGGTAACCTGTAGGGACGGCGCTGGGTCGCCCAAGTGACACTCAGTGCCAGGTGATCTGCCGGACATAGGCGCATGTGGCTGCGATATCGCGGCGTATACTCAATCCTCGATGGCACTGAGTGCCGACCTGCTGACGATTTGCGGAACCAGGCGATTCCGACCCGACGACCAGGAGTGAACCCATGGCGGGCAATCCCGACTTCGACCTGTTCAAACTCGACGACATCCACAACGAACTGCGCGAGGCCATCCGCGGCCTGGCCGAGAAGGAGATCGCGCCGCACGCGAAGGCCGTCGACGAGCAGGCCCGATTCCCGCAGGAGGCCCTGGACGCGCTCAACGCCGCCGGGTTCAACGCCGTGCACGTCCCTGAGACCTACGGCGGCCAGGGCGCCGACTCGGTCGCGACCTGCATCGTGATCGAGGAGGTCGCGCGGGTGTGCGGCTCGTCGTCGCTGATCCCGGCGGTCAACAAGCTCGGCACCATGGGCCTGATCCTGAAGGGCTCGGAGGAACTCAAGCACCAGGTGCTCGCCGACCTCGTCGACGGGAAGATGGCCTCCTACTGCCTGTCCGAGCGGGAGGCCGGCTCCGACGCCGCGAGCATGCGCACCCGGGCCCGCCGCGACGGCGACGACTGGGTGATCAACGGCTCCAAGTGCTGGATCACCAACGGCGGCCAGTCCACCTGGTACACCGTGATGGCGGTGACCGATCCGGACAAGGGCGCCAACGGCATCTCGGCGTTCATGGTGCACAAGGACGACCCGGGCTTCGTCGTCGGCCCGCTCGAGCACAAGCTGGGCATCAAGGGCTCGCCGACCGCGGAGCTGTACTTCGAGAACTGCCGCATCCCGGGCGACCGGATCATCGGCGCCGAGGGCACCGGCTTCAAGACCGCCCTCGAGACGCTCGACCACACCCGCCCCACCATCGGCGCGCAGGCCGTGGGCCTGGCGCAGGGCGCGCTGGACGCCGCGATCGCCTACACCAAGGACCGCAAGCAGTTCGGCAAGGCGATCGCCGATTTCCAGAACACCCAGTTCATGCTCGCCGATATGGCCATGAAGGTGGAGGCCGCGCGACTGATGGTCTACACCTCCGCGGCCCGCGCCGAGCGCGGCGAGAAGAACCTAGGTTTCATCTCCGCGGCGTCGAAGTGTTTCGCCTCGGATGTGGCGATGGAGGTCACCACGAATGCCGTGCAGTTGTTCGGCGGCGCCGGTTACACCACCGACTTCCCGGTCGAGCGAATGATGCGCGATGCCAAGATCACGCAGATCTACGAGGGCACCAACCAGATTCAGCGCATGGTCATGTCGCGCGCAATCCTCCGGTGAATCTCGACCGCCCAGATCTGTTCTTACATCGGTAATTTCAGTCGCAATCGGGCGAATTAGGGCTATCGGACCGGCCGTGCACGGAGCACTATTGAGGCATGGCCGGCGTCGAGATCAACGACAGATTCGTCCGGCGCACGCTGGACAACGGACGGATCGAAGAGGTTGCGTGGCACGATCTTACGGAGGTGCGGATCATCACCACGGCGGACGGACCGTTCGCCGACGATGTCTTTTTCGTGTTGATCGGCGCGAAGGGTAACGGCTGTGTGGTGCCGCATTCGGCGGCCGACTCCGGTTTCCTGGTCCGGCTGCAACGGCTGCCGGGTTTCGACAACACCAAAGTGGTGGAGGCGATGGGGAGCGTGACCGACCGGCAGTTTCTGGTGTGGCGGCGCAAGAGTCCCGCGAAGGGCGGCTCGCCCGCCCGGAACTAGCCGGTCGGTGCGGAACTACGCGACCAGATCGGCGTATTCGCGATGCTCGCCGATGAACTGCTCGACGTACCAGCAGGTGGGTACGACGGCGAATCCCGCCTCGCGCGTATCGCGCAGGGCGAATTCCACGACCTGAGCCGCCACGCCCCGCCCGCGGAATTCGGGGAACGTCAGCGTGTGCTGGAAATCCCGGACCTTCCGATCGCCGGTGGTCCGCTCGCTGTAGTCGGCGTAACCGGCGAGGGTGTCGTCGAGGTAGACCTCGTAGCGGGTGGCCTCGACATTGTGCTCGAACCTGGTGGTCATGGTCGGTAAAACTCCTCGATGGCGGCTGTTGTTCCAGTCCTACAGCACGGCGCCCGGGTTCAGGATGCCGTGCGGGTCCAGCGCGTCCTTGACGCGGCGGGTCAGCGCCATCACGTCCGGGCCGAGCTGATCGGGCAGCCACGCCTTCTTCAGCCTGCCCACGCCGTGCTCGCCGGTGATGGTGCCGCCCAGCGCGATGGCCAGGTCCATGATCTCTCCGAAGGCCTGATGGGCGCGGGCGCTCTGGTCGGCATCGGCCGGGTCGTGCACGATCAGCGGGTGGGTGTTGCCGTCGCCGGCGTGCGCGATCACCGACACCAGCACGTCGCGACGGGCGGCGATCTCGGCGATGCCGGTGATCAGCTCGCCGAGCCGCGGCAGCGGCACCCCGACGTCCTCGAGCAGTAGCGGCCCTTTGCGTTCCACCGCGGGTATGGCGAATCGCCGTGCGGCGGTGAAGGCTTCGCCCTCCTCCGGGTCCTCGGTGCTGAAAACCTCTGTGGCACCGGCCTGCTCGCAGGCGGCGACGATGACGGCGGCCTCCTCGGCGGCGTAGCGGCCGGGTGCGTCGGAGCGGGCCACCAGCAGCCCCGCGGCCGAACGGTCCAGGCCCATCCGCAGTTCGTCCTCGACGGCGTTGATCGCCACCGCGTCCATGAACTCCAGCATCGACGGGCGCAGCCGGGCCGTGACGGCGAGGATCGCGTCGGTCGCGGCGGTCAGCGTCGCGAACGACGCGACCACCGTGCTCTGCGGCGGTTGTGCGGGCAGCAGGCGCAGGGTGAGTTCGGTGATCACCCCGAGGGTGCCCTCGCTGCCGACGAACAGTTTCGTCAGGGCCAGGCCCGCGGAGTCCTTCAATCGCGGACCGCCCAGGTGCACGGGGGTGCCGTCGGCCAGCACCACCTCCATGCCGAGGACGTAATCGGTAGTGACGCCGTACTTCACGCAGCACAGCCCACCGGCGTTGGTGGCGGCATTGCCGCCGATCGAGCAGATCTCGAACGAGGACGGATCCGGCGGATACCACAGGCCGTGTTCCGCGACGGCCCGCTTGACCTCGGCGTTCAGCAGGCCGGGCTGGACCACCGCGGTGCGGGTCACCGGGTCGACCGTGATGTCGCGCATGCGTTCGGTGCTGAGCAGCAGGGCCCCTGCCTGTGCCGTCGCCCCGCCCGACAGGCCGGTGCCCGCGCCCCGCGGCACGACCGGAACCCGGTGTTCGTGCGCCCACCGCAGGATGGTCGCGACCTGCTCGGTCGTGCGCGGGCGGAGCAGCGCGGCCGGCATGGCCGCGGCGGGGTCGAGCGCGCGGTCCTGGCGATATCCAGTGAGGACGTCCGGGTCGGTGACGAGCACGCCGTCGGGAAGCTGCGCGGCGAGGATGTTCGGATCCACACCCCCGAAACTACGTCGTCCGGTGCCGGTACACTGCCGCGGTGTCCGATGCCAAGCTAGAGATCCAGATGCTGCACGATCGGGTCATGGTGCGCGTGGCGCAGGAGCCCGGTGAGCGACGCAGCAGCGGAGGCATTCTGATTCCGGCCACGGCGCAGGTGGCCAAGCGGCTCATCTGGGGCGAGGTGTCCGGCGTGGGCTCGCACGTGCGCAGCGTCGCGGTCGGCGATCGGGTCCTGTTCAGCGCCGAGGACCAGTTCGAGGTGGAGGTCCAAGGCCACCCGTACCTCGTCCTGCGCGAACGCGACCTGCACGCCGTGGCGAGCGAACGCCCGGAACACGGCACCGGCCTGTATCTGTAAGTGCGGTCCCGCCAGCGCGTTTCATCCCGTCATTCCGGCATGCTCTTCGCCGGGATGACGGGGCAAGGTGATCAGTGGGTGGCACGCCGCGGCAACGTGAAGGCGGCCGCCAACACAATGGCCAGGACGACGAGCCCCGCCAGGGCGGCTGCTTGCATGGCGGTCACGTAATCGCCGGTGCCGCTTGCGGATCCGAGGACCGAGAAGAAGATGGTGCCGAGGACCGTGGCGCCGACGGCATTGCCGAACTGCTTGGCGGTGGTGAGGACACCCGCGGCCATGCCGAACAGGTCGGCGTCCAGCAGTACGCCGCCGAGTACCTGCCCGGCGACCGCGCCGGTGCCGATGGTCGCGCCGTAGGCGGCCATCGCCCGCGGCCGCTCGGCGGCCGGGAACATGGTGTTGATCAGCGCCAGCATCTGCGGCACCATCAGCGCCGCCGTCCCGCCCTGCAGGACGCGGAACACCACCAGCGCCCAGGCGTTGGGCGCGAGTCCGCACAGCAGTGAGGCGGCCGCGAAGGCGACCATGCCGATCGCGAACAACCGGCGATGACCGTGCAGGTCGCCGAGTCGCCCGCCGGTGATCAGGCCGGAGGCGAAGGCGAAGCCGTAACCGCCGACGATCAGCTCCAGCGCGGCCTCCCCGGCGTGCAGGTCGGTTTGCAGCGAGGAGGCCGCGACATTGACCACGAACCAGTCGAACATCGCCATGAATACGGCGCTCAGCACCACCGGCAGCACCCGCCACCGCGCGGCGTACGGCGCCGGTCCGGCAGGGGCGACAGTGGTTGGGACGGAAGGAGATTCGAGTCCTGCCGGCTACCTGCTCACCCTGCTGACCGGCATGATCAACTATCGCGAGGCGCTCCCGCAGTCGGCCCGCTTCGTGATCGGCGGGGACGACGACCCCGAGGCGTGGCGCTCGTGGCTCGAGGACGCGGTCCGGCGGGTGGTGGCGGCGAAAGCTACTGCGCCCCAGGGGGAGTGTTATCCGACGTCAGCACGTCGATCCGCTCGCCATCGACGATCACCGCGTCGTCGTCGGTGAGCGCCCAGTGCGGGACCCCTTCGGCGCGGAAGTGCGCGGCGAGACGGTCGCCACAGCCGTCAGGATCGGTGCCGGGGGAGTTCACATGCGGGACGATGCGGTGGTCCACCAAACCCAGCCCGTCCCAGCGGGTTTCGATGCCACAGGCGGGGAGGACCTCGTCCGGGTCGTCGGCCTCCTCCAGGCCGTGCAGGTCCGGCGTGAGTAGGCACGCCCCCGCGCTGTAGCCGGCGTAGACCAGCGCGTCCTCGGCGAGCAGCCGGGCAAGCACCAGATCGGCCGCGCTGCGGGCGAATTGGGCGCGCAGTACGAACGTATTACCCCCTCGCACCCACAGCATCGGGTAGCCGCGCAGGACCTGCTCCAATTCCTCCGGCCGCCCGACGTATTCGCGCAGATCGACCACGTCTGGCCGGAAACCCAACCGCCGCAAGGGATTCACGTCACTGCTGACGGCGCCCTGCCACATCGCGGGCCACGCGTCACAGGCGTTCGGGATCACCGCCACCCGGCCGGGCATGCCGATCAACGCGGCGAGCCGGTCGTAATGCGCGCCGAATCTGTAGCTGGACAGGAACAGTCGCATCTCAGATGGTGAAGGCGAGGTTGCGGATCAGCCGGTCGCCCAGTTCCTTGTCGCCGACGATGGTGAATTCGTCGAGGTGGGCGTCGGCGTCGGTGCGCCCGCCGCGCAAGCGGGCGAACAGCCCGGAGGACAGCTCGATGGTCACGGTCGCGGGACCGTCCAGGGCGTCGACCAGCTCGGCGCGGCCGTCCACGACGATGTGCAGCTGCCGGGTCACGGGACCGGTGAGCGCGATGGTGAGCTGTGCACCGTCCGGCGCCTGCGCCTTTTTCACCACCGCGCGGCCGATGGTGGGAATCAGCTCGGCGAAGGCGAACTCCGCGCGCGGCCCGCCCTCGTCCACGGTGACGCCGAGGGCGTCGGCGATATCCTGCTCGTGCATCCAGCAGTCGAACAACCGGACCCGCATGAATCGCCCGTAAGGCACGGTGCCGACGGGGGATTCGGTGAGTGCGGCCCAGGCGTCGGCGCTCGTCTCCGCCAAGGCTTTCCGCCGCTGGTCGGTCACCTCGCGGAATTCACCGAGCAACTCGGCGCCGGACCGACCGCGCCGCGACTCGATCGCGACCTCGTTGAGCGCGCCGATCTCGTTGCGCACGTGCTCGAATCCGCGCACGTCGGTGTCGAGCCGCGGAGCCGGCAGGCCCAGCAGCATGGATTCGATGCCGATGACGTGGGCGATGACGTCGAAAACGGTCCAGCCGGGTAGCGCTGTCGGTGTGCGCCAAGCCTTTTCGTCCAGCTCGGCGACCAGCCGGGCCAGCGCGTCCCACTGCTCGGACAGCGCGGCGGTGAGTTCGGCGTGATTCGGTGGCGGCGTGCTCATGCGCGAGTCTCCCTCTCCTCGGTATCGAGCCGGTCCAGTCCGGCGCGGATGGCGGCGGCGGTGGCCGCGGGTTCGTGCGGACGGCGCAGCACGAAGCCGCGGGCGAAGGTGAACAGGTCGCCCCGCCGGCGCGGCACCACGTGCAGGTGGACGTGATGCACCGTCTGGAAGGCCGACTTGCCGTCGTTCAGCAGCAGATTCGCGCCGTCCGCGGCGAGATCGCTGCGGCGCAGCGCCTTGGCGAGGCGGTGCCCGAGGGTGAAGATCCGCGCGCCGAGTTCATGCTCCAGATCGTCCAGGTTCGTGGCGTGCTGCTTGGGGATCACCAGCGTGTGCCCGCGGGTGATGGGCCGGATGTCGAGGAACGCGCACAGGGTCTCGTCCTCGTAGACCTTGGTCGCCGGTGCGGTGCCCGCGACGATGCCGCAGAAGATACAGCCACTCACTCGCCCGACATTACGGCGTACGACCGCTCGGTGACAGCCCGCGGCCTCGGCGATTCTCCGGCCTGCGGCGTACCCCTTAATTCCGGCAATAGGGAGGAATGCACCCTCACCATGTGACGTTGATCTCGGCTACGCTCACCGCGTGCCGGGTACAGTTGCGAGGATTCGCTGGAACCTACTGAAAAGTAAGTTCCGGAAAACTTGACCGGGCACAGCGGCCCACCATGGTGTCGGGGGCCAGCTGCCACCACGAGTAAGGAAGTTGACCAGTGGAGACAACGCAAAGCGCAGACGCGGACGCGCCGCGCGGGACGTCTGTCGGAGTCGTGCGCGAATCGGGCGCCGGCGAGCGACGCGTCGCGTTGGTGCCGAAGATCGTTCCTGCCCTGCAGAAGCTGGGGGTGCGGGTCGTCGTCGAGTCCGGTGCCGGACTGGGCGCGCTGATCCCCGACGAGGCCTATGTCGAGGCGGGCGCCACCATCGGCGACCCGTGGTCGGCGGAAGTGATCGCGAAGGTCGCGCCGCCGAGCGATGCCGAGATCGCGAAGCTGTCCGCGGGACAGACGCTGATCGGGTTCCTTGCTCCGCGCAACGCCGACAACAAGATCGGCGCGTTGCGGGCCGCGGGAGTGCAGTCCTTCGCGGTGGAGGCGATCCCGCGCATTTCGCGGGCACAGGCGATGGACGCGTTGTCCTCGCAGGCGAACGTGTCGGGTTACAAGGCGGTGCTGCTGGCGGCGTCGGAGTCGACGCGGTTCTTCCCGATGCTGACCACGGCCGCGGGCACGGTGAAACCCGCGACGGTGCTGGTGCTCGGCGTGGGTGTGGCGGGCCTGCAGGCACTGGCCACCGCGAAGCGGCTCGGCGCCCGGACCACCGGATACGACGTGCGGCCCGAGGTCGCCGATCAGGTCCGCTCGGTGGGCGCGCAGTGGCTCGATCTGGGCATCGATGCCGCCGGTGAGGGCGGGTACGCCCGCGAACTCACCGACGAGGAGAAGGCGAAGCAGCAGCAGGCCCTCGAGGACGCCATCAAGGGCTTCGACGTGGTGATCACCACCGCGCTGGTCCCCGGGCGGCCCGCGCCGCGGCTGGTGACCGCGGCCGCGGTGGAGGGCATGAAGCCCGGCAGCGTGATCGTGGACCTGGCCGGTGAGACCGGCGGCAACTGCGAGCTGACCGAGCCGGGCGAGACGGTGGTCAAGCACGAAGTCACCATCGCCTCCCCGCTGAATCTGCCCGCGACCATGCCCGAGCACGCCTCGGAGTTGTACTCGAAGAACATCGCCGCCCTGCTGGAGCTGATGGTGGTCGACGGCAAGCTGGCGCCCGATTTCGAGGACCAGGTGCTCGCCGATTCCTGCGTCACCCGCGAGGCGGAGAAGGAGCAGAGCTGATGTACACCGAATTGCTGGCCAATATCGCGATTCTGGTGCTGTCGGGGTTCGTCGGCTTCGCCGTGATCTCGAAGGTCCCGAATACGCTGCACACCCCGCTGATGTCGGGGACCAACGCCATTCACGGCATCGTGGTGCTGGGTGCGCTGGTCACCCTGGGCCGCGTCGAGGACCCGTCGGTGGCGACGCAGATCATTCTGTTCGTGGCCGTGGTGTTCGGAACCCTCAACGTCATCGGCGGCTTCGTCGTGACCGACCGGATGCTGGGCATGTTCAAGGGCAAGAAGCCCGGTGCGGGTGCGAACGCGAAGGCGGGGAAGTAACCCATGGACAACCTGGTCAACATTCTCTATATCGTCGCGTTCGCGCTGTTCATCTACGGCCTGATGGGCCTGACCGGCCCGAAGACGGCGGTGCGCGGCAACTGGATCGCCGCGGTCGGCATGGGTATCGCGGTGATCGCGACCCTGATCGCGGTGCGCGACACCGGCAACTGGATTCTGATCGTCGCGGGCCTGGTCGTCGGTGTGGTGCTCGGTGTGCCGCCGGCGAAGTTCACCAAGATGACGGCGATGCCGCAGTTGGTGGCCGCGTTCAACGGTGTCGGCGGCGGTACCGTCGCACTCATCGCGTGGTCGGAATTCCTGAATACCGAAGGCTTTTCGCGCATCCCGGAAGAGCCGACCGTGCACATCGTGGTGGCGTCGCTGTTCGCGGCGATCATCGGCTCGATCTCGTTCTGGGGCTCGCTGATCGCGTTCGGCAAGCTCCAGGAGATCCTGCCCGGCAAGCCGATCGGCGCCGGAAAACTCCAGCAGCCCGTGAACATTCTGCTGCTGCTCGGCGCCGTCGCGGCGGCAGTGGTGATCGGCGTCGGCGCCACCGGCGACGGTGCGCCGGGCTGGTGGATGGTGCTGTTGCTCGTGCTGGCCGCGGTGCTCGGGCTGATGGTAGTGCTGCCCATCGGCGGCGCCGACATGCCCGTGGTCATCTCGCTGCTGAACGCGCTGACCGGATTGTCCGCCGCGGCAGCGGGTCTGGCGCTGAACAACACCGCCATGATCGTGGCCGGCATGATCGTCGGCGCGTCCGGTTCGATTCTGACCAACCTGATGGCCAAGGCCATGAACCGCTCCATCCCGGCGATCGTGGCGGGCGGATTCGGCGGCGGCGGAACGGCTCCCGGGGCGGGTGGCGGCGAACAGAAGCAGGCCAAGGCCACCAGCGCCGCCGATGCCGCGATTCAGATGGCCTACGCCAATCAGGTCATCGTGGTCCCCGGCTACGGCATGGCCGTGGCCCAGGCCCAGCACGCGGTCAAGGAGATGGCGAACCTGCTCGAGGCCAAGGGCGTCGAGGTCAAGTACGCCATTCACCCGGTCGCGGGCCGCATGCCCGGCCATATGAACGTGCTGCTGGCCGAGGCGGAGGTGTCCTACGACGCGCTCAAGGAAATGGACGACATCAACGGCGAATTCTCCCGCACCGATGTGGCTTTGGTGATCGGCGCCAACGACGTCACCAACCCGGCCGCGCGGGAGGACTCTTCGAGCCCGATCTACGGCATGCCGGTGCTCAACGTCGATCAGGCCAGGAGCGTGATCGTGCTGAAGCGGTCGATGAACTCCGGTTTCGCGGGCATCGACAACCCGCTGTTCTACGCCGACCACACCTCCATGCTGTTCGGCGACGCGAAGAAGTCCGTCGGCGCGGTCACCGAGGAACTCAAGGCGCTGTAGGCATTCCGGATATGCAGCGGCCCGCACTACCGAAAGGGGTGCGGGCCGTTGCCTTTTCCGGACCGATCAGGGCGTGATGCGTGAATCCAGCAGTCGCCGGACCAGTTCCGGGTCGCCGTCGATGCTGACCGACGACCGATCGGCGCGTCCCCAGAACATCAGCAGCAGCTGTGCCGATTCTGCCCGGACCACCGCCGCGGGCGCGGGCGCCGTCGCCGGCGGGGTCGGCCCGAACGCCTCGTACTCCGGTGGTTCGGCGGAACCGGTCGGCGTCAGCACCCAGCGTGCGTCCCGGTCGGTGCAGGAAACCTCAACCGGCGCAGCCAGATCCACGGGCGGCACCCGCCAAGCCGACCGGCGGTACACCCACACGTCGAAGATCTCCGACAGCCCGTCGACGGCGAGATCGGGTTCGTAGTACGTGACCGCGTTCTGCGCCTGCCGGGCATCGACGACGTGCATGGCGAGTTCGTGGCACTGCCGGCGCGACCAGAACCCGGCCGTGCGGTTCGACGGCTGCATGGTCCAAGCGGGCGCCGACGGATCGGTCGACTCCAGGACCTCGGCCAGTTCGTCGAAACAGCGCCGGTACCAAGCAGACAGGTCCTCGTCGGGGCTCGGCGGGACAGCGGTGTGCCGGGGCGCTCGCTCGAGGTCGGTGATATTGGCGCGCGCCCACTGATGCACCTCGCCGACATGGACGACGAGGTCGCGAAGGGTCCAGCCCGGGCAAGCCGGCACGATCGCGTCCAGCGGTCCCGCCTGTATCGCCGCGACCATCGAGTCGGCCGCCTGCTGCAGCCGCACCTGATAGTCGGCCGCCGTCAGCAGCCCGTTGGGGTAATCGGTCATGATCACCATCATGCCGATGCGGGTCCCGCCGGGCACAGCGGGCTTGTGCCGTCAGCGAATTCGGCTGCCGCTGCTGGAGTTGACGCTGTCGGGCCGAGTCGCGCGGCGTTACGCTGGCCGGGTATGGCTCACCGCGTCGAGGTCGGCTCGCCGCGCTGATCGAAAGGGCGGGAATGACGCTGCGCGAGAAGCACGATCTTCCGGTGACCGTCGACGCTTCGCTGGTCTACGGCGTCCCGCACGAGACGCCGGACGGGTCCACGGTGATCACGGTGGCCCGGCCTGGCCTGTTCCGGCCCGGGCTGCGTCCCGTCGGCGTATTCGTGGTGCACGCGGGCGAGGTGACCTGGAGGCCCGCCGTCGACGAGGGCCGGATCGCCCTCATCGCGGTGCTGACGGGCCTGGTGTCGGCCACCCTCGCCACGCTCGCGGTGCTGCGCCGCCCGCCGTGGCCCGAGTTGTCGTTCCACCGGACCGAGACCCGGTAGCGCGGGCCCGGCTCAGAAGTATCGCCGCTCGCGCGCCTCGATGGCGTCCTTGGCCTCCTTCAGCCCCAGTTCGGGATGAAGGTCTCGGTAGACCTTGATGGCCTGGATCTTCTTCCCCTGCGCCAGCAATTCATCGATCTCCGCGTTCCGGATTCCTTCGCCCGGCGCGACGGTCGAGGAGATGTGCTGCGGCGCGTCGGGGTCGGTGATCTGCAAGTGACGCATGATCAGATCGAGTTTGCGCTCGAGGCGCTCGAGACGGCGATTGTCGAACATTCCCGCACTGTAGCGGGTTGCGGCTCACGCGGTCTTCACTGTGCCGCCGTCGATGACGTAGTCGGCGCCGACGATATTGGCGGCCCGGGGCGACACCAGGAACGCGATCAGCGCCGCGACCTCCTCGGGCTCGGAGATCCGGCCGGAAGCGATGCCGAACTGCTCGCCGATGCTCGCCAGCAGCTGCTCGTGCGAAATACCCTGCGACTCGGCGAGTTTGGCGCCGAAACCGCTCGGATCCCGCCACAGCGGGGTGCCCACCACGCCGGGGGACACGGTGTTGACCCGTACGCCGCGCGGCCCGAACTCCTCGCTGAGCCGCTTGCCGAGATTGGAGAGCGCGGCCTTCGCCTCGCTGTAGCCGACCGGACCGGCCGCCGGGAGATGGGCGTTGATCGAGGACACGTTGACGATCGCGCCCCGACGCTCCAGCAGGCTCGGCAGCGCCGCCCGGGTGGCCCAGACCGCGCTGAACAGGTTGAGGTCGAACAGGATTCGCCACTGCTCGTCGGAGACGTCGAGAAATCCGCCGAGCCCCAAACGATCCGCGTCACCGCCGCCGACATTGTTGACCAGAATGTCGATGCCGCCCAGCTCGGTCAGGGCGGCGTCGATCAACGCGGTCGCGCCGTCGGCCGTCCCGAGATCCGCCGAAACGGCTGCGACACTGGCCTTTTCGAGTTCCGGTGTAATGGTGCGCGCGGCGCCCACCACGCGCACGCCCTCCGCGGTCAGCGCTTCGGCGACGGCCAGTCCGATGCCGCGGCCGGCGCCGGTGACGACGGCGGTCTTGCCGGTCAGGTCGAGTTCCATGAGATGGTCCTTTCTTGAACTACGGGTCAAAAACTAGGACAGGAAGAAGGGCCGCGTGGCGCGGCGGGGGTGTCAGATCGTGGTCAGTGCGGTCTCGATGATCCGGTGCAGGGTGCGAATGTCGTTGGTCTTGGCCAGTACTCGCAGGCCGACGATGGTGTTCATGAGGAATTCCGCGGCCGCCCGGGGGTCGGTGTCGCGCGGCACATCGCCGTCGCGGCGGCCCTGGTCGATGCGGGCGGCCAAGGCGGCCGTGGTGTGTTCCTGCATCGCCCGGACGGCCGCGGTGATCTCCGGGTCCTGGGCGGCGAACTCGGTGGCCGTGTTCACCGCCAGGCAGCCGCGCCGGACGGGCTGGGACGTGTCGGTGTCGACGAGGAAGCGCAGGAACGCGCGCAGGCATTCGTGCGTGCCGCCGGGCCGGGACATGAACTCGGCCGCCAGCTCGGAGCCCATCCGGTCGTAGCGCTCGAGGACGCGGGCGAACAGTTCCCGTTTGCTGCCGAAAGTGTTGTACAGGCTGCCTTTTCCGATGCCCGTGCACTCGGCGAGCTGCGCCGGGGAGGTGTTGGCGTAGCCGTGGGTCCAGAACGTCTCCATCGCCAGATCGATCACCGTCTCCGGTTCGAAATTGCGCGGTCTGGCCATGTGACCGACCCTACGAGTTTTTGTCCTCGGGGTCAACTATTGACGCGAAGCACGCGCACAGCACCACCAGTACGAGCGGAAAGATCAGGGCGGTGGTCAGCGAGGTGGGCTCGGACAGCCAGCCGATGACCGACGGCCCCGCGAGGAAGCCGAGATATCCGAGGCTGAACACCCGCGACATGTCGGTCGCGGCCGTCGTTGTACCCAGATTGCCTGCGGCGCTGAAGATCTGGGGTACACCGCCGGCGAGCCCGATACCCAGCAGCGCCCAGCCGCACAAGGTCAGCGGCACCCACATCGAGGCGATGATCAGCACCAGTCCGGCGGCGGCCAGCAGCGCCCCCCAGCGGACCACCGCGACCGGTCCGTAGCGCCCGCTGACCCGATCCGCGCCGAACCGTCCGACGGTCATCGTCGTGGAGAACGCGCCGAACGCCAGCGCCGCGGTCGCCTCGTCCGCCCCGAGATGCTCGCGCAACTGCAACGCACTCCAGTCGTTGGCCACCCCCTCGGTCATCAGCAGCGCGAACGCGACGGCGGCGAGCGCGAATACCTTGCGGGACGCGCGGAATCGGCGCGGCGCGGGGGAGTCGTCCGATGGACTGACCGGCAGCGCGCTCCCGCGTGGGATATCGGCCGGTGCGCTCGCGGGTGGGGTGCCGCTCGGTGCGCTTGTGACCGGCGTGCTTGCGGAGGAGGTGTTGGCCGGTGCGCTTGCGGGTGGAGTGTCGCCCGGTGTGCTTGTGGCCGATGTGCTTGCGGAGGAGGTGTTGGCCGGTGTGCTTGCGGGTGGAGTGTCGCTCTGTGTGGTTGTGGCCGGTGTGCTTGCTGGTGGGGAATCGGCCGGTGCGGTTGCGTGCGGTGGGGGTCCGGTGTGGGGGAGCAGTCTTTTCGTGCACCCTGCTGTCAGGGCGAGTCCGATCGCTCCCGCGAGGGTCAGCGTCGCGCGCGGATCCCAGTCGCGGTGCAGGGCCGCGGCGCCGACCAGCGAACCGGCCAGGCCGCCGCAGGAGAACAGCGCGTGGAAGGCCGACATGATCGGCCGCGGGTATTCGCGTTCGACCTGGACGGCTTGGGTATTCATCGACACGTCCAGCGCGCCGTTGCCGAAGCCGAAGGCCGCCAGCGCCACGGCCAGCGACCACGGGTTCGTCGCCAGCCCCGGGCCGAGCACCGCCACCGACAGCCAGCACGCCGCCGCGGCCACCAGCACACGACTGCCGAAGCGGTCGGCCAGCGGGCCGGCGGCCTGCATACCGACGATGCCGCTGCCCGCCATGAGCAGGATCAGCATGCCCAGCGTCGCGTTCGACACGTGGGTGCGCTCGGTGATCGCCGGGATGTGCACCACCCACATGGCGGCCAGAAACCCGTTGAGCCCGAACACCACGAAGACCGCGGCGCGGGCCATCCGGACCGGGGGAGCGAGCGTCGAAGCAGCCATTGATTCGACGGTACCGGCACGGCCGCACCCGCGGCCTTGCCCGGCAGCTCCCCGTTGCCCTGCCGCCCACGGCCTCGTCGACGCCGGCGGGCAGGTGCCGAATAGTGTCCCGGTTCAACCGGTTTCGCTTCGATTCTAGGGCGGGGCACCGACAAGTTCCGGCCCGCAAAATCAGGGTCGCGGGCGGACGGACGCACCGGGGTTGAGAAGCCCCTGGTCATCTGCCAAGGTTTGAGGGTGGATCCGCTGGAAAGCCTGCTCGAGGGCCCGCGGGCGCGTGGCGCGTTCGTCATGCGGTCGCTGCTCGACCCGCCCTGGTCGCTCCGTGTCCGGGACGAGTCGCCGCTGACGGTGGTGGCGCTGGTCCGGGGCAGTGGCTGGGTGCTCCCGGATCCCCACAGCGGCGCGGGCAGCGCGGAATCGGCGCAACTGTGCCGCGTCGGCTTCCCAGGCACCGGCACGACCGCGCCCCGGCAGCTGCGCGAGGGCGACGTGGCGATCATTCGCGGCCCCGACCATTACACCGTCGCCGACGATCCGGCCACGGCGCCGCAGGTGTACATCAACCCCGGCCAGATCACCACGACGCCCGAGGGCGAGGTGCTGTGCGAGGTGTGGAATCTCGGGGTGCGCGGCTGGGGCCCGAATCCGGACGCCGCGACCATGCTCGTCACCGGCACCTACGAGCAGGAGAGCGCCGCCAGCCGCCGCCTGCTGCGCGCCCTGCCACCGCTGATCGTGCTGCCCCGGGCCGAACTCGACAGTCCGGTACTGGATCTGCTGGTCGAGGAGAGCGCCAAGGATCGACCGGCGCAGGGCGCCATGCTGGATCGCCTGCTGGATCTGCTGCTCATCGCCACCCTGCGCGCCTGGTTCTCCCGTAACGACGCGCCGGCCTGGTACCACGCCTACGCGGATCCGCTGGTGGGCAAGGCCCTGCGCCTGCTGCAGAACAATCCGGCGCACCCCTGGACGGTCGCCGCGCTGGCCACCGAGGTCGGCGTGTCTCGGGCGGCGCTCGCGCGGCGTTTCACCGATCTGGTCGGAGAGCCGCCGATGGCCTTCCTCACCGACTGGCGTCTGGCCCTGGCCGCGGATCTGCTGCAAGATTCCGACGCCACGGTCGAGTCCATCGCCCGGCGCGTCGGCTACGGCAGCGCCTTCGCGCTGAGCACGGCGTTCAAGCGGCATTACGGCCGCAGCCCGCGCGAGCACCGGCAGAGCGGGATGTCGGCCGAACGCGGGACCGACGCCCTCGCGCGGGCATCCTCCGCCGGGCGCTGACCGGTTCGGGCGGCGGCCTGGCTATTGTCGGCCGGGTGACGACGCAGCAGGACTATCCGGTGCTCTGGCCGATGCCGACCCGCTGGGCGGACAACGACCACTACGGGCACGTCAACAACGTGACGTACTACTCGTACTTCGACACCGCGGTCAACGCCTGGCTGATCCACGCCACCGGCACCGATATCCGCGACCTGCCCGCCATCGGCGTGGTCGCGGAGACATCCTGCCGGTTCCACGGCTCACTCAGCTTTCCCGACCGGCTGCGGGTGGGCCTGCGGATCACCCGGCTCGGCCGCACCAGCATCACCTACGGCCTGGCCATCTTCCGCGAGGACGGCGACGCGCTGGAGTTGGCGGCCACGGGCACGTTCGTGCACGTCTACGTCGACGAGCAGACCCGCAAACCGGTCGAGATCCCGGACGTGATCCGCAGTGCCGCAACACAACTCGTCACCGACTGATCACACCCGGCCCAGCAGCGTGAGCGGATCCTCCAGCAGTGAGGTCACCGTCGAGAGGAACCGCGCGCCCAGTTCGCCGTCGATCATGCGATGGTCGAAGCTCAGGCCCAGCGTGGTGACCCAGCGGACGGCCAGCTCGTCGCGATAGACCCAGGGCTGCTTGCGGATCGAGCCCAGGCACAGGATCGCGGCTTCGCCCGGATTCACCAGCGGCACACCGGTATCGACGCCGAACACGCCGACATTGGTGATGGTGAACGTGCCCCCGCGCAGATCGGCGGGCCGGGCGCTGCCCGTCCGGGCGACGTCGGCCAGCCAGCCGATCTCCCGGCACAGCTCGCGCATGCTCAGCGTCTGCGCCTCCTTGACGTTCGGCACCAGCAGGCCGCGGTCGGTGGCCACCGCGATGCCCAGGTTGACGTAGTGCTTGGTGACGATCTCCTTGCGCTCGTCGTCCCACCACGAGTTGATCTCGGGAAATTCGGCCATCGCGGCCAGGGTCGCCTTCGCCACCAGGGCCAGCGGCGTCAGGGTGAGTCCGCTGAAGGATTCGGTGCTGCGCAGGTGGTCCAGTAGTTCCATCGACGCGGTGAAATCCGTGGTGGCGAACGCGCTGGCCTGCGGGATGGTGCGGGCGCTGGTCACCATGGCCGTGGCGGTGCGCTTGCGGACCCCGCTGACCGCGGTGCGGGTCTCCCGCGCGGACGGGGTGGGGCGGATGATGCCGCCGTCCGGGCGCATCGTCGGCACCGGCGGTTTGCTCGGGCGTGGTGCGTCGTCGGATTCCGTGCCGGGTTCGGGCTGGATCCGGGCGGGCGGCTGCGACACCGGCACCGCATGCCGCACATCGTCGACGGTCACCGCGCCGCCGGGGCCCGAACCGGCGACGAAGGAGATATCGATGCCGAGTTCGCGGGCCAGCTTCCGGGCGGCGGGCGTGGCCGGGGGACGGCCGGGGATCTCCGGGTAGGTGAGCGCGGGATCAGCATGCACCACAGGGGTTTTCGCGGCCGGGCGGGCACGGCGAGAGACGGTCTCGCCCTCGGGGCCGTAGCCGACCAGCACCGATTGCCGCTCGGCGGGCGGGGTCTGCGGCGCGGCGGCCTGGTACTCGGTGGCGACCCGGATCAGCGGCGCGCCGACCGGCACGGTGTCGCCTGGCTGTGCCAGCAGCTCCAGCACCTCGCCGGCGAACGGGCTGGGCAGCGCCACCTGCGCCTTGGCGGTCTCGACCTCGGCGATGGTCTGGTTCAGTTCCACCCGATCGCCGACGGCCACCGCCCACGACACCAGTTCGGCGTCGGTCAGACCCTCACCGAGATCGGGTAGCCGGAACTCGAGCACGTGGTTCTGGTCTGCTGCAACCGAGTCGTCCAACGGGCACCTTCTGTCTGAGCGGTCTGGTCAGGCGGCGAGCGTGCGGTCGACCGCGGCGAGAATGCGGTCGGGGTCGGGCAGGTGGTGCCGTTCGAGCTTAGCGGGGGGATACGGGATGTCGAAGCCTCCGACGCGCAGTACCGGCGCCTCCAAGTAGTAGAAACACCGTTCGGTGACGCGGGCGGCGATCTCGGCGCCCAGACCGGCGAAGACGGGCGCCTCGTGAGTGATGATCAACCGTCCGGTCCGATTGACCGATTCGGCGATGGTGTCGACATCGATCGGCGACAGACTACGCAGGTCGATCACCTCCAGCGAACGGCCCTCGCTCGCCGCAATTTCCGCCGCCGTCAGTGCGGTACGGACCATGCCGCCGTAGGCCACCACGGTGGCGTCGTCACCCGCGCGGCGGATCCGGGCCCGGTCGAGCGGGAACGGGTCGTCGTCCAGGGCGGTGAAATCGACGTCGTCCTTGTCCCAGTAGCGGCGCTTGGGTTCGAAGAAGACGACCGGATCGTCCAGCGAAATCGCTTGGCGGAGCATGAGATAGGCGTCGGCGGGATCGCTGGGCATGACGACGCGCAATCCGGCGGTGTGCGCGAAATAGGCCTCCGGGGATTCGGAGTGGTGCTCCACCGAGCCGATGCCGCCGCCGCACGGAATGCGGACCGTGATGGGCGCGAACACCTTTCCCTGCGTGCGATAGTGGATCTTGGCGACCTGGGAGACGATCTGATCGAACGCCGGATACACGAAGCCGTCGAACTGGATCTCGCAGACCGGCCGGTAGCCGCGCAGCGCCATGCCGAAAGCCGTTCCGATGATGCCGGATTCGGCCAGCGGCGTATCGATGACGCGGTTGTTGCCGAAGTCCTTCTGCAGCGCGTCGGTCACCCGGAAGACGCCGCCGAGCCGCCCGATGTCCTCGCCCATCAGCACGACCTTGGCGTCGTCCTCCAAAGCGCGGCGCAGTCCGGTGTTCAGGGCGCCCGCGAAGGTGGTGATCATGGCCGGACTCCTTCCGAGATGTGGTCGCCTGCCAGGTATTCCGCGTACTCCTGGCGTTCCTCCTCGATCAGGGGGTGCGCGGTGCGGTAGACGTGCTCGAACAGTTGCGCCGGGTCGGGGTCGGGCATCTCGATCGTCGCCGCCCGCAGCCGGGCGCCGACCTCGTCCGAGCGAGCGCCGACGCGTTTCTCGAAGGCACTGTCCCACAGGCCTTCTCGTTCGAGGAGGCGCCGTATCCGGTCGATCGGGTCGCGGCGCTGCCACAGCTCGGTCTCGGCGGCCGAGCGGTAGCGGGAGGGATCGTCGGCGGTGGTGTGCGGGCCCATCCGGTAGGTGATGGCCTCGATGAACGACGGCCCGCCGCCGGTCCGGGCACGGGCCACCGCCTGGCGGGTCAGCGCGAGCACCGCCAGCACGTCGTTGCCGTCGACCTGCACACCCGGGATGCCGTAGCCGTACGCGCGCCGCGCGATCGGGGTCGCGCTCTGCACGCGCACGGGTTCGCTGATAGCCCACTGGTTGTTCGTGCAGAAGAACACCACCGGCGCGCTCCACGAGGCGGCGAAGCCGAGCGCCTCGGCCACGTCGCCCTGGCTGGTCGCGCCGTCGCCGAAGTAGGTGAGCACCGCGATCTCGGCGCCGTCGAGGTGCGCGGCGTAGGCGTAACCGGTGGCGTGCAGGCCCTGCGCCCCGACCACGATGGCCGGATTGGTCATGTTGATCTCGGCCGGATCCCAGCAGTGGTGTGCCACGCCGCGCCACAACCGGGTGATCTCGCCCGGGTCGACCCCGCGGCAGTAGGCGACGCCGGCCTCGCGATAACTGCAGAACACGTAGTCGTCGGGGTGCAGGGCGTGGGCGGAACCGATCTGTGCCGCCTCCTGCCCGAGCAGCGGGGGCCACAGGCCCAGCTGGCCCTGGCGTTGCAACGCGGTCGCCTCCACATCGATGCGGCGGGCGACCACCATGTCCTCGTACAGTTGCCGCAGCCGTTCGGGTCCGACATCGGATACCAGGGCGGCGTGCTCGCGATCGTGCACGCGGCGGCCGTCGGGCTGGACCAATTGCACCGGGTAGGTGAGCGGGTCGGCCATAACCATCCCCTCCTGTCCGTCGCCCCGCCGGGGTCTCCGTACTCGGCGACGTGAGAGTGTGCTGTATCACACAGCATCCACGGTTGAGCTTGTTGCGCAAGTGACGACACGCGAACTGTGCAAAGTGCTCGTCACGGTTCGGACGTTCGCGGGCATACTGCCTGCCTTGATCAGATTGGCCGACGCAGTGATGGCTGTCATACTGCGTGCATGTCGAGTGGAGAGCCTGCCGGGGCCGTGGTCGATGCGACCGATGCGCGGCTATTGCTGGAACTGGTCGCCAACCCCCGCGCCACCGGAGTCGAACTGGCTACCCGGCTCGGGCTGTCGCGCAATACCGTGCAGGCTCGGCTCGCCCGCTGGGAGGCGGGCGGCGTGCTGGCCGGTTTCGAGCGCCGGGTCGATCCGCGCGCGCTGGGTTATCCGCTGGCCGCCTTCGTGGCGGTGGTGGTCGACCAGCACACCCTGGATTCGGTGGTCGATGAGCTGGCCGAGGTGCCCGAGGTGACGGAGGTGTGCGGCATGACCGGGCCGACCGATCTCACGGTCCGGGTGGTCGCGCGCGATGCCGACGATCTCTACCGCATCGCCGGGCGGATCCTGAAGATCCCCGGTGTCGAACGGACCAATATGGCGTTGGTCATGCGGCAGCTGGTCGGTCCGCGTTCGGCGCCGCTGCTGCGGCGGATGTCGAATCCGACCGGCATCGCACCCCGGCCCGCCACCGCGGCCGAGGACGGTTCCGGCGGCGGGAACGCCCGCCCGCGCTGAATTGTCGGTAATTCAGGCCAGTTTCGAGGGATTGGCTCGTGACTGGACTGCTCGGTGTTGGCGACTATGGCGCGGTGACTGCGACCGCTGCCTCCGCGCCGACCACCGCCACTCCGCCCGACGCCGGGCCGCTGCACGCGGTGGGCGCCGGGGTGGTGGCGGCGCTGGTCGGGTTCACCAGTTCGTTCGCGGTGGTGCTGGCCGGGCTCACGGCAATGGGCGCCACGCCCGCGCAGGCCGCGTCGGGACTGCTGGCGGTGTGTGTCACGCAGGCCGTCGGGATCCTGCTGCTGAGCCGCCGCTATCGGATGCCGATCACGCTGGCCTGGTCGACGCCCGGCGCCGCCCTGCTGGCGAGCACGGGCGCGGTCGCGGGCGGCTGGCCCGCGGCGGTCGGGGCGTTCGTGGTGACCGGAGCGCTCGTGGTGCTCACCGGGTGGTGGGATCGGCTGGGACGGCTGATCGCGGCGATCCCGGTCGAGATCGCGCAGGCCATGCTGGCCGGGGTGCTAATGCCGCTGTGCCTGGCGCCGGTGGGGGCGCTGCGCACCAGCCCGGCCGTGGTGATCCCGGTGCTGGTGGTGTGGCTGGCGCTGCAGCGCTTTGCCGCGCGCTGGGCGGTGCCCGCGGCCTTCGTGACCGCCGCGATCGGTGCCGGCGTCGACATCGCCCTCACCCATCGCCGGATCGATGTCGGCGCGATGGTGCCCCACGTGGAATTCACTGTGCCGCACTGGAGTTGGCAGGCGGTGATCGGGGTCGCGGTCCCGCTGTACATCGTCACCATGGCCGGGCAGAACATTCCCGGGACGGCCCTGATGAGCTCGTTCGGCTACCGGGTGCCGTGGCGGGCGGCGATGGGGACGACCGGGCTCGGCACGGTCGCGGGTGCGTTTCGCGGGCGGGCACGCGATCAATCTCGCCGCGATCAGCGCCGCGCTGGCGGCCGCGCCCGCCGCGCACCCGGATCCGCGGCGGCGCTGGATCGCCGCGTTCAGTGTGGGGTGCTGCTACCTGGTGCTGGCGCCGGCCTCCGCCGCGCTGGTCGCGCTGGTGGCCGCCGCCCCGCGGGGTGTGCTGGAGACCGTCGCGGGGCTCGCGCTGATCGCCGCCCTGGCCGCGGCGTTGCACGCCGCGCTGGGGACGACCGAGCACCGGACCTCCGCCGCTGTCACCTTCCTGGTGTCGGCCTCGGGCGTCGCGTTGCTCGGGATCGGCGCTGCCTTCTGGGCGTTGGCCGCGGGACTGTTGGTGCGCTGGGTGCTGCGGCGGCCCGCGGGGTGACTGCGGCTCCCGGTGAATTCGACTCCCGGTGATGCGGATCCGGTCGCGCGGCGCGGTGCTGTCGTAGGGTGAGGGTGTTCGGTCCCGGGTACAGATCTGACAGAGGAGCTGGCTTGACCGCGGTATTGATTTCGGCCGAGGATCTTCGGAAAGTGCTGTCCGACAGTGAGTCCCGCGTACATCTGCTGGATGTGCGCTGGGCGCTGGGCGACCCGGACGGACCGCAGCACTACCTGGACGGCCACATACCCGGTGCCGTGTTCGTCGATCTCGAGACCGAGCTGGCCGATCCTCCCTCCCCGGCCCGCGGGCGGCACCCGCTCCCCGAACTCGCCCATTTGCAGAGGTACGCGCGGAGCTGGGGGTTGCGGTCGGGTGAGCCGGTCGTCGTCTACGACGCGACCGGCGGCATGGCGGCCGCCCGGGCCTGGTGGCTGCTGCGCTGGGCCGGGGTGCCGGACGTGCGGATTCTCGACGGCGGGCTGCCCGCCTGGGAGCGCGCCGGGGGCGAACTCGCCACCGGCGGCGAGCCCGACCCCACGCCCGGCGATGTGGTGCTCACCCCGAACAACCTGCCCGTTACCGACGCCGACGGCGCGGCGAACTGGCCGGGCTCGCTACTCGACGCCCGCGCCGGGGAGCGCTACCGCGGCGAGACCGAGCCCGTCGACCCGCGCGCAGGTCACATCCCCGGCGCGATCAGCGCGCCCACCGCCGAAAACCTCAGAGCCGACGGCACATTCAAATCCCCCGAGGAACTGCGAGCCCGTTTCGCGAACCTCGACTCGGACGCCGTAGCGGTCTACTGCGGCTCCGGAGTCACGGCGGCCCACGAGGTCGCCGCCCTGGCGGTAGCCGGGATCGACGCCACCCTGTACCCCGGCTCCTGGTCGCAATGGTCCAACGACCCCAAGCGTCCGGTCGCCACCGACTGAGATCCCGCCCGAGGTGTCTTCAGGGGCAGCCTCGGGTCACCCGGCGTAGGGCGTCTCGGTCGGCGGTGGTGATCGGGAGGTCGTATCGGGTTGCGGCGGTGAGGTATTTACCGGCGTAGAAGCAGCGGTAGGCGTGGGCGGGTGGGAGCCAGTCGGCGGGAGTGCGGTCGCCCTTGTCCTCGTTGGTGGGGCCGTCTACGGCGAGGAGATTGAAGTCGAGGTCGTTGGCGAACCGGAGGCGTTGGGGGAGGGGCCAATTCGCCGCGCCCATGTCCCAGGCGGCGGCCAGGGGATAGACGTGGTCGATCTGTACCGCCCGTGCGCGGGACTTGTCGAAGTCGATGCGCTTGCCGGTGTAGGGATCTTGCAGGACACCGGCGAGCACCACGCAGTCGCGGGTGCCCGGACGGTGCCGCACCGCGGTCAGTTGCCGGGTGAGCACGCTGTTGCGGGAATCGCAGCCGTCGTGTCCGCCGGGGCCGTCGTGGTCGTCGGACCAGGCCGCGCCGAAGACGCACCCCTCCCCGGCGCGGCAGCCGCGCTGATATCCGCCGGGACGGGCGCGCTTGTCGACGACACGCACCGCCACGAGCAGACTCTCCAACTGCGTTCGCGTAGGACTGCCCGGGGCGGGCGGATCGCCGGGAAGAATCGAACAGCCCGCGACCAACGCCCCGACAGCCGCCACTACGACGGCTGCTGCCGCCGCCCACCCGCCGCGCCCTCCCCATCGCACGAAGTCAGGTCTACACCCGGGCACCGACAGGAATCAGTTCCGGGCAAGCTGTTTCACTCGGAATGCCGAGTTACGGCTTCCACGGGAGGCAACCGGCGGCGCGCAGCCGGGTTGCCAGGCCGGAACCCACGACGGCGCTCGAACCGTTCCCGGCCGTGAGCGCGAGCAGCAGATCCAGGCCCAGGCCGGCGCCGAGGGAGCAGCCGAGCAGGTTGATATCGATCGAGATGATCTCGTCGGGTCCGCTGGGCGCGGGCTCGTCGGCGGCCGCGGGCTGGGTGGCCGCCGCGAGGGTGGCGGCGGTCAGGGCCGCGGCGACGATTCCGGCTTTGACAGGTCGCACGTATCCTCCTACTGCGCGCCGGGTGGCGCGATCCTCGTCCCGGTCGATGGGTTACGAGCCTCCGTCGTCCGGGCCGACGGAGCGCTGCTTATTCGTAGCCTGACAGCTGTCGGCGGAAACACCGTTCTGCTCACAGTGCGGCGGGACGGCCGCGAGTCGTGTCGGTGGCGGCTGATTGGATGGATGGATGCTGCACGGGTTGTGGACTCCCGGAGCGGGGCTGGTGCTGTGGCGCCATCCCGAATCCGGCGCACCCGATGCGCAGTCCGCCCTGCCCGATCCGCTGGGCGCGGTGCTCACGGGCGCGCGGTTCCGACATCGGGCACAGGTGCTGGTCGCGGGCGCCGAGGGCCCGGAACTCACCGAGGTGCGCGCGCACGCGTTGACCCCGTCTGCCGCCGCCGAGGTGCTGCTCCAACGGCTGCCTGACCATCTGGTCGCCGCCGATCTGCGGTTCCTCGCGCACGTCGCGCACGGCATCGATCGGTGGGTGCGGGCCGGGCGGGTGGTGCCCGAACTCCGTCGCGACGACGGCGCGTGGTGGGTCCGCTGGCGGCTGGTCGGCGGGCAGCGGCAGCGCGCCTGGCTGGCCGAGCTGGCCGCCGCGATGCCGCCCGCGCTGCGGGTCGGCGCCCGCCCCTCCGCCGTGCTCGAGAACATGGTGAGCGAGCTGGCGGATCCGGTCGCCCGCGCGCATCTGGTCGCGGCGCGGCACACCCACCCGCTGGTTGCGGCCCTGACCGAGGACGTGCCGCTGGAAACCGGGTCGCACCGAGTGTCCGCGGCGCTGGAGGAGTGGCGCACCAGCCTCACCCTCGGCGAGCCGGAACTGGTGCTGCGCCTGCTGGAGCCCGAGGAGGAGCCGGAGACGGGCGCGGCAGACACCGACGCGCTCTGGCGGCTCGAGGTGTGTCTGCGCGCGGAAGGCGAAGCCCCGCAACCGGTTCCGATCCAGGGCGACCCGGGCCAGTTGAAGCTCACGACGGAGAAGGTGGCCGCGGCGGTCCAGGCGTACCCGATGCTGCGCGAACTGCCGCGCGACCCGGGCGGCCTGGACTTCCTGCTCCCGACCGCGGTGGTCCAGGACCTGGTGGCGCACGGCGCGCACGCGCTGCACGCGGCCGGTGTGCAACTGTTGTTGCCGCGTGCCTGGCGGATCGTCGCCCCCAGCATGCGCCTGGCCGTGCAGAGCCCGGCCGCCACCGAGACCGCGGTCGGCCTGAGCGGGCTGGTCTCCTACCGCTGGGAACTCGCGCTCGGCGACATCGTGCTGACCCCGGCCGAGATGGCCCGGCTGGTCCGGTCCAAATCGGATCTGGTGCGGCTGCGCGGGCAGTGGGTCCAGGCCGACCACCGGGCGCTGGCCGCCGCCGCGGCCTACCTGGACGGCCGCACCTCCGACACGACGGGCACGCTCACCGACCTGCTCGCCCAGATCGCCACGACCGAGGTGAAGGACGTGCCGATCGAGCAGGTGCGCGCCACCGGCTGGGCGGCCGGACTGCTCGAGTCGACCCGCACGGCCGAGCCGGTCGACCCGCCCGCGGGCCTGAAGGCGGAGCTGCGGCCGTATCAGCTGCGCGGCCTGTCCTGGCTGGCCACGATGAACCGGTACGGCTGCGGCGGCATCCTGGCCGACGATATGGGCCTGGGCAAGACGGTGCAGGTGCTCGCCCTGCTGCTGCACGAAAGGGAAACCGCCGCAAGAGCTTCCGCGCCGGGCCCGACCCTGCTGGTGTGCCCGATGTCGGTGGTCGGCAACTGGCAGCGCGAGGCCGAGCGCTTCGCGCCCGAACTGCGCGTGCTGGTGCATCACGGCGCCGGTCGCCGATCCGGTGCGAAATTCGATGCGGCCGTGACGGATTCGGACCTGGTGATCACCACCTACGCGCTGCTGGCCCGCGATGTCGAGGAGCTGAAACGGCAGCCGTGGGAGCGGGTGGTGCTGGACGAGGCGCAGCACATCAAGAACGCCAATACCCGCCAGTCCCGTGCCGCGCGCCACATCCCGGCGCGACAACGCCTGGCGCTCACCGGAACCCCGGTGGAGAACCGGCTGGAGGAACTGCGCTCGATCCTCGATTTCGCGGCGCCGAACCTGCTGGGCAAGGCCTCGCAGTTCCACGCCCGCTTCGCCGTGCCGATCGAACGCGAGCACGACGAGAACGCGATCACCCGGCTGCGCACGGTCACCGCGCCGTTCGTGCTGCGCCGGGTCAAGACCGATCCCGCGGTGATCTCCGACCTGCCCGACAAGATCGAGATGACGGTGCGTGCCAACCTCACCGTGGAGCAGGCCGCGCTGTATCAGGCCGTCGTCGACGACATGATGGCGAAACTGAAGCAGTCCAAGGACATTCAGCGCAAGGGCGTGGTGCTCGCCGCGCTGACCCGGCTCAAGCAGGTGTGCAATCATCCCGCGCATTTCCTCGGCGACGGCTCCGCGGTGCTGCGGCGCGGGCAGCACCGCTCGGGCAAACTGGCGCTGGTGGAGGACGTCCTGGAGGCGGTACTCGCCGACGGCGAGAAGGCGTTGCTGTTCACCCAGTTCCGCGAGTTCGGCGAGTTGGTCGAGCCGTACCTGACCGAGCGGTTCGGCACTCCGATCCCGTTCCTGCACGGCGGGGTGTCCAAGAAGCGGCGCGACGGCATGGTCGAGAATTTCCAGAGCGTCGTCGGCCCGCCGCTGATGTTGCTGTCGCTCAAGGCCGGTGGCACCGGGCTGAATCTCACCGCCGCCAATCATGTGGTGCACCTGGACCGCTGGTGGAATCCGGCGGTGGAGAACCAGGCCACCGACCGCGCCTTCCGGATCGGCCAGCGCCGCGACGTCCAGGTGCGCAAGCTGGTCTGCGTCGACACCATCGAGGAGCGCATCGACGACATGATCAGCGGCAAACAGGAATTGGCCGATCTGACCGTCGGCACCGGCGAGAACTGGATCACCGAATTCAGCAACGACGAGATCCAGCGACTGTTCACCCTCGGGTCCGAGGCGGTGGGCGAATGAGCGAGGCGGCGGCATGAGCCCGTTCACCGATTACAGCCAGTACGGCAAGCGCCGCCCGGTGCGCGGCGGGGTCGAACCCCGCAGTCGGCGCGGGTCGTTCGCCCGCACCTGGTGGGGCCGGTCGTTCATCGAGGCGGTCGAGCAGGTCGCCGACGCGGGACGGCTGACGCGCGGGCGCACCTACGCCCGCTCCGGGCAGGTGGTGACCTACCACGTCGAGCCGGGCGCGGTGACGGCCGAGGTGCAGGGCAGCCAGCCGCGCCCGTTCACCTCTGTGCTGACCCTGCGGCAACTGCGCGACGAGCGGCTGGACGAACTGATCGACCTGGTCCGCGATACACCCGGCATGCTCGTCCAGCTGGCCTCGGGCGCCCTGCCGCAGGAACTCGGACCACTACTGCTGCCGACCACGGCCGCCGAACTCGACTTCGGCTGCAGCTGCCCCGATTCCGGCTGGCCGTGCAAGCACGTGGCCGCGGTCTGCTACATCGTCGCCGAACGCCTCGACGCCGAGCCGTCGATCATGCTCACGCTGCGCGGCCTCGAACTGGACACGCTGATCAGCGGCGTCCAGAACGACGCGGGCACAACGGTCTCCGACGACCTGTACGGGGAGAACATCGCGCTGCCCGGCCTCCCGCGGCCGGAGTTCCGCCCCGCCCTCGACGACCTGGACCCGGTCCCGCTGCGCCGCGCGCTGCGGATGACCGCCGAGGACGAGCACATCGCCGAGACCGGCCTGCGGGAACTGCGCGACCGCTACCGGGCGCTGGGCAGGGGATAGAACCGATGACCACAGCCGACATCCCGCGCGACGATCTCGATACGGAGGTGCCGGTGCGCCGCCCGGTACGCCGGGTCGTCTCCTTGGTGCCGTCGCTCACCGAGGCCATCGCGGCGACCTGCCCGGAGCGGCTGATCGCGGCCACGGAATGGTGCACGCACCCCGGCGATCTCGCGGTCGAGCGGGTACGCGGGACGAAGAACCCGAATGTCCGGCGCATCGCCGAGCTGGACCCGGACCTGGTGGTCTGCAACCAGGAGGAGAACCGGCGCCTCGATGTCGACCGCCTGCGCGCGGCGGGAATTCCGGTGTGGGTCACCAGGATCGAGACGGTACCGGCGGCGTTCACCGCCATGACGAGGCTGTTCGAACTGGCCCTCGGTATCCGTTCGCCCGCCTGGCTGCGTGCGGCGGAAGAGGTCTGGGCCGCGCCCGCGCCGGAACCGTTGCGCGACACGGTGATCCCGGTGTGGCGTGATCCGTGGATGGTGGTCGGACGCGACACCTTCACCGGTGATCTGGCCCGCCGTCTCGGCTTGCGGCTCGTGCACGCCGACCGCGACGAGCGCTACCCCACGGTGTCCGGGCCGGAGCTGACCGCCGGCGTCGAACTGGCCGTGCTGCCGGACGAGCCCTACGTGTTCACCGAAACCGATGGGCCCGAGGCGTTTCCGGGTATTCCGGTGGCCCTGGTGTCCGGCCGCAGCCTCACTTGGTACGGCCCGTCACTGGTCACCGCGCGGGCCGAACTCACCGCTCAGCTGGCCCGGGCGTCCGTGGCCCCCGACTCGAACCGATAGTCGCCGAGGTCGAAATGCGCTGCCCGCCAAGCGGCTTCGACGGTGCTCATCGGGCGCAGCGGCACATCGCCGTTCTTGTCGAAGTAATAGCTGTTGGCCACCGTGCAGCTGTCCTGCCAGAACACTTGTCCGGCACGGCGATCCAGCATCTCGCGGAAGTACCGCTCGTTGGCCGCGCGGGTCACCTCCACCCGCGTGACCCGCTTGCGGCGGGCGTGCCGCAGTAGCCGCAGGATGTGGTGGGTCTGCATCTCGATGAGTGTGAAGTACGACGACCCGTTGTATCCGTAGGGCCCGATGATGGAGAAGAAATTCGGGAAGCCGGGCACGCTCACGCCCTCGTAGGCCTGCAGACGGTTCTCGTCCCACCATTTCTCGAGGTCCAGCCCGTCGACGCCGCGCAGCGCGAAGGTCGGCATGTTCCCGGCCTCCATCACCTTGAAGCCGGTCGCCAGGATCAGTACGTCGGCCTCGTGGATGGCGCCGGTGCGGGTACGCACGCCGGTCGGGGTGATCTCGGCGATCGGGTCGGTCTCCAGCAGCACGTTGTCGCGGTTGAAGGTGGCGAGGTAGTCGTTGGAGAATCCGGGCCGCTTGCAGCCGAGCGCGTAGCGCGGGGTGAGCTTGTCCCGGATCGCCGGGTCGCGCACCTGTTTGCGCAGATGCGCCCGCCCGCTGCGTTCGCCGAGCTTCGCCAGCGGCAGGGTGGAGTAGTAGTGCGCCGACAGGGGAAAGGTCAGCTCGACGAACGCCTGGCTGGCCAGCCGCGCCAGCGTTGGCCCGCCCGGCAGGTGCCGCAGCGCCCACCGCACGGGCGGGGGCAGCGTCGCGTCCGGCCGCGGCAGGCACCAGATCGGCGTGCGCTGGAAGACCACCAGCCGCTCGACGTCCGGCGCGATCGATGGGATGACCTGTATCGCGGAGGCCCCCGTGCCGATGATCGCGACTCGCTTGCCGCGCAGGTCCGCGGAATGGTCCCAGCGGGAGGTGTGCATGGTGCGGCCCGCGAACGATTCCACACCGGGAATGTCGGGCAGTTTCGGCCGGGTGAGCACGCCGGTGGCCGCGATGACATAGCGCGCGGTGAGTTCGTCGCCGTCGGTGGTGCGCAATCGCCAGAGGTCGCCGTCCGTGTCGAACTCGGCGTCGGAGATGGTGGTGCGGAAGCGGATTCGCGGCCGCAGCCCGTACTTGTCGGTGCAGTGCTCGGCGTAGGCCGCGAGTTCGCGGCCGGGCGCGTACACCCGTGACCACTCCGGACTCTGCTCGAACGAGAACTGGTAGCTGAACGACGGAATATCCACGGCGATACCGGGATACGTATTCCAATGCCAGGTGCCGCCCACCCCGTCGGCATCGTCCACGATCAGGAAATCCTCGAACCCGTCTTCGCGCAGCTTGATCGCCGCGCCGATCCCGGAGAACCCGGCCCCGACGATGATCACCTCGTAATCCGCGGACCGCGTCGTCTGCTCGCTCATGGACCCTCCTGCCGCCACTGGCCGCCCGCCACCATTAGGCCACGAACGGACCCCTGACGCCAGCACCGCGCTCAGCCGCCACCCAGCGCCCGCAGGGCGGTGGTGGTGAAGTCGTCGCGTGACACGGTGAAATAGCCTGGTGGGCAATGGGATTCGGTCAGGCCAGTAGCTCGGCGTCGATCCCGTACACCCGCTGGGCATTGCCGCGGAAGATCTGGTCGAGTTCCGCCGCTCCGCCACCGTGGTCGGCGAGCACGTCGACCACCACCCGGGCGCTGTTGCCGACGCTGGTGATCGGCTTGTCCACCGGGAAATCGGAGCCCCAGATCAGGCGCTGCGCGCCGAAGACATCCAAGGCGTGGTGCAGCAGCGGCGCGGCCCGCTCCAGCAGTTCCGGCGCCGGGGTCGGATTGCCGCGCGCCGGGACGGGGTGGCCGAGGATCGGCATGGCCATCCCGCTCACCTTGGCCACCACGTTCGGATGGGTGGCGAGCGTGGCGATATCGTCGCGCCACCGGACGAACAGCTCGCGCCGCGCCCCGGGATTCACGCCGGTGCGCTTGCCGACCGGGCCGAAGATCCCGGCGGGCGTGCCGAGATGGTCGAGCACGATGGTCACCTCGGGATAGCGCTGCGCCAGCGCGGTCACCTCCGGCAATTGATGCGAGTACACCCAGCCGTCGAACGACAGCCCACGCTCGGCCAGCACCGCGAAACCGTCGAGGAACGCCTTGGTGGTCAGCGCGCCCGGCACCGGACAGAACGAGCGCACGCTGGGGTCGGGGTGATGCGCCACCATCGTCCGGATGCCGCGGAACAGCGACGACGCCGACTGATGCGCGTCGATCAGCGCGGCGAAGCCCTCGGCCGCGGGGTCGCCGCTGCCGACGATCGCGCCCAGGGCGGGCGTGTCGACGCCGAAGGGCAGGCTCGCCACCCAGCGCGTCTCGTCGGCCTTGGCCGCCGGCGCCTTACCCGCCCATTCGACCTCGACGTGCACGAGCGCCTCGACCGGCACGGCGCCCAGATCGGCCCGGTAGTCGGCGGGCA
>NZ_JARWOP010000278.1 GCF_029868745.1 Nocardia wallacei | reverse complement strand
CGTATGCCGAGCTGGCGGGCGTGCCCCAGCGCCCGGCGATCCTGGTGGCGACCTATTTCGGGCGTCCGGGTGCGGCGCTGCCCGCGCTGGCGGACATGGGCGTAGAGGGCATCGCGCTCGACTTCGTCGCGGGCGCCACCGTGGACGACGTGGCCGCAGTTCCCGCGCTGGCAGGCAAGCTGATGGTGGCGGGCGTGGTCGACGGACGCAATGTCTGGCGCACCGATCTCGACCAGGCACTGTCGACATTGGGCACGCTGCTGGGCAGTTCGGGTGCGTTGGCGGTCTCGACCTCCAGTTCGCTACTGCATGTTCCGTATTCGCTGGACGACGAAACCGGGACCGACCCGGCGCTGCGATCGTGGCTGGCGTTCGGCGCGGAGAAGGTCGCCGAGGTGCGGCTGCTCGCGACGGCGGTGCACCGAGGCACCGAGGCCATCGCGGACGAACTCGCCACGGCCCGTGCGGCATCGGCGAGCCGCGCCACCGATCCGCGTTTGCGTAATGACGCGGTCCGGGCCCGGCTGGCTGCCCTCGGCCCCGAAGCCACCCGCCGCTCCCCCGCAGCGGAACGCCTTGCGCTGCAACGAGAGCGGCTGCGGCTGCCGTTGCTGCCCACCACCACGATCGGCTCCTATCCGCAGACCTCCGCGATCCGGCAGGCCCGCGCGGCGCTGCGCAAGGGCGAGATCACGGCCGCGCAGTACGACGAGCGGATGCGCGCCGAGATCGCGGACGTCGTTGCGCTGCAAGAGAAGCTGGGCATCGACGTGCTGGTGCACGGCGAGCCCGAGCGCAACGACATGGTGCAGTACTTCGCCGAACAGCTGGACGGGTTCTTCGCCACGGCCAACGGCTGGGTGCAGTCCTACGGCACCCGCTGCGTGCGGCCGCCGATCCTGTACGGCGACGTCGCCCGGCCCGCGCCGATGACCGTGCAGTGGATCGAATACGCCCAGTCACTGACCGACAAGCCGGTCAAGGGCATGCTGACCGGTCCGGTGACGATCCTGGCCTGGTCGTTCGTGCGCGACGACCAGCCGCTGGCCGACACCGCCCGGCAGGTGGCGCTGGCCATCCGGGACGAGACGGTGGATCTGCAGTCCGCCGGTATCCGCATCGTGCAGGTCGACGAACCGGCGCTGCGGGAACTGCTGCCACTGCGCGCCGACGCCAAGCGGCGGTACCTGGACTGGGCGGTGGCGGCGTTCCGGCTGGCGACCAGCGGCGTCTCGGACGCTACCCAGATCCACACGCACCTGTGCTATTCGGAGTTCGGTGAGATCATCGGGGCGATCGCGGATCTGGACGCCGACGTCACCTCGATCGAGGCGGCGCGCTCCCGGATGGAGGTACTCGACGATCTGAACGCGGCGGGCTTCCACCTGGGTGTCGGTCCGGGCGTCTACGACATCCACTCGCCGCGGGTGCCGAGCGTCGAGGAGATCACCGTCTCCCTGCGCGCGGCGTTGAAAGCTGTTCCGGCCGAACGTCTCTGGGTCAATCCGGACTGCGGGCTGAAGACCCGCGGTCCGGCCGAGGTGGAGGCGTCGCTGCGGAACATGGTCGCCGCCGCGCACACCGTGCGCTGAAATCGGAGACCCCGGGGGGGGGGGGGGGGGGGGGGGGGGGGGGGG
>NZ_JARWOP010000277.1 GCF_029868745.1 Nocardia wallacei | reverse complement strand
CGGCGCCCAACCCGCGCCGCCTCCCCCTCCCGCTGGCTGAATCTAACCCCGCCTTCTCCCCGGGCCCCGCCTCCGGGGATCCGGGGGGGGGCCCCTCGCGCGTTCGGGGTCAGTCGCCGGTCGGTGCCGCGCCGACCTTGCAGCCGGCGTCCGCCGGAAACGGCAGGGCCGCAAGGCGAGTGGTGGCAGGGTCCGCCGGATGTCCGACCACCGGCGTCTGCGGCGGTGGGGCGGACGGATCGCCGGAACCGCCCGCGCGCAACGACTTTCCGTCCAGATCGGGGACCGGAGGGAGGCCGAGCAGATCGAGCACCGTCGGGGTGATGTCGATCAGCGAGTATCCGTTGTGCACGCGGCCCGCCGGGAAGTCGGGGCCCCAGGCGACCACGAAACTCGCTGTCTCGTAGGCACTCTGGCCGCCGTGCCCGCCCTCGGGCTTGTGCCCGTGGTCGGTGGTCACCAGAATCGTCCACCGCTCACCGGGATGCTCCGCCGACCGCGACCGCACCGCGTCGGCGATCCGGCCGACCAGCACGTCGACCCGGCTGATCGCGTCGCGGTAGGCCTGCGGATTGCTCGCTCGTAGCCGGTGTCCGGCGATGTCGACCTGATCGAAATGGGTGAACACGAAGTCGGTGCCGTCGGCGATCGCGCGGACCGTCTCCGCCGCGGTCGCGGTGTCGATATCGGCCTCGCAACCGTAGGTGCCCAGCGGGTTCGCGCCGGTGGTGAGCACGATATCGGCGTGCGGATGCCCCAGGCGGGCGATCATCGAGATGGTGTCCCACGTCGCGATCGAGGCCGTCCGACGGTCCGGCGCCGCGCGCTTGATCCGGTTGAACACCGTCGGGAAGCGGTTCAGGCGTTCGGGGGCGCAGCTGTCGCCGTTGTCGCAGACACCGGTGCGGGTGTCCCACACCCCGGTCAGCACCGCCGACCAGGACGGGCACGACACCGTGGTGTGCGGCGCGATCGAGTATCGGCTGAGCGTGCCCTCGGCGGCCAGCCGCTGCAGATTCGGCGTGACGGCCGCGAGCAACTCGCTGTACAGGCACCCGTCGATGCCGATCACCGCCACCTTGCCCGAGCCCGCGGCGGCGCCCGCCCGCGGCAGCGTGGCGCCGGTGACGAGCGCCGCGAAGGAAGTCACCAACAGTGCCGAACAGGTGCGCCGGGTGATGGCCATGCTCACACCATGACGGCGTGAAAGGTCCTCATCCAGCGAAAACGCCTGGTTCGGCCGAGGTTTCGCGCAACTCTCACGCGGGTGTCGAATCCGGTTCACCATGTTCATGTCCCGGTCGCGCGGCGGACATGCGCGCCGCCGGAGGCGTGGGCGCGCACTGAGGGCACCTGCCTGCCGGGCGGTACCCGACCCCGGAAACCGGCCCATTAAGCTGGGCGGCGGTAAATGCCGATCCCCTTTCCCCAGGAGTGCCGCACAGTGAGCCAACATGGCCGTCCCGTAGTTCTGATCGCCGACAAGCTCGCCCAGTCGACCGTCGATGCGCTCGGTGACGGTGTCGAGGTGCGCTGGGTAGACGGCCCGAACCGGCCCGAGCTGCTGGCCGCTGTGCCGGACGCGGACGCGCTGCTGGTGCGCTCGGCCACCACCGTCGACGCCGAGGTGCTGGAGGCCGGGAAGAACCTGAAGATCGTCGCCCGCGCCGGTGTCGGCCTCGACAATGTCGACGTGCCCGCGGCCACCGAGCGCGGCGTCATGGTGGTCAACGCGCCCACCTCGAACATTCACACCGCCGCCGAGCACGCCGTCACGCTGCTGCTGTCCGCCGCGCGCCAGATTCCGGCCGCCGACGCCACCCTGCGCGAGCACACCTGGAAGCGCAGCAAGTTCAACGGTGTCGAGATCTTCGGCAAGACCGTCGGCGTGGTCGGCCTGGGCCGCATCGGCCAGTTGTTCGCCGCCCGTCTGGCCGCGTTCGAGACCAAGATCATCGCCTACGACCCCTACGTGTCGCCCGCGCGCGCCGCGCAGCTGGGTATCGAGCTGGTGTCGCTGGACGAACTGCTGCAGCGCGCCGACCTGATCTCGGTGCATCTGCCCAAGACGCCGGAGACCAAGGGCCTGTTCTCCAAGGAGAAACTGGCGCTGACCAAGCCGGGCGTCATCATCGTCAACGCCGCGCGCGGCGGGCTCATCGACGAGCAGGCCCTCGCCGACGCCATCACCTCGGGCCACGTGCGGGCCGCCGGCATCGACGTGTACGAGACCGAGCCGTGCACCGACAGCCCGCTGTTCGAGCTGCCGCAGGTGGTCGTCACGCCGCACCTGGGCGCGTCCACCTCCGAGGCGCAGGACCGGGCGGGCACCGACGTCGCCAAGTCCGTGCTGCTGGCGCTGGCGGGCGAGTTCGTACCGGGCGCGGTGAACGTGACCGGTGGCACGGTGGGCGAGGAGGTCGCCCCGTGGCTCGAGATCGTGCGCAAGCAGGGCGTGCTGCTGGGGGCGCTGGCCAGCGAGCTGCCGGTCAGCCTGGAGGTCGTGGTGCGCGGCGAGCTGTCCTCGGAAGATGTTGCGGTGCTGGAGCTTTCGGCGCTGCGCGGCATCTTCTCCGCGCTGGTGGAGGATCCGGTCACCTTCGTCAACGCGCCGCAGCTGGCGAAGGATCGCGGTATCGAGGCGTCGGTCTCCACCGTCTCCGAGAGCCCGTCGCACCGCAGCCTGGTCGACCTGCGCGCGGTGTTCGGTGACGGCGCGACCCTGAACGTGGCCGGCACGCTGACCGAGCCGCAGCAGGTCCAGAAGATCGTCAACATCAACGGCCGCAACTACGACATGCGCGCCGAGGGCCTCAACCTGGCGGTGCTCAACTACGACGACCGTCCGGGCGCGCTCGGCCGGATCGGCACCGAGCTCGGCGAGGCCGCGATCGACATTCAGGCCGCGCAGCTGAGCCAGGATGTCGACAAGGAGGGCGCCACCGTGGTGCTGCGCGTCAACAAGGATGTCCCCGCCGACGTCCGGGCCGCGATCGCCGAGGCCGTGGGCGCGGTCCGGGTCGTCCAGGTGGACCTGAGCTAGTCGTGGGTATGGTCCGGCCGCTGACGTCGCCTGCGAAGGTGGTGTCTGCGGCCGGGCTACCCATGCTGTATCGCCTTGCGCCGGAAGTGAATTCACCTCGGTCGAGGCAGCGGATAGGGTGTCGGTGCTTGTGAGCCCGGCCGCACGAAACGAAACGGAGCCTTGGTCATATGAAGCTGGCTGTCATCCCCGGTGACGGAATCGGGCCCGAGGTCATCGCGGAGGCGCTGAAGGTGCTCGACGTGGTCGTGCCGGGCGTCGAGAAGACCCACTACGACCTGGGCGCGAAGCGGTATCACGCGACCGGCGAGGTGCTGCCGGAGAATGTGCTGCCCGAGCTGAAGCAGCACGACGCGATCCTGCTGGGCGCCATCGGCGACCCGTCCGTGCCCAGCGGCGTCCTCGAACGCGGTCTGCTGCTGCACACCCGCTTCGCGCTCGACCACCACGTGAATCTGCGGCCGTCCAAGCTGTATCCGGGCGTGCCCAGCCCGCTGTCGGGTAACCCGGACATCGACTTCGTGGTGGTGCGCGAGGGCACCGAGGGGCCCTACACCGGCACCGGCGGCGCGATCCGCGTGGCGACTCCGCACGAGGTCGCCACCGAGGTCAGCACCAATACCCGCTTCGGCATCGAGCGCGTGGTCCGCTACGCCTTCGCCAAGGCTCAGCAGCGGCGCAAGCACCTGACCCTGGTGCACAAGACCAACGTGCTCAGCTTCGCCGGTTCGCTGTGGCAGCGCACGGTGACCGAGGTCGGCGCCGAATACCCCGAGGTCGAGGTCGCCTACCAGCACATCGACGCCGCGACCATCCACATGGTCAACGATCCGGGCCGCTTCGACGTGATCGTCACCGACAACCTGTTCGGCGACATCATCACCGACCTGGCCGCCGCGGTATCCGGCGGCATCGGCCTGGCCGCCTCCGGCAATATCGACGCCTCCGGCGCCAACCCGAGCATGTTCGAGCCGGTGCACGGCAGCGCCCCCGACATCGCCGGCCAGTCCAAGGCCGACCCCACCGCCGCCATCCTCTCGGTCTCCCTGCTCCTGACGCATCTCGGTAAGACCGACGAGGCCACCCGAATCGAATCCGCCGTAGCCAAGGACCTCGCCTCCCGCACCGGCACCGCCTCCACCGTGGCGATCGGCGACCGCATCGCCGCCGCCGTGTGAGTCTTCCGGCGATCGAGCCCGGGATATCCGCCGCCTTCGTGATCGAAGGCGGCGGATCCATGTGCGGCGGGACCGAGGCGGACCGCCGAATGCGCACGCGGTCGCGGTGTTCCGGGCTGCTCTGCCCCGGTGGCGTTGCCGTACTTGCGGGTTCACCATGACTATCGCCGGATCGATTCGGCGGCAACGCTCTTCACGCCCGGATTCCGCACGCACGTTCGTGCCGGACCGTGCTCCGACCGAGGGTGCGGCCGCGGCCGAAGCGCTCGTGCGGATCGCCGGGTAGTGTCAGGTGGCCTTGCCGTGCCGCGCCAGGGGGACCAATGGGATTGCGGCGGTGGCTATTACGGCGGTGACCAAGTAGGTGGCGGAGAAGCCGGCGGCGGTGATCAGGGCGCCGAACAAGGGGGCGATGGCGGCGGAGGCCAGGTTTTGGCCGGTGTTCTGGACGCCGAGGCCGCGGCCGCTCCAGTAGGGGCCGGCGATCTCGGCGACGGCGGTGAAGGCCAGGCCGTTGTCGGCGACGGTGATGACCGAGGCCGCCACCAGGATCGGGATCGCCGCCCACCACCAGTGCAGCCAGGACGCGATCGCCAACGCGCACATGGAGATCGCGGCCGCGACGGCCACCGTGCGCAGCGGGCGCAGGCGACTGCCGACCCGGTCGGACCAGACTCCCGCGCCGATGCGGCCCGCCGCGCCCAGCAGTTGAGTGCCGGTGACCAGCACACCGGCCGCCGCCAGGGACAGCCCGACGTCGCGGTGCAGCCACAGCAGCGCGAAGGTCCAGACGGTGGCCTGCGGAATCACCAGCAGCACCGAGACCGCGTGGATCCGCCACAGCGTCGTGTCGCCGCGGTACGGATTGGCGGGCCGCTCCCCGCCGGATATCTCCGGTCGCGGCGGGTCGATGATCCCGGCCGCGCAGCCCACCGCGGCCAGCCCCGCCATCGCCGCCGGTACCAGGATCGCGGCGGAAAACCCGTGCGCCGCAGCGACGGCCGGGATCGTCAGCGCCGCGATCGCGACGCCCAGCGGCTGCGCCGTCTGCCGGATGCCCATCGCCAGGCCGCGCTGATTCGGCGGGAACCAGCCGACGATCACCCGGCCGCTGGCGCCGTTCGTGGCGCCCGCGCCCATCCCCGCCACGAACAACAATGCCCCCAGCGCAACGTAGTTCGTGACCGTCGCGGCCGCCGCGCCCGCGACGCACATCACCACCGGCCCCGCCACCAGCACCGTGCGCTCGCCGAACCGGTCGACGGCGTACCCCCAGGCGATCAGTGTGCACACCAGCCCGACGGTCGGCATCGCCACCAGCAGACCCGCTGTGGCCAAGGACATTCCGCGGTCGGTCAGCTCCGGCAGCAGGAACGGCGTGCCATGCACGATGACCGCGCTGGAGCCCTGGGCGAAGACCCCGAGGGCGAGCATGATCCACCGCCGGGACGCGTGCAATGGGGTCACGGTTGTCATGCCTTCACCTCGGAATCTCACATATTGGGATCACAGTCTTACTGTGTGAACACCCCGCCACGGTACACCCGACGGGGAACCGAATCCACCGGCCCGGTCGCCGGTCGGCGGGTTCCGGCCGCCGAGGCAGACCACCCGGTCGGGCGCATACCACGAGGTGGATAGACTGTCGAGCCATGCGCCTAGGTCGAGTTGCCAGTCCCGATGGAGTCGCGTTCGTCAGCATCGAGGGATCGAGTTCGGACGCGGTGGCGAGGGAGATCGCCGAGCACCCGTTCGGCACGCCGACGTTCACCGGCCGCAGCTGGCCGGTGGCCGACGTGCGGCTGCTGGCCCCGATTCTCGCCAGCAAGGTGGTGTGCGTCGGCAAGAACTACGCGGCGCACGCGCGGGAGATGGGCGGCGAGGCCCCGGCGGACCCGGTGATCTTCCTCAAGCCGAACACCGCCATCGTGGGCCCGAATGTGCCGATTGTGCTGCCGCCCAGTTCCTCTCAGGTCGACTACGAGGGCGAACTCGCCATCGTGATCGGCCGCCCGTGCAAGGACGTGCCCGCCGCCCGCGCCCGGGACGTGATCCTCGGCTACACCGCCGCCAACGACGTCACGGCCCGCGATCAGCAACGGCAGGACGGGCAGTGGACGCGCGGCAAGGGCTACGACACCTTCTGCCCGCTCGGGCCGTGGATCGAGACCGACCTCGATCCGGCCGATCTGGAACTCACCACGGAACTCGACGGTGAGGTGCGCCAGCGCAGCCGGACTTCGCTTCTGCTGCACGATATCCCGAAGCTGATCGAATGGGTCACCACGGTCATGACGCTGCTGCCGGGTGACGTGATCCTCACCGGCACACCGGAAGGTGTAGGACCGATGCAGGATGGGCAAACCGTCTCCGTGACGGTCGAGGGCATCGGCACCCTCACCAATCCCGTTGCCGCCAAACGTTGATCGAGAGAAGGAACATGTCTGACGTACGGGTCCGTTTCTGCCCGTCACCGACCGGCACGCCGCACGTCGGCCTGATCCGGACGGCGCTGTTCAACTGGGCGTACGCCCGTCACCACGGCGGCGCCTTCGTGTTCCGCATCGAAGACACCGATGCCGCACGCGATTCCGAGGAATCCTATGCCGCGCTGCTGGACGCGCTGCGCTGGCTCGGGCTCACCTGGGACGAGGGTCCGGAGGTCGGCGGCCCCTACGGTCCGTACCGGCAGTCGCTGCGACGTGAGATTCATCTCGATGTGGTGCGGCGTTTGCTGGCGGCCGGGGAGGCCTACGAATCCTTCTCCACGCCAGCCGAAGTCGAGGAGCGCCACCGGGCCGCCGGTCGCGATCCCAAGCTGGGGTACGACAACTTCGACCGCGACCTGACGCCGGAGCAGATCGCCGCCCACAAGGCGGAGGGCCGCCCGGCGGTGGTCAGGCTGCGCATGCCCGACCACGACCTGTCATGGAACGATCTGGTGCGCGGCGAAACCACCTTCAAGGCGGGCACGGTGCCCGATTTCGCGCTCACCCGCGGGACCGGTGATCCGCTCTACACACTGGTGAATCCGGTCGACGACGCGTCGATGAAGATCACCCATGTGTTGCGCGGCGAGGACATTCTCTCCTCCACTCCGCGGCAGATCGCGCTGTACGAGGCACTACAGCGGATCGGGGTGGCCGAGTTAACTCCGCAGTTCGGGCATCTGCCGTTCGTGATGGGGCAGGGCAACAAGAAGTTGTCCAAGCGCGATCCCGAGTCGAATCTGTTCGTCCACCGCGACCGCGGATTCATCCCGGAGGGTTTGCTGAATTACCTGGCATTGCTGGGTTGGAGCCTCACCGACGACCGCGACGTCTTCTCCATGACGGAGATGGTCGAGGCCTTCGACATATCGAAAGTAAATTCGAATCCGGCGCGCTTCGACCAGAAGAAGGCGGACGCGATCAACGCCGAGCACATTCGTTTGCTGGAGCCCGGTGATTTCGCTCGTCGACTGCGCGACTACCTGACCGCGCACAACCACATCGGCGCCGAAGTGGACGAGGCCCTTTTCGCAACGGCGGCCGAGTTGGTGCAGACCCGGATCGTGGTGCTCGGCGACGCATGGGAGCTGCTGAAGTTCCTGTTCGTGCCGGAAGACGAGTTCGCTGTCGACCCGGCCGCGGCGGAAAAGAATCTCGGTCCCGACGCGGCGCCGGTCGTGCGGGCCGCCATCGCCGCGCTGGACGGCGTTTCCGCCTGGACCGCGGAGGAGTTGGAAAGCGCGCTGAAAACGGCGCTGGTGGACGATCTGGGCCTCAAACCGCGCAAGGCGTTCGCGCCGGTGCGGGTCGCGGTGACCGGATCGCACATCAGCCCGCCGCTGTACGAGTCGCTGGAGTTGCTGGGGCGCGAGGCGACGATGCGGCGGCTGCGCGCGGCCGTCCCGGCATAGCGCGGCACGGGCACGGCGGCGGTCCCGAGCGGCCGCCGCGTCCGGCCCGGTGCGCCGGAACCCTCCGCAAAATGGCCTCTGAACTGTCGATTTGTAGTTTTCGGGGAGGGGTTTGGTAATCTTTCTCTCGGCCCGGAACGAGGTCCTCTCCCCGCCAGGGAGCTGGCTGAAAGCCCAGGTCATTGGGGTATGGTGTAATTGGCAACACAGCTGATTCTGGTTCAGCCATTCTAGGTTCGAGTCCTGGTACCCCAGCGGAGGCCTCTGTTCGCGGAGACCATCCTCCTGGCCCCGTCGTCTAGCGGCCTAGGACGCCGCCCTCTCAAGGCGGTAGCGCGGGTTCAAATCCCGTCGGGGCTACTGAAACCCTCCAGCTCGTGAGCTGGAGGGTTTTCTCGTCTCGGCTCAATCCCGCGGCCAGGTGCTGCCGCCCGGTGGCAGCTCGGGCAGCCCCAGCTTGCGGTGATCCCAGCTGCGCGTGCGCTCCGGCACCACCCGGATCGCCACGCGCCTGTTCAGCATCGCCTCCACCATCGGGCGGACCTCCTCGCTGTACGGGCCGGTGTAGCGCTCCCACACGCTCACGCCGACCCGGAACAGCGCGTCGGCGTCGTCGACGATCTCCGCCCGCCCCTCGATCGACACCCCGCGCAGCTGGTCGTAGGTGTCGCCGGCCTCCACGAGGACCGTCACCCGCGGATCGCGGCGGATGTTGACGGCCTTCTGGGACTTGGCCTTGGTCTCGAACCAGATCTCGCCGCCGACCAGCCCGTACCACATGGCGGTCAGGTGCGGCAGGCCCGACTTGCCCAGCGTGGCCAGCGTGATGATGCGGCTGTGCGTCAGGAAATCGGTGATCTCCGCGTCGGACATCACGATCTGCGCGCGTTGATTAGCTCCCATGGGCCGACTCTACTTTACGGCGTATGGCCTGCGTCACGTGTGCGCGCGGGGCCACGGGTGCTCACAGTCGCTTGTGCAGGGCGTCGGCCGCCGCCACCAGGTCCGCCGCCCATCGTGCGCCGGGCCGCCGCCCCATCCGGTCGATCGGTCCCGATACCGACACCGCGGCGACCACGGCGCCCGCCGAGTCGCGTACGGGCGCCGAGACGCTGGCCACCCCGGCCGCTCGCTCGGCGGCGCTCTGCGCCCAGCCGCGGCGGCGCACCTCGGCCAGCGCGCGCTCGCCGAACACGGCATCGAGCAGTACTCCGCGCTGTATTTCCGGATCCGCCCAGGCCAGCAGAACCTTTGCGGCCGAGCCCGCGGTGAGCGGCAGGCGGGCGCCGACCGGCACGGTGTCGCGCAGGCCCGACGTCGGTTCCAGGGCGGCGAGGCAGATGCGCGAGTGGCCGTCGAGACGGTAGAGCTGCACACTTTCCCCGGTGATCTCGCGCAGCCGGGGCAGGATGGCCGTGGCGGCCTCCAGCAGCGGGTCCTCGGCGGCGTTGGCCAGCTCCGACAGCGCGGGGCCCGGCCGCCACAACCCGTTGACGTCCCGGGCGAGCATGCGGTGCACCTCGAGCCCCACGGCCAGTCGGTGCGCCGTGGCGCGGGGCAGGCCGGTACGGGCGCACAACTCGTTGAGGCCGCAGGGCTGCTCGGCCGCCGCGTAGAGCACGGCCATGGCTTTGTCGAGCACCCCGATACCGCTATGCTGTCTCATAGAACGATACTAACGTCTCGCATGTTGAGATAGTCAACTTCCTGCCGCTGGGCTGTGTGTGCCTGTGGGTCGCGGCCCGCCTCGGGCCTGGACTGACGGAGCGGAGGCCGCTCGCGGCCGGAGCGGAGGAGGGAAGGCCCGAGGTCACGAGGGCCACGACAGCGACGGCGGAGCCGGCGCAATCGAACACAGAAAGGTGAACCACGATGGCCGAGCGGCCACGCACTCTGGCGGAGAAGGTCTGGGAGCAGCATGTCGTCGCGCACGGCGCGGGGGAGGGCGATGCCCGCGAACCGGATCTCATCTATATCGACCTGCACCTGGTGCACGAGGTGACCAGCCCGCAGGCCTTCGACGGCCTGCGCGCGGCCGGCCGCCCGGTCCGGCGACCGGATCTCACCATCGCCACCGAGGACCACAACGTCCCGACCGTCGACATCGACAAGCCGATCGCGGACCCGGTTTCCCGCACCCAGGTCGAGACGCTGCGGCGCAATTGCGCGGAGTTCGGGGTCCGGCTGTACCCCATGGGCGATCTCGAGCAGGGCATCGTGCACGTGGTCGGCCCGCAACTGGGTCTGACCCAGCCGGGGATGACCGTGGTGTGCGGTGATTCGCACACCTCCACGCACGGCGCGTTCGGCGCGATCGCGATGGGCATCGGCACCAGCGAGGTCGAGCACGTGCTGGCCACCCAGACGCTCTCGCTGCGCCCGTTCAAGACCATGGCGGTCAACATCGACGGGCAACTGCCGCCCGGCGTCACGAGCAAGGACGTGATCCTGGCCGTGATCACGCAGATCGGTACCGGCGGCGGTCAGGGCTACGTGCTGGAGTACCGGGGCGAGGCCGTGCGGGCCATGTCCATGGAGGCGCGGATGACCATGTGCAACATGTCCATCGAGGCCGGCGCCCGCGCGGGCATGGTGGCTCCCGACGAGATCACCTACGAATTCCTGAAGGGCCGCCCGCACGCCCCGCAGGGCGCGGACTGGGACGCCGCGGTCGCCGCCTGGGAGGCGCTGAAGACCGACGAGGGCGCCGAATTCGACGCCGAGGTACACATCGACGCCTCGACGCTGACCCCGTTCGTCACCTGGGGCACCAACCCCGGACAGGGCGCGCCGCTGGGCGCCGCCGTACCGAATCCGGCCGATATCTCCGACGAGACGGCGCGGGAATCGGCCGAGAAGGCACTGCGATACATGGATTTGGAGCCCGGAACTCCGCTTCGCGCGGTCGAGGTCGATACGGTATTCGTCGGCTCGTGCACTAACGGGCGTATCGAGGATCTGCGCGCCGTGGCCGAGGTATTGCAAGGTCGCAAGGTCGCCGACAGTGTCCGGATGTTGATCGTGCCGGGTTCGATGCGGGTGCGCGCGCAGGCCGAATCCGAGGGATTGGGCGAGATTTTCACCGCGGCCGGCGCGGAATGGCGGCAGGCCGGCTGCTCGATGTGCCTGGGAATGAATCCCGATCAGCTTTCCCCCGGTCAGCGCTGCGCCTCGACATCCAACCGGAACTTCGAGGGCAGACAGGGCAAAGGCGGCCGGACGCACCTGGTTTCGCCGCTGGTCGCGGCGGCCACCGCGGTCCGCGGAACGCTGTCCTCACCTGCGGATCTGAACTGATCGGCCGATTTTCACGGACTTTGGAGGAGAACTGATGGAACCGATCAAGGTACACAAGGGGATCGGCGTGCCACTGCGGCGATCCAACGTCGACACCGACCAGATCATCCCGGCTGTCTATCTGAAGCGGGTCACGCGAACGGGATTCGAGGACGGGCTGTTCTCGGCGTGGCGGTCGGATCCGACGTTCATTTTGAACACCGAGCCCTACAACCGGGGATCTGTCCTGGTGGCGGGTCCGGATTTCGGCACGGGCTCCTCGCGCGAGCATGCCGTTTGGGCGCTGACGGACTACGGCTTCCGGGTAGTGATCTCGTCGCGCTTCGCGGACATCTTCCGCGGCAACGCCGGCAAGGGCGGTCTGGTGGCGGCTCGGATGTCACAACATGATGTCGAATTGCTCTGGAAGTTGCTCGAGGAACAGCCCGGCCTGGAATTGACGGTCGATCTCGAGGCGCGCACGGTGGCCGCTGGAACCACCGTGTTGCCCTTCGATATTGACGACTACACCAGGTGGCGCCTGCTGGAGGGCCTGGACGACATCGGACTGACACTCCGGCGGGAAGACGCCATCAGTGCCTTCGAAAAGGCAAGGCCGGCATGGAAACCCACCACCATTCCAGACGCTATTTCGCAGGCGTAAACAGTCCGGGGTGTTAGCTGGGAGCTACCAATCACGGTTGCTGTGCGTGTGCCACGCCACATGAAATTTGGCGTGGCACATAGACTCTTGCCCATTGAGGGTTTACCGTGGTACCTAGTCGGTCCGACGACGGGCCATTAGTCTGCGGAGGATTCAATGAACAAGGCGGAACTGATCGACGTTCTGACCGAAAAGTTGGGTACTGACAGGCGCACGGCCACTGCGGCAGTCGAGCAGATTGTCGACACGATCGTGCGCGCGGTGAACAAGGGTCAGAGTGTCACCATCACCGGATTCGGTGTGTTCGAACAGCGCAAGCGCGCGGCGCGGGTGGCGCGTAACCCCCGTACCGGCGAAACCGTGAAGGTGAAGCCCACTTCGGTGCCGGCTTTCCGGCCGGGCGCGCAGTTCAAGGCGATCATTGCGGGTAAGCAGAAGATCGCCGCGGCCGGTCCGGCCGTGAAACGTGGTGTCGCAGCGCCGGTATCGGGTGCGGCGAAGAAGACGACGGCCAAGAAGACCGCCGCCAAGAAGACGACGGCCAAGAAGACCGCCGCCAAGAAGGCGCCGGCCAAGAAGACGGCCGCCGCCAAGAAGACCACGACGGCGAAGAAGACCGCCGCCAAGAAGGCACCGGTCAAGAAGACGGCGGCCGCCAAGAAGACCACGGCGGCCGCGAAGAAGACCACGGTCAAGAAGGCGGCCCCGGCCAAGAAGACGGCTACCAAGGCCACCGCGAAGAAGACGGCGGCCAAGAAGGCCCCGGCCAAGAAGACCGCCGCCAAGCGCACCGCCGCCAAGCGGACCACGCGCCGCTGACGGCTCCCGACGCGAAAGCGGGCCCCGCCCCAAAGGGCGGGGGGCGGGGGGGGGTGGGTGGGGGGGGGGGGGGGGGGTTTAACGGCC
>NZ_JARWOP010000276.1 GCF_029868745.1 Nocardia wallacei | reverse complement strand
GGTTGAGTCCAGCAGGATGGTGTACGACCGGACGCCAGCAAAGTCTGTGTGTGTCGTAGCCGGGTAGAGGGTGGTCACCGCGTGATCCTTCAAAAGACCGCCAAGTCACTTGAAGGAAAGAAAGTTCACGCGATGACCTCTGTCCAGCCTATCGACCCGTCCAAGATGCTGTCGGACCAACTCGCCGTCGCGAGCCCGGACCTGCTGCGCGACATGATGTCCACGTTCATCCAGGCGTTGATGAGCGCCGAGGCCGACACGATGTGCGGCGCCGGCTACGGCGAACGCTCCGACGAGCGGGTCAACAGCCGCAACGGCTACCGCCACCGCGACTTCGACACCCGTGTCGGCACGATCGACGTCGCGATCCCGAAACTGCGTGCGGGCAGTTACTTCCCGGATTGGCTGCTCGAGCGCCGCAAACGTGCCGAACGGGCGCTGACTTCGGTGGTGGCGACCTGTTATCTGCTCGGCGTCTCGACCCGCCGCATGGAGAAGCTGGTCGAATCCCTGGGTGTGACAAAGCTTTCCAAATCCCAGGTATCGATCATGTCCGCCGAGCTCGACACCCAGGTCGAGGCGTTCCGCACCCGCCCGCTCGATCAAGGCCCTTACACCTTCGTCGCCGCCGACGCGCTGGTATTGAAAGTCCGCGAGAACGGGCGCGTGGTCAACGTGCACACCCTGGTCGCGACCGGTGTCAACGCCGAGGGCTACCGCGAAATCCTCGGCATCCAGGTCACCAGCGGCGAGGACGGCGCCGGCTGGCTGGCGTTCTTCCGTGACCTGGTCGCTCGCGGTCTGTCCGGAGTCAGCTTGGTCACCTCCGACGCCCACGCCGGTCTGGTCGCCGCGATCGGCGCCACCCTGCCCGGCGCGGCCTGGCAACGCTGCCGAACCCATTACACGGTGAACCTGATGTCGATCACCCCGAAATCGTCGTGGCCGTGGGTGCGCACCCTGCTGCACTCGGTGTTCGATCAAGCCGACGCCGAATCCGCTGCCGCCCAATATGACCGGATGCTCGACGCGTTGACCGAGAAGCTGCCGAAGGTGGCCGCCCACCTCGACACCGCCCGCGCGGACCTGCTGTCGTTCACCACATTCCCCAAACAGATCTGGCGCCAGATCTGGTCCAACAACCCGCAAGAGCGGCTGAACAAGGAAATCCGCCGCCGCACTGACGTTGTCGGCATCTTCCCCGACCGCCAAGCCATCATCCGCCTCGTCGGCGCCGTGCTCGCCGAACAGCACGACGAATGGATCGAAGGCCGCCGCTACCTCGGCCTCGACGTCCTCGCCCGCTCCCGCGGCCTCACCGACCCCACCGAACAGGAGGACACCACCCCAGCACTGACCGCCTGACCGAACAGGATCACGCGGCAATCACCCCGTTACACCACCCGCTTGGACTTGACC
>NZ_JARWOP010000275.1 GCF_029868745.1 Nocardia wallacei | reverse complement strand
CTCTATGCCCGCTATCGCCGGGCGCACGACCATGGAACGGGGTTGCGCCGAGAGCGCCCCCGACCGAAACGCGCGCCCCCAGGGGGCGCACGGGGCGCGGGTATAACCGGGCCCCACCGGATTAGGCCGGAACGCCCGCGCCGCCCCAAAACGACCCGGCCGAACAGCAGGGGGCCACGGGTGCACGTTTATCCGCTGCCGCAACGGTTTTCGCCGTATCGGCCCGGCTCACCGCCGGGCGGCTGCGGCGTCGCTGCGCACTGCTGCGCGGCGGATGCCCGGTATGCCTGGAGATTCCCGGGTATCCCCGGGTCGTCCTGCGCGGCCGCCGTCCCTCCGATCGACAGGCGTGGCTGGCGGCGCGACGGCGCAACCCGCGGCACTTCGACGGGACCGGCGATTCCGCCACGGCGTGGTGGCGTGAACTTCGGCGCGGGTACGGTGGATTGCGGTCGCCGGGCGGGCTCGTGCTGGTACTCGACGTCGACGGGGTCTATGCCGGGGAGACCCGGTTGGCGGACCTGGACATGTTCGACCGCAACGCGCGGATGTCCGGGTGGGCCGATCCCGCGTACGCCGACGGCGGCGTCCGCGCGGCGACGACCCGGGCACTGCTGGAGTACGCCTTCGACACCCTCGGATTGTTGCGGGTGTCGACCGAAATCGACTCCGCCGATACCGAATCCGCCGCCGTCGCCGCGCGGGCGGGGCTGCTGAAAGAGGGAACCATGCGCAACTGTCCCGGCCCGGCCGGTCGGCGTACCGACCGCGCGCTCTGGGCGCTGACCGTCGGGCCACCGAAAGAGAAGCGGACCTGATGCGAAACTTCGCCCGCAGCAACCTCGTTCAACGTCGGCTGCACGAGCTGGTGCCCGGTGGCGCGCACACCTACGCCCGAGGGTCGGATCAGTATCCGGAGGATATGGCGCCGATCCTGCTGCGCGGCAGTGGATGCCGGGTATGGGACTGCGACGGCAATGAATACGTCGAGTACGGCATGGGCCTGCGCGCGGTCACCCTCGGTCACGGCTACCCGCCGGTGATCGAAGCGGCCACGGACGCGGCGGCCGGTGGGCTGAGCTTCTCCCGGCCCACGGAGCTGGAACTGCTTGCGGCCGAAGATTTCCTGGCGCTGGTGCCCGGAGCCGACATGGTGAAGTTCGCCAAGAACGGTTCCGACGCCACCACCGCGGCGGTGCGCCTGGCGCGCGCGGTGACCGGGCGGCGGACCGTGGCGATCTGTGATCAGCCATTCTTTTCGGTCGACGACTGGTTCATCGGCACGACGGCCATGAACGCCGGAATTCCGCCGTCGTCGGCGACGGTGCGATTCCCCTACAACGACCTCGAGGCCCTGGCCGCCGTGCTGGCCTCGGCAGAGGTGGCCGCGGTGGTGATGGAGGCCGCCACGGCGCTCGCCGAACCCGAGCCCGGCTATCTGGAAGGTGTACGGGCCCTGTGCGATCGGCACGGCACGCTGCTGGTGTTCGACGAGATGATCACCGGCTTCCGCTGGTCCGCCGGTGGGGCACAACGGATTTACGGCGTGACGCCGGACCTGTCGTGCTGGGGCAAGGCGATGGGCAACGGGTTCCCGATCTCCGCGCTGGCCGGCAAGCGGGAGTTCATGGAACTGGGCGGGCTGCGCACCGCACGCGACCGGGTCTTCCTGCTCTCCACCACGCACGGGCCCGAGACCGGGTCCCTGGCGGCCTTCCGCGCCGTGGTGCGCGCCTATGCCGACACCGATCCGGTCGCCTGGATGGAGCACGCCGGGCGGCGGCTCGCCGACGGGGTGAACAAGGTCGCCGCCGAACTCGGCATCGCCGACCACCTGCAGGTGGACGGGCGGCCGTCGTGCCTGATCTTCACCACCCGCGGCCCCGACGGCCGCCCCTCCCAGCCGTTCCGCACACTGTTCCTCCAGGAACTGCTGGAGCGCGGCGTGCTGGGCCAGTCGTTCGTCACCTCGGCCGCCCACACCGACGCCGACATCGACGCCACGGTCGACGCCTGCGCGGAGGCCGCCGAAATCTACCGGCGCGCCGTGGACCGCGGCGGCGTCGAAGGACTGCTGCGCGGCCGTCCCGTCGCACCGGCGCTGCGACGCACCGCGGCGCCGCGGTACATCGATCCCGCCGAGCGGGCCTGAGAGGTAGGCCGCGCCATGACGCCCCAGCCGGGTCCACCGGTGTCCGCGGCCCGCATCGCGATCGTGCACGAGCGGTTCACCGAGTACGGCGGTTCCGAGGCCGTCGTTGCCGAACTGCTCCGAACCTGGCCCGGCGCAGAGGTATTCGCGCCCATCGTCACGACCGAATGTGCGGGCGAAGTCCGTGCGGCGGGCGCGGACGGGCGGGGCAAGGCCTTCCATGACACCTGGCTCTCCCGCGCGCACGCGCTGACCGGTGGCCGCTCGCACGCGCCGTTGCTGCCGTTCGTGCCGCGGGCGCTGCGCCGGATGCCGCTCGAGGGGTACGACGCCGTGCTGGTCAGCCATCACGCGTTCGCCACGCAGGCGGTGTTCGCGACCGACGCGCCCGTGATCGCCTACGTGCACAGCCCGGCCCGATGGGCGTGGGATCCGGCCTTCCGTGCTCGCGAGGCGGGTGGTGGCGCTGGGCAGTTCGCGCTCGGAGCGCTCGGCCGCCTGGCGCGCCGTGGCGAGTTGCGCGCTGCTCCGCGGCTGGACCGTGTGGTCGCCAACTCGCGCGCGGTGGCCGGGCGGATCCGGGAGTGGTGGGAACTGGATCCGACGGTCGTGTATCCCCCGGTACGCGTCGATCGCTTCGCTCCCGATCCGGCCGTCGCCCGCGAGGACTTCTTCCTGTTCGTCGGGCGCCTGGTGCCGTATAAGCGTCCCGACCTCGCCATTCGCGCCGCCCAGCAGGCCGGTGCGCGGCTGGTCGTACTGGGCGACGGACGCTATCGCGCCCAGCTGGAAACCCTCGCCGGGCCCGAGACCACCTTTCTCGGCGCGGCGTCCGACGACGTGCTCGCCGACACGTACCGCCGCTGCCGGGCGCTGCTCATGCCCGGCGTCGAGGACTTCGGGATCGTGCCTGTGGAGGCGATGGCGTGCGGCGCCCCGGTACTGGCCGTCGGGGCGGGCGGCGCGCTCGATACCGTGGCGCCCGGTCTCAGCGGGGAGCACCTCGAATTCGGCGACGACAGCGCCGTCGTGGACCGATTCGCGACGGCCATGCGCGAATTCGATTCGGCCGCTTACGATCCCGCTGCGGTGCGCGCGCACGCACTGTCCTTCTCCCCCGCCGCGTTCCGCTCCCGCATCGCCGATGTGGTGGCCGAGGCGCTGTCATGAGAACCGTGCGCCGGTACTCGCAGCGTGACCGTTGGGCTCGCCGGACCCCCGCCGACATCCCAGGAATGGGAACCGGCGCGCGCTCCGGACATACGGGACGGTACGGTGAGCGGTCGGCCTGCCGCCCCGGCGGGCCAGGTTTCCTTGGAGGGGAATCGCTTTGAACGTCAATCAGCCGCCGCCGCAAGGGTTTCCGCCACCGGGGCCGCCGCCCGGAGGTTACCCGCCGGTGCCCGGCCAGTTCGCTCAGCAGCCGCCGCCACAGCAGCAGGGCACGAACGGTTTCGCGATCGCCGCACTGGTCACCGGAATCCTCGGCGGCATCTGCGGGCTGTCGATCGTCTTCGGCATCATCGCCCTGGTGCAGATCAAGAAGACCGGCCAGCGCGGCCGCGGCTTGGCGATCGCCGGCCTGGTGCTCACGGCGGCGTGGATCGCGCTCGGGGTGATCGGGGCGATCGCCGGAATCGCCAACAGCCCGCGGGACTCCTCGGGCGAAATCACCAGCAGCGGATCGGAATCGGTGACCCGCCTGCGCGCGGGCGACTGCGTCGGCGGCATCGAAGACGGCAAACGCATGACCGAGATCTCCGTCTCCCCCTGCACGCAAGCCCACGACGGCGAGGTCATCAGCCAATTCGACCTCCCCAAGGGCTCCTGGCCCGGCGAACCCACCGTCGCCCAGCAGGCCGAAACCCGCTGCACCGCCGACATAGAGCAGGCCCTAGCCAACAGCCCCATGCTCGACAAACTCCAAATCTCCTACCTCTACCCCGACAACAAGAAAGATTGGGACCGCGACCGCGGCATAACCTGCCTCGTCTTCGACGCCGCGGGTGGAAAGCTGACGGGCAGCGTCCCCCGCTGAGTAACCGCCCGCCCGGTGCCAATCGCGGGCTACCGGGCGGGCGATGGTGTGTTCTGAGCACTGCCCAAGTGCGCGCAAGTCCGGGCGTGGATTCCGAACGAAAGTTGCGAGGCACGGGCAGGGGCGTCGAGCACGCCGAGGCACCGGCAACCGCGCCGCGTTCGAACTTGGCGTAGCAGGACGGTGGAACCGTTCGATTGCTCTCACCCTCCAATGCTATTGAGGGGCAATAGCTTTTCGAATTCAGGGCCGACAAGGTTCTGGGGGATTCGAGGCCCTCACCGCGCTGGAAGGAACGACCTGCCGCCCGGCGAATTCAGTCGTAGCGCGGGCCAGACTTAGGGGGTCATGTTGTGATCTATCCCACGCAGCCCTCGACAGGAACTACCTGTCGAAAGGTCACGCCGCCGGTCTCACCAACTTGCTTCCATGCCGCGGGCGGGAAAGCTGACGGGCAGCGTCCCCCCTGAGCAACCGCCCGCCCGGTCCCCAATCGCGGGTTACCCGGCGGGCGCTGGTGTGTTAGCGATCACGAGTCCTCTTTCGGCTTGTACCGCAGCAAGGCAACGTCACCGATCTGTGTGACATCGACCAGCCGCATGCGCCGTCGCGTGCCGCCAGGAAACTCGGCGGGGTTCACGAACCGGGGTGCTTCGGCTTGGCCGACCAGCAGCGGTGCCACAGCCACGTGCAATTCATCGGCAAGGCCGGCAGAGAGCACAGCGGTGTGGATGCTGGTGCCGCCTTCGATCATCAACTGACCGATGCCACGGTCACCGAGATCGTCCAGCAGCGCCCCGAAATCGACAGCATTGCCGAGAGGCACCACAGTGGCAAGTTCGCCGAGTCGGTCCCGAAGCTTCTCCACGCTGGTGTCGGTGGTGTAGACGATCGGCCGCCGTTCCTCGACGCCGTGGTGCCAGAACTTGGCGGCGGAGTCGAGGGCACCGGAAGCGGTAACCACGACTTTCTGCAGGTGGGCCGGTTTGCCTGCCGCGACTCGTTCAGCCAGTCGGGCCTCACTCTTGATGATCAGTCGGGGGTTGTCGCGTCGCAGCGTCTCGGCACCGATGAGGATCGCGTCGGACTCGGCGCGCACCTGGTCGACGCGGTCGAAATCCTCGGGGTTGGAAAGATGCAGCCGTTCGGGAATCGTATCGTCGATATAGCCGTCGACGCTGGTAGCGACGGACAGGACTACGTACGGTCGGGGCAACTCGGGACCTTCCACTCCTGGTACGCGGTGACGAACTCGCCGACACCCGGCTGCTTGCTGGCGGGGTCGATCGCCTCCCTCAGCTGTACCACTTTTGCCAGGATTCGACCGGACTCGGTGCCGACCCCGATATGCAGCGCGTCCAAGCCGAGCCTTGCGGCGGGCTCGATGTCTCCGGCCGCCATGTGAGCCACGGCCGCCCGCGCGAGGTAGACGCCCCGGTCGCGTGGGTAGCCCGATTGCTTGCCCGGCTCCGGCAAACTCGCAAGGTAGTTGTCGCTGCCGCCAAACCGGATGGTGGCAAACCAATGCGAGAGTGACGAGTCGGTGCAGACGGCCGCTACCGACGCGAGAATCACTTCCACAATCCGGCGCGAGCCACGAACGCTCGTTCCAGACGAGTCCTGTGAGCGCCATCGCCATATCGAGGTCAGGTGCTTCGGCCACCGGACCTGCACAAAGTCCAGTGAGCAGGTCGGTGCGCAACTTTGTATGGCGGTGTCGCTCTACATACTCGTTGAGATCGTCTCGATGAAGAAGCCGTCCTGCCGCATAGAGACCACTAGCCCCCCGTGCGAAGCTGCTGATCGAGGCGATCCGCTGCTTTGAGTATGTGATTCGACAGAGGACGGGGCATGTCGTTGTTGATCTCCAAGAACTCCTGTAGGGCCAGCGGCACTGGAAACTTCCGCCAGGCGTATAGGAACTGCACTACGTCAACCTGAAGTTGGTCAACGATCCCTTCCAGTAGCTGGAGATCCTGAAGCTGCAGAACAGCGGGGCGCGCGACACGGCCTTGGAATTCGGTGAAAATCGGTATCGCGCGGTTTCCATTGTCAAGTTCGGACAGCGCCGAGCTGGGCGTACCCGAGTTTGGCACGACGACGATGGGAATGAAGATCGCATCCGGTTGTGGTCGCCCAGACCATCCCAGCCGGCGCACGAGGCCCATGACCGAGGCTAGTTGCTTGAACTTGCGGTCGGTCATAATCTTGTCCGCGTCTGCGCTGTAGGTCTCTCCGTCCGCAAGGCCTTGCGCCAGCGCGGAATTCAGCGGGTGATGCGTCGCTTCCACGAGGATGTTGATCGGCCCGGCGCGCAGTGCCCAGTCGCATACCGAAGGCGTCTGCCCCTTCTTCTCCATCCACTCCCGCTCCATGTCGGCTTCGGGGACGAGGGCTTCGATCCGCTGGCTACGCGCCGCGATGCGTCTGAGGACGCCGCCCACAATGTCCTCGAACTGGTATTTGATCCCCTCGCCGAAACGCTTCGCTGTCGTCTTGTCCCCGTGAGCTGCGAACGCCGCCACAACGTCGAGCTGCGCGGGATCACCGAAGAACCGCTCAATTGCCCATTGAGCGCGCAGGATCAGGAGTTTTCCATCTCCGAGGTCGAGGAACGGGTACCGGGTGAACGTGTACCGCTGGAACTTGACGTCGCCTCGTTCACGGTCGGCCGCAAGTTGCTTGCGGTAGCGCGCGAGATCCGGCGACATGTTCTCGGTGATGAAGTTCCGCACGTCGCCATCATCGGCAAGATCGCCGAATCGGACGATGGTCTGGCCCGCGGCCACTGCTTCCGCAACTGTAACGCCAGCTCGGAGGAAGTCGTCGAACTCGATCCCGGTCGCCGACTTGAAGGTATCGGCGGGTGTGCCGCCCAGTGTGTCGGCCGCTCGATCGGCCCACGGCGAGTACCAGAAGTCGAGGATGTCAGCCTTGAGACACTCGATCTTGCGGGGTGCGTTGAACAGCATGGCAGCTGTTTGGTCGTGGAGGAATTGATGCGCAGCCGCGTACAGCGCCTCGGGTGCCATCGCCTCGAACTTCGCGTCAAGCTGTGCGAACTCGGAGTCGGTTGGCGCGTCGGACGCGAACTCAGTGTGCATCTGCTGCTCGCTGGCCGTCGACAGCAGCAGGTGCACGAACTCGTCCGCGCTGAGCGGCCTCGACGACGTCGAGTCAGTCTCCAAGAGCTCGCGCAGCAACTGGACAGTCGCCTGCGGGGAAGTGAGGAGGTTGCCGCGATTCACCTCCGCCCGAACTGCTGGTACCCACTCCGCGGTCGCTGGCATCAGCAGGTCCAGCTGCAGCGGCTTGACGTTCCAGTGTGTCGTTGACGCGATGTCCCACTGGGCGTGGATCTCCGCCACCCTGACTAGAGCGTCCTGTGTATCAATCTCGCACAGCAGTGATCGCCGCTCCTCGTCGGTCATTACGGTGATACCTACCATTCCCGCGACGATAACGATCGGCTGCTGCTGCAACGCTTCGATCACCTGGGAGGTCTCCGGCGGTAGGCCTGTCAGGTCCGGCGTCGGAAAGTTGACGCCAGGGTTGGTCGGCTGCCGTCTTGCCCGTCGTGTTTGTCTGTTCGACACTCGGCAAATATTCCATGTCCAAGAAGATCACGGCATACGATTAGCGAAGATAGACGGGAGACTACACAGTTGCGGACCGATTCCCTGCCTTAGACCACGTCTGTTGCTGCCGCAGTCCCCGACGCGTCGTCCCCAACTGGGGGTCATAGAACGCCACCTTCGCCCGACCGACCAGATATCACCGCCCATCCTGCCCTAAGGCCGCAAAGCCGAGCACTTCTGCGCCATCTCACCCACGCCGACGCACTTACCCACTACAAGGAACTGGCCAAACGAGAACTACGACATGAGACACGATATAAAGAGCGGGTGCAACATCAGCCTGTTCGGAACTGCGATGGGTAGCGAGTCAATACCGGCTCCGCTGCGCGAGCATTTCGATCGAGGGTACCGGATTTCGCAGTACTGAGCCAGGCTGAACACCGTAGGGCATTTGAGCTCTTTGAGCACCTTCGCAACCCATGGATCACAACGAGCCTCGTATGGACGAGTTGCCACCACAACAGCGAGCGTACCTCGGTGAAGTCAGCTCCACAGAAAAGTAGACATGAGTTCGTAGGGTCTCTGGAGCGAGCAGCAAACTTAGCATGTACATGTAATCGACTTTGGATCGGGTCGGAACGTCGAGTGCTGCGCGAAGCATCGAACTGCTAGTTCCACCACCAATGGCGCACCGTTCTGGTTTACTAGCTGGATGTTCGATGACAACGGCGTGGGTAAGGCAATCACGCAAAGATTGGCCGCGTTGGTTGCACCCGACGGCGAATGGCGCGACCACCTGTGGCGAATCGGCACGCTTGGAGCGCTTGAGGAGTGCCTGTCGTCGGCCAGATCCGGAGCATCGCTGACCCGCAAGCAATATGTTATTGAAACCGCGCGTCGCGTGACTGAGCGCGATCCTGCAATCACAGGTAAACGGTTGGGAAGAATCCTTAGTTCACTCCCAAAGAAAGCTGATTCGTTCTCTCTTGGAAGCTCTTCATACTTCATCCTAGAGCACGAGGTTAACAGCACTAGAATAGACTACTTCGAACTCTGGGACGCCTACTTAGGGAGTGTTGATGAGTCAGAGGATCCTCTGACCTCAACGGTTGATATCACCTCCATCGCTAGCTATATAGCAGCATCCCTACGGTCTTATGGATTTTCCGACATATGGATCGTCAAGCATTGTAGTTACTATCTAAAGCATAATGCCGATAAGAGCACACTTCGCGGCCTTTTGAGTACAGCCAGGACTGTGCAGGAAAAAGGATCAGGGATCTACACCTACCTAGTCCCGCTGCGTCGACGAGCGGCGTTCGATCATGAGAGTGAACCACCGTGGTTATCAAAGATAGGATTCGAGACCAAGTTCGCAGAACATTTCCCTGGCGCTCAGCTACCAAGCAATGTTGGTGGCCTTATGTTCGAAATCAATGCGCTGGAGAAGCACAGCGCGTACGATACTTTTCTCGGCAAATTGTCTTCGGCGATAATGCGTAGCCGCGTTGCGGCCAGCAATTGGATGCTCGATATTTCAGATACATACTGGGTTACTCCAGGTGATGGCTATGAGATGCAGATAATACCTGCGGAAGCGTCCCTAATCGTTATTCGTTCCTTGGATTCAGACGGAGGTAGGAGATTGTTGCAGCCGCTTCCACCCGAGCTCGAAGCGGCGCTCGACCTGCTTTCGAACTCCGACAAAACCTCGGCGCGCTCAGCTTGCGTTACGAGCTGGGCAATGGTCGAGACTTTATTCGCCGATTCGACAGACTTTGGGTCCCTTGCAGATATCGCTGACCGTGCTGCCGATCTACTGACCTGCATGTATGTTGCTGACCTGCTCCTTGGACTAGCTAAGGGGCATACTCGGGTCGCAGATGATCAATTGTCCCAGAAATTGGGTGAAATACCAGAAGGGCAGCGCATCGCAATTCTGGTTGGACATCTTGCAGTTGGTGGTTCATTGATGGTCGGCGAAGGTCAGGGGCTCGTTTCCCTGCAAGAAGCGCGCCGTCTAGTTGGCAGTAAAAACTACGTACACCAATTAAGGAATGAGTTTTCCGAATCGCTTCGGCGTCTTTACGATACACGGAATCAGATTGTCCATGCCGGGGTCCTCGAGCCGTATGCAATGAATACAACCCTTCTCGTTTCCTCCAAGCTCCTCGCAGCAATTTTAGATGAGGTGATCAGTAGCTCGTTCTATTCAGAAGAGCCGACTGCTCTGCTGGCTGCCAAATGTCGTTGGCTGCTAAACAGGGTCGAAGATGGACCTGACCTGGCTCTCCTGGGTGCGTTCAGAGGTGGAGCACCAGGTTAGAGGCGATGCCCTTGCGAGGCAGGGCTCTTATCGTCGAGGTCATTTCCTGGCTCCTTCGCTTCGACATGTACATACCGCATGCAATGAACCCGACCGGAGGGCCGTCTCGAAAGTTGTTGTGCGGCGGAGGATGAACGGCCGTCCGCCCGGTCGTCCCTGTCCGCGCGCGAGGACATCCCGGCCGGCTGGGCGGACACCCACGTTTGTCAACTGCTGCGAATCGGGCTCAGCACTGCTCGCGTGGCGGGAGATCGTGATTTTCACACGGGCGATTGCGATAGGTGCCGACGAAGTCGATGAACCGCTGGACATCGTGGAAGTTCGAGGCTATTCCGAGCGATACACGAATCGCGCCGCCGGTCGGCAAGCCGACCTCCGCGACATACTCGTCGATGGTGCGCACTTGGCGTCCGGCCATGCGGCGCAGGGCCGTTCGACTGAGACCGAAAGCGGCCTCACCCGAGCCGGGATTGCAGAAGCAGCCCGTCCGGAGCGACAGGCCCGACGCCGAGGACTCGCGTGCGACCAGACGTTCGTCGACGACGGCGCCGGAGGGGTCGAGAATGTTGAAAGCCACTGTCGCGCCGCGGCCGACCATCGTGTGCGGACCATAGATTCGAATCAGCGGCATACCGTTGTCGTGTTCCAGCGCCGTCAGTCGATCCAGCAGCCATCCGGTCAGGCAGCGGGTGCGCCGACAGATCAAATCCATGCCGATACCGCGCACCCAATCGAGCCCGTACTCCACATCGGGCACAGCCAGGAAGTTCACGGTGCCGTCTTCGTATGCCGTACCGCCCGGCGCCATGGCGTGCCAACCACCCCGCACGCTGACCGCGCGGATACTGCCGCCCGCGAACCAGGGTCGTCGCAGCCGGGCCAAGGCGTCACGCCGGGCGATCAGGCAGCCGACACCGGTCGGATACCCGAATACCTTGTACCAGCTCACCGGTACGAAATCGGCGGGTACCGCGGCGAGATCGAGTCTGTTGGAGGGCACGTAGGCCGCCGCGTCCAGCAGCACGTCGAATCCGTACTCGTGCGCGAGTTCCACCCATTCCAAGGGATGCTGGACTCCGCTGAAGTTGCTCTGCGCGGGATAGGCGAACAATCCGCGTCGTCGCTTCCTTGATCTGGATACCGCGGCAAGGACTTCCGGCAGCGCCCGGCGACTCAGTGCCGTGCGGACGGACTGCTCGCTCACTCGAAGTTCGGTTCCGGTGATATGGGCGTAGGCAGTGCGGGCGTGCTTGGCGCGCGCGAATTCTCTTATTCCGATGACCGAGTTGTGGTTGTCGGCGGTGAGGACGAGTGCGGTCGACCGATCGAACGGATACGCCTCACCGACCAATCGGCAGGCGGCCGTGGCATTAGCCGTGAAGATCACGGCATACTCCTCCGGTGCGGCATTGAAGTAGCTGTATACGGCAGCCCTCGCGGCCTCGATGCGAGCCGTCGCAGCCGATGACGTGGGATTATCGGAGTGTGGGTTGCCGTAACAGGCGGCGGTGACCCACTCGTCATGCGCGCGGTGCTGGGCCGTGGCGGCGAGTCCCGCGCCGGTATAGTCCAGATAAATATGCTGCTGCTGATCGAGATATGCGTACTCGGTATCACGAAATTCATCGAGCACTGCTGTTTCGCTATATTCCGGATATTCGGCCAAAAACGCCGTCGCATCGATCGTGCGGGCTCCGCTGCTGTTCACGGACCAATCCTTTTCTGCGAGAGAGGAGTTCAAGTCGGCTGCGGGCCGGTCGAGCGGGGCGGGGAGCTGCCCGGCGGGCCGATACTAGGGGGGGGCGGGAGAACGTCCCCGGTTGTTTGGTCGCACCCCCCCCCCAGGGGCAAAGCCGGCCTTC
>NZ_JARWOP010000274.1 GCF_029868745.1 Nocardia wallacei | reverse complement strand
GGGACGGTCAGCACCAGGTCCCGGGGCCGCCGGCCCCCGGCCCGCCCCAACCGCGGCCCCCCCGCACCCGCGGAACCCGCGGGGCGGGCGGCGCACCCCGCGCGCCGCCCCCGCGGCCCCGGCCCTTCCCCGCCTGTGAGTAATCAGACAGCCATCGGCGCGTGCTCGGCGCCCTCCAGGAGGTTCTCCGGCTTGTCGCGGATCATCAGCGCGACGATCAGGATCGAGGCCAGGAAGAATCCGGCACCGATGTAGAAGGCGATGTCGTAGCTGTGGATCGCGGCGCGGGCCATCAGGTTGTCGGCGGTCGGGTTGTTCTCGGCGTACCGCTCGGCCACCTGCACCGAGATGGTGGTCAGCAGGGCCGTGCCGATCGCGCCGCCGACCTGCTGGGCGGCATTGAGCAGCGCGCTGGCCACCCCGGAATCCTTCTCCTCGACCTGATGCAGCGCGGTGGTCTGCATGGACACGAACAGCGCGCCCATCCCGAGTGCGATCAGCACCGTCGACGGCAGCACGATCGCGGCGAAGCTGTCACCGAAGTCCAGCTGCGCCAGGTAGAGCAGGCCCGCCGTGCCCAGCACGCCACCGCCGATCATCAGCGGCCGCGGACCGATGCGAGGCAGCAGCGCGCTGGCCACGCCCGCCGAGATCACGATGCCGATCGGGAAGGGCAGGAACGCGACACCGGCCTGCAGCGGGCTGTAGTCGAGGGTGATCTGCAGGTAGTAGCTGAGGTTGATGAACATCGCGAACATCGCGATCGGCACCAGCAGCGCCACCAGGAACGACCCGCCGCGGTTGAGTTCGCCCGGAATATGCAGCGGCAGTAGCGGATTGGCGGTACGCCGCTCGATCGCCACGAACGCGATCAGCAGCGCCACCCCGGCGATCAGCAGCGCGAGCGTGGAGGGGGCCAGCCAGCCGTCCTCGGCGGCGCGGCTGAAGCCGTACACCACCGAGATCAGGCCCAGGGTCACCGTCACCGCACCCGGCACGTCGTAACCACCGGTGCGCGGCACGGGCACGTCCTTGATGACGAACACGAACGCGCCGACCAACGCCAGCAGCGCGACTGGCGTGTTCACCAGCAGGCACCAGCGCCAGTTGGCATATTCGGTGAGCGCGCCACCGGCGATCAGGCCGATCGCCGCGCCACCGGCCGAGACGCCCGCGAAAACCCCGAAGGCCCTTGCCCTTTCGCGCGCTTCGGTGAAGGTGACCGACACCAGCGACAGCGCCGCGGGGGCCAGCAGCGCACCGAAGGCGCCCTGCAGCGCGCGGCCCGCGAACAGTTCCGCGGAGTTCTGTGCCAGGCCGGCCAGCGCCGACGCGGCGGCGAAGCCGACCAGGCCGATCAGGAAGATCCGGCGGCGGCCCAGGTAGTCGGCGAGGCGGCCACCGAGCAGCAGCAGGCCGCCGAAGATCAGCGTGTAGGCGGTGAGCACCCACTGCTTGTCGCCGTCGCTGATGCCCAGGTCCTGCTGGGCGAACGGCAGCGAGATGGTCACGATCGTGGCGTCGAGCACCACCATGAGCTGGGCCAGGGCGATGACGCCCAGCGCCCACCAGCGTGCCGAGCTCTTGGGCCCGGCGGAGGTATCGGGAGTAACGAGTGTCCCGGTTTCGGTCATGAGGGGACTCCTGCATCGAAAGAATTGTGCCGTCATCGTGTCACCGGACGACAATTGGCGTCAAGAGAAAAATGTCTGAGTGTGACATTTGGCGGTACTAGTCACATTGAGAGCCGATCGCGATAGAATCGGGGCATGCTCGACTCACCGCCGCGTCACGCCCAGCCCGGCCTGCGTGAACGCAAGAAGCAGCAGACCAGGGACCGCATCATCGAGGTGGCACTGCGGTTGTGCGACGCGAACGGCTTCGAGGCGACGACGGTCGAGCAGATCGCGGAGGCGGCCGATGTGTCGCCGCGGACGGTGAACCGGTACTTCGAGCTGAAGGAGGACATCGTCCTCGCCCCGATCGAGGACTGGGGCAAGGTGATCGGCGCCGAACTGCGCAAACAACCGGTCACGGGGAACGAACTGCAGGCCCTGCTCGACACCTACCTGGCCGTCACCGCGGAGAGCATCTCGGACGGCCCGGTGCCCTTCGAGTGGTTCCAGCGCATGCAGCGGATCAGCCGGACCAGCCCGACGGTACGAGCCCGCAGCATGGATATCGCCGACTCCAAGACCGTCGAGATCCACACCGCGCTCGCCGAGCGCATCGGCGCCGACAGCGAATCGATGACGGTCCGGCTCATCGCGGCCACCTTCAACGCGATCCTGCGGACCGGCATGGAATGCGATGCCGAGGTGCCCGAGGGCGAGCCGGCGGTCTCGGCGGAGGCCAGTGTGCGGGCGGTGCGCGGCGCCTACGACGAGTTCGTCCGCCGCTGCGCGGTTCCCGTGGCCGCGGCCGACGACGGCGGCAGCGACCCGCGACGATAGCGGCGACCTGGCCTCGCCTCCGTCACCGGCGATCCGCTACCATCCCATTCAGGTCATGAGTGCCAGCGCCAAGCCCCGGCTCGCTGGTCGGCAACCCTCCAGTTGCGGTGGGGTGCTCCGGGTGATGACCGGGCTCTCGAAAGCCGAGAGCAAGCGCGACTTATCAGGAGGTCCCGAGATGTGTTGTTGCCGGTCGCTACCCGAGCCCCGCTGACAGCCGCATACGGCCTTTTCACCTGGAGTAGTACATGAGCGACTCGACTGCTGCTGTCTGCGACCCGGCGAACATCTCCCACGGCCCGCGCGGCGCCGAGCATCCGATGCCGTCCGGTCGTATCGCTACCATCGAAGATGTGTGTTCTCCCCTGCTCGCTCCGGCATCGGCCCAGCATGCGCGGCCGACTCGCGGCGGGCGACCGGTCCCCGGCGGGGCGGCGCACGGCATCGATGACGTTCCGGCCGGCCGGTGTGGCGGGCCCGCGGCGGCGGCACGGTGACCGTGAGCACCGAACCGACGACGGCCCGGTCGGCCTCCGCTGCCCTGTTGCCCCCGCCGGACGGCACGCTCGGCACCCTCGCCCTCGGCGCGGTCCGGCTGGAGAACGGGGCGGTGATCCCCGAGGTCGAGCTGGCCGTGCAGCGTTGGGGCGAGCTGTCGCCCGGCGCGGACAACGTCGTGCTGATCGAACACGCGCTGACGGGCGACTCACACGTGGTGGGCCCGCAGGACGAGGTGCATCCGCTGCCGGGCTGGTGGGACGGCGTCGTGGGCCCGGGCGCCCCGCTCGACACCGACCAGTGGTGCGTGATCGCCACCAATGTGCTCGGCGGCTGTCAGGGCAGCACCGGGCCGTCCTCCCTCGCGCCGGACGGAAAGCCCTGGGGCGCAAGGTTTCCCGAGATCTCCATCCGCGATCAGGTGACCGCCGAGGTGGCGCTGTGCGACCTGCTCGGCATCGAGCGACTCGCCGCGGTGGTCGGCGGATCGATGGGCGGGATGCGGGTGCTGGAGTGGATGGTCGGCTACCCGCAGCGGGTCGAGGCGGCGCTGGTGCTGGCCGTCGGGGCCCGCGCCACCGCCGATCAAATCGGCACCCAGACCACCCAGATCGCCGCCATCCAGGCCGACCCGAACTGGCAAGGCGGCAACTATCACGGCACCGGCCGCGCGCCGACCGCCGGGCTGGGGATCGCCCGCCGGATCGCGCACCTGTCCTACCGCACCGAATTCGAACTCGATCACCGCTTCGAGAACCATGCGCAGGACGACGAGGATCCGCGCAACGGCGGCCGCTACGCGGTGCAGAGCTACCTGGAGTATCAGGCGCAGAAGCTGGTGCACCGCTTCGACGCGGCCACCTACGTGCTGCTGACCGAGGCCATGAACCGGCACGATGTCGGGCGCGGGCGGGGCGGGATCACGGCCGCGCTGGCGGCCACCCCCGTGCCCTGCATCGTCGGCGGCGTCGACTCGGACCGGCTGTACCCGCTGCGCACACAGCAGGAGTTGGCCGATCTGCTGCCGGGCTGCCGCGGCCTCGAGGTGGTGCACTCGCGCGACGGGCACGACGGTTTCCTCACCGAGACCGAGGCGGTCGGCAAGCTGCTGGTGGAGACGATGGAGCTGGTGCACTCGGCGCGGGCCGCGCGCTGAGCCGTCGATTCGCCGTCAGCCGACGCCGAGGCTGTTGATGGTCGCGGCCAAGGCGATGACGGCGCCGCCGAGCACCGCGTAGGCGCCGACGTCGAAGGGCTTGCCGCGCACCGCGAGCAGCCCGACCCGGGCGGTCGGCAGGCAGGCCCGCAATGCCGACGCCAGCAGTGTCGCCCCGCCGATCACGTACGCGCCGCGTCGCCAGCGGTCCTGCGCCACGAACACCACGGCCACCAACAGCACCGTTACCACGAGCAGCATCGGCAGGTGATTGCGGAAGAACCGGCCGACCGGGCCGGAGCGGTGCGCGGGAGCTGCGGGGGCTTCGATCACGCCCCGATTCTCGCATTGCGCGCGCCGGTCCCGCCGATGTGGCACCGGAGCGGCCGATGTCGGGGTCGTGCGATGCTTGTCGCCGTGCTCCATGTGGTGTTCTTCGAGCCTCGTATCCCGCCCAACACGGGCAACGCGATCCGCTTGGCGGCCGGCACCGGCTGTGAGCTGCATCTGATCGAACCGCTCGGCTTCGATCTATCCGAACCGAAGCTACGCCGGGCGGGGCTGGACTACCACGATCTGGCGTCGGTGACCGTGCACGCGAATCTCGATGCCGCATGGCAGGTCATCCGGCCGGAGCGGGTGTTCGCGTTCACGACCAAGGCGACGACGCGCAACACCGATATCGCCTATCGCAAGGGCGATGTGCTGCTGTTCGGGCCCGAGCCGACCGGGTTGCCGGAGGACGTGCTCGCCGACTCCCGCATCACCGATCAGCTGCGGATTCCGATGCTGCCCGGGCGGCGGTCGATGAATCTGTCCAATGCGGCGGCGGTAGCGGTCTACGAGGCGTGGCGGCAGTTGGGGTTCCCGGGCGCGGTGTAGGACGTCAGTCGATTTCGAAGCGTTTGAAGCGGGACGTGGCTCCCGCCGTGAGCCGGACCGAGCTTTTCGGGACGCCGTAATGTGCGGCCAGGAGTTCGACGGCGGCCTTGTTCGCCTTGCCCTCGACGGCGGGCGCACGCACGTAAAGCTGTAGCGTGCCGTCGTCGAGGGACTCGACCAGCGGGCCCTTCTTACTGTTCGGCTTGATCACCGCCCGGACGACGGTCGGCGGCATCGGCACCCCCTGTTTCCGCCCTTCCGGTGCGCTGCGGCGAATCTCCCTCTGCGGCAGCGGCTTCCGCGGGGCCCGATCCCTTCTCAGCGGCAGCGTTTTCCACGGGAGCCGAAGCGTTCTCAGCGTCAGTCCTTTCCGCGTGGACTGGTGCCTTCTCGGCTGCAGTCTCTTCCGCGGAGACCGAGGCTTTCTCGGCAGCCGCGCCTTCCGCCGGGGCCGAGGCCTTCTCGGCGGTAGTCCTTTCCGCAGGAACCGAGACCTTCTCGGCGGCAGTCCTTTCCACGGGGGCTGGCGCCTTCTCGGCGGCCGTGCCTTTCGGAGAGACTGATGCCTTGTCAGCGGCCGGATCCCGCTCCGATTCCGGCGGGGTCGGCAGGACCTGTTGCGGCGCAGGGGAACGACGTCTGGTCGCCAACCGCACTACACCCCAGACGACGGCGGCGAGCAGGAGCAGGAACCCGAGCCACGGGAGCGCGTTGCCGGTCGACTTCAGCGCCCGCACCAGCGAATTCCAGCCGTCGACGATGCGGTTCCAGTAGTTGTCGGGCTTCGACCCCGGCGGCTCGTCGGTGCTGAGCTGGATGGTGAGCGTGGACAGGGCGACCTCGTCGTCCAGCTGGCGTTTGCGGGCGGTGAGGCTGTCCAGCTCGCCCTGCCGGCTCGACAGCGCGTTCTCGGCGGCGATCAGGTCGGCGGTGGTGGCGGCGCTCGAGACCAGCGCGCGCAGGCGATCGACCGAGGCCTGCAGGGCCTTGATCCGCGCGTCGAGGTCCTGCCACTGCATGGTCACGTCCGAGCGTTCGGTCGTCACGCTGGTGACCTCGCCGATGCCGCCGAGTCCGTCGACGAAGCCGTCGGTCTTGTCGGCGGGCACCCGGACGGTCAGCGTCGCACGGGCTTTGGTGGTGTCGGTGCCGGGCTGCTCGGAGCGGCTGTCCACCCGGCCGTCGACGGTCCGCACCCGGTCGGCGACCTTTCCGGCGGCGCCGATCGGGTCGGCGGTGGTGATGTCGACGCTGCCTGTGACGATCTCCTTGCGCTCGACGGTGGTGTCGGCGGAGTCGCTGTTCTGCTGCTTCGGGCTCGCGGGTCCGGCCTCGCGCAGGGCGGGCGGACCGGACGGTGCGGTCGCGGCGTACGGAGCGCCACGGGATCCCGAGCCGTGCGCGGTATCGGAGTGCTCGGCTCCCCCGCACCCGGCCAGCAATGCCAGGGTCAGCAGACCGACCGGCAGGACAGCGAGTCTTCTCATGGGACGCAGCGTAGCCACCCGCCGGACGTTTCACCCGTGATCCGTCGCCGACCGTAATCGTGGCGGCGGCCGGTCTGCGGGCGGCTCCCGTTCGCCATACGGAAGGCGCAGGTCCACCACATTGTGCGCGAGAACGCGGGCGTCGGTGCCGGCGAGCAGCAGGAGCGCACCGGAATGCACGGTGCGGACCCGATCGCGGCCGGTGCGGCGGATTTCCAGCGTGACCACGGGTGTGAGCGACGCGCGCCGCAGAGTGTCGTTGCCGCCCTGCCGATCCCACCGCGTCTCTTGTTGAATCCAGACGGCGGTGGCGGTGGTGTGGTCCGGGGCGTTCGGCTCCCAGGACAGGTTGGTGATGATCGGCTCGGAACCGTGCCAGCGTAGGTCCGTCAGCGCGGAACAGGGCGCGAGCCATGGCGGGTCGAAGGTTTCCGTGCGGTCTCGTGCCAGGTCGATACGCACGAGACGGGCGGTGCCGCAGGTGTTCCCGTCACGCGCGTAGCCGCTCAGCGTGACCGCCCGGCCGTCAGGACGCAACGCGGCCGTCGCGAAGGCGGTGTTGACGCCCGTTCCCATGGTGTCCAACGGCCGGGCGGCGGCCGTGTCCGCGTCGACCGCCGACAGATGGTTGATGCCCCAGGACGCGCCGCGCGGAGACTCGACGCGGTCGATGATCAGGGTTCGCTGGTCGGCGGTGAGCAGTCGCGGGGCCGAGAGCACATTGCCCGGGGCGACGGACTCCTGCGGCAAGAAGATCGACATGGCCGCAACAAGTTTCGGGTTCAGCAGATCGGCCCGCAGATAGGTGCCGGGCTCCTGCCACCAGCCGACGGTAGTGCCGGTCAGCGGGAAGACCCGCGTGCAGTGGCACTCCAGCCGCTGCGGCAGCATGGCGCCACTGTCCGCCTCCACGACATCGACCCGGCCGGTGTCATCGAGGGCGTAAACATGCGAATCATCGCGGGTGAAGCCGAAATCCACGTATTCACCGGTATGTCGACCGATCTCCCGATCCGCCGTGGCAAGCACCAGCTCGCTCCGTGACCGAAACACGAACGGCCGGTCGACCACGGCCTCCGACCCGTGCGCCACACCGGACTCCGAAACAGAACCCGAAAACCCACCCGCACACGCAGACGCGACAAGCACCCAAACCACAACCGACGCCGCAACCCCCGCACGACGACATCCACTTCGGCGCACAGCATCCGTCCGCGTCACGCCGATACCACCCACGCGCACCACAGAGCGAAACCCGCAGCAGCCGTTCATATCTCAGTCCCCCAGCCCGAGACGGCCATGTTCCTGGGCTGGCGGCGGGGCCCCGACAGACCAGCTCGAGCACTCACGCTGCCCCGACGTAGCCGTTCGGCGGCGCTCACGACGGCGGCCGGTGGTGGCTGTGCGGCAGTGGACGCGCACTGTGCCGAGTCGCGTCAGCCGATTCCGCGCGTCGGCCTCCTCGTCGGTGCCGGTATTCCGGTGAGCGGTTCTGGGTATCCGCGGTCGCTCTGCGGAGGGCAGCGAACGATCACCGCGACGCACTGCGGTCGCGTCGCCGTCAGTGGTGGTTGCCAGGGCGGAGAGGACGGTGGGGTGTATGCGGGCTGCGGATCCTCCTGCCCGCCACTCGGTATCGCGATCTCCGTCTGTCGCGCGGCGGGTGGGTTCGGGGTGGGTGGTCATCCGAGGACCTCCAGGGCGCGGGCGTAGTACTCCTGGCGGGCGGACAGGCCGTTGTAGCCGCCGTTGACGGCTCGGGTGACGGCGGCGAAATCGTCGGCGTCGGCCAGGGCGTTGATGTTGCGGGAGGTCCAGTACCACTGGGCAATTCGGAAACCGATGTCCGGCTGGGCGGCGAGTTCCGGGGTGGTCTCGAGGTCGAGGCCGAGGGCCGCACCGGCCTCGCGGTAGTTGGCGCGGCCGGTCAGTTGGATGGGGCCGCGGCCGTGGTAGCGCGGGCCGTCGCCGGGTTCGGTGTTGCCCGCCGCGGTATTCGCCTGGCCCGGGTCGTACTGGCTGAAGTATTCGTCGTCACCCAGCTCCTCGAAGTAGCGAAGCTGGCAACTCTCGTGAGCCAGCTGAGCCAGGAAAGCGGCCTGCCGAGGCGGCGTGGTGATGTCGCCCTCCTGCATAGCGGCGTTCAACGCGGGCAGATACTCACCGGCCAAATCCGGAGAAAGATCCGGCATGATCGCCACGAGCTGGTCAGCGTCCACCCCGCCAGGCGGCGGATCGATCACAGCAGTCAGCTCCGGAATGAACACCCCCGCCGCCGACCCGGTCTCGAGCTGATCATGCTGCTCCACCGCGGCGACCGGAATCGTCGACGCGGGCAAGGAAACCCCACCTCCCTGCGGGATCGGCATCACCGATGTGGGCGACCCATCAGGCACCCCCGGCATCGCCGGCTGGCCGCCCTCGGGCACAGCAGCCATCCCCGGCGACTGAGCGCCGCCAGGCAGAGTCGGGGCAGCCAATGGTTGCGGCTCGTCACTCGGAACCATTGCGGCCGCCGATGTTTCGGTAATCCCGACCTCGTCACCGCCCTGAGATGGCATTACCGGCTCGACGCCATCAGATTCACCCTCCTCACCCAACTCCGCTTGGCCGCCCTCATCGGCCTGCGAACCACCCTCGTCCTCTGACTCCCCGGGGTCTTCGCCCTCGCCTGATATGCGCGGACCCTCATCCGATACCTGCGGGCTGTTCTCCTCTCCTGACTTCCGAGAACTACCCTCCTCACCCGAGTCCCCTTCGCCTGTGCACTCCTCCGAGGCCTGTGCACTGCCCTTGTCCTGCGAGGTGGCTTTGTCTTGTGAGGTGCTGTCCTCGTCCGTGGTCTCCGGGCAGTCGCACTCGCTCGGGGAATGGGGATCGGTACTTTCCTGCGGTGTGGGGGTGGGGTCTCCCCAGTGCTGGCTGGGGACAGTTGGTTCGGGGGGTGGGGGTCCGGGATGTCCCGTGTCGGGGCAGGCGGGGACGGGGGTGATGAGTGCGTTCAGGCCGGTGAGTAGCATGCCGGGGAGGTCGAAAGATGTTGCTAGGTGGCCTATTTCGGTGGTGATTGCGCCGATGGCGGTGCGGCCGCACTCGTCGGCTCGTTCGACGGCGGCTACGGCCTCGGCGATTACCTCGGCCCATTCCTGTGCGGCCGCGCCTGTGGTGACTGCCCAGTTGTCGGCGATTCGGCAGCCGGCGGCCTCGGCGTCGGCTACGTAGTCCAGCAGAGCCAGGGCCGTGTAGTGCAGCTCCGACAGTGCTCGGGCGCCCGCGTCGCGCAGTAGTTCGGCCTGTTCGCACAGCCGCTGGTGCCGGCGGTGGGCCGCGTCGACGTGGGCGAGCACGGCGTCGTAGGCCTGGCCCTGCCAGCCGTCGCCGTCGAGCCGGTGGCAGGAGTCGCGGACGGTGGCCGACAAGGTTTCCAGATCCTCGATGTGGCGGTCGAACTCCGCGCAGAGCAGGTCGGCTGCCTCCAGTGCGCGCCACGACGCGACCACCGAGCGCGGCGGGATCATATGCGGGCCACCGATCGATCGATGTCGCCGGCGCAGCAGTGGTCGGCCGTGCAGAGCACGTCGACGGCCTGATCGGTGTGCTCGGCGAGCCGCCGGAAGCACTCCGCGCTGCGGCGGACGATCTCCAGCGCCACGCGGGCCGAGTCGCACCACTGCGGCGCGGTGGCACTCTGCGGAACCAGGCCGGCGATCGACGCGCCGGCGTCGGCCGCCGTGTCGACCATCTCACAGATATCCCGAAACACTTGCAGCGCAACGACTCCGAATCGGAGCACCGCATCAGCATCGACAACACATGGACCGGACATGCCTCCCCCTCTGCCGTGGCTTCCCCTACCTCGAGCCACGGTAGCCACCGCCGTTCGCGCCTGTCACGGCCCGGCGCACAGCCGCACCCGTTGCGTGTTCCCGCACCCCGTGCAGGCCGTGGAGAGAGTGCGCGAACCTGCACAGGGTGCGGGAATGCGACAGGCGGACGCGCCGTGAATCCGGCAGCAAATCGGCGACACCGCACCGGGCCTCGCTCAGCGAAAGTCTCGCGATTTGGTGGCGACGCGCAGGTCCAGGAGCTGGAGGTGTTCCGCGACGACGCTCACCACACCCTCGGCATTCTGTACCCGGCCGCGGATCAGTAGGGCGGAGGCGCCCTGGGCGGTGCGGCGGTAGCGCCGCCACAGGCCCACCGAGCACACCACGTTCACCATGCCGGTCTCGTCCTCCAGATTGACGAAGGTGACTCCGGCGGCGGTGGCGGGTCGCTGTCGATGCGTAACCGCGCCTCCGACAAGCACTTTCGATCCGTCCGGCACCTGGGAGAGCTGCGCGGTGGACAGCGCGCCGAGCGAATTCAGGTGCGAGCGCAGGAATTCGGTCGGATAGCTGCCCGGCGACACCCCGCTCGCCCATACGTCGGCGGCGGCGAGTTCCAGCTCGCTCATGCCGGGCAGGGCGGGTGCTGCGGTCGCGGCGCCCGTGCCGGGCAGCCGCCCGGCGCGCTCCCCCGCTGCCGCGCCCGCCGCCCACAACGCCTGCCTGCGATCGAGTCCCAGACTGTCCAATGCGCCCGCGGTGGCGAGCGATTCGGCCTGCGGCACGGAGAGTTCGACCCGCCCGGTCAAGTCCACGAACGAGGTGTAGGGCCCCGATTCCCTTGCCGCGAAGATCTTTTCGGCCAGCTCGTCACCGATGTGCCGGACCGTGGACAGGCCGAGCCGCACCTCGGTGCCGCGCCGCTCCAGCGTGGCGTCGGCGCGGCCGTGATTGATGTCCGGACCGTGCACCACCACGCCGTGCCGCCGGGCATCGGCGACCAGCGACTGCGGCGAGTAGAAACCCATCGGCTGCGCGTTCAGCAGACCGGCGCAGAACGCCGCCGGATGATGCAGCTTGAACCACGCGGAGTAGAAGACCAGCGAGGCGAAACTCTGCGAATGACTTTCGGGGAAGCCGAAATTCGCGAACGCGTACACCTTCTCGTAGATGTTGTCCGCCAGTGCGCCGGTGATGCCGTGCAATTCACGCATGCCCTGATAGAAGCGCTCGCGCAGCCGCTCCATCCGCTCGGTCGAGCGCTTGGATCCCATGGCGCGGCGCAGCTGATCCGCCTCGACCGCGGTGAAACCGGCGACGTCGACGGCCATCTGCATCAGCTGCTCCTGGAACAGCGGCACACCCAGCGTGCGGGACAGCGAATTCTCCAGTGCCGCATGCTCGTAGGTCACTTCCTCACTACCGTTGCGGCGACGGATGTAGGGATGCACCGAGCCGCCCTGGATGGGTCCCGGCCGGATCAGCGCCACCTCCACCACCAGGTCGTAGAACTCGCGCGGCCGCAGCCGCGGCAGGGTGGCCATCTGCGCCCGCGACTCCACCTGGAAGACCCCCACCGAGTCGGCGCGCTGCAGCATCTCGTAGACGCCCGGCTCCTGCAGATCCAGCCGATGCAGCTCGACGGTCTCGCCGGTGTGCTCGCGCACCAGGTCGATCATGTAGTGCAGCGCCGACAGCATGCCCAGGCCGAGCAGGTCGAATTTCACCAAACCCGCTGCGGCGCAATCGTCCTTGTCCCACTGCAGCACGCTGCGGCCGGGCATGCGGGCCCATTCCACCGGGCACACGTCGGCGACGGGGCGATCGCAGATCACCATGCCGCCCGAGTGGATGCCCAGATGCCTCGGCAGGCCCTCGATCTCACCGGCGAGCGTCAGCACCTCGTCGGGAATATCGGTGTGGGTCTCGCCCGCGACGCCGGTCCAGCGGCTCACCTGTTTGCTCCACGCGTCCTGCTGACCGGGCGAGAAACCCAGCGCCCGGGCGGCGTCGCGGACCGCCGACTTGCCGCGATAGGTGATCACGTTGGCCACCTGAGCGGCGTATTCGCGCCCGTACTTGGCGTAGACGTGCTGGATCGCCTCCTCGCGGCGGTCCGATTCGATGTCGAGATCGATGTCGGGCGGGCCGTCGCGCTCCGGCGACAAGAACCGCTCGAACAGCAACTCGTTGGCCACCGGATCGACGTTGGTGATGCCGATCGCGTAGCAGACCGCGGAATTCGCGGCCGAACCCCGCCCCTGGCACAGGATGTCGTGCCGCTTGCAGAAATCCACGATGTCGTGCACCACCAGGAAGTAGCCGGGAAACTTCATCTCCTCGATGATTCGCAGTTCGTGCTCGATCTGCCGGTAAGCCTTAGGGTTTCGCTCCGGGCTCCCATACCTGCGAGCCGCACCATCCATAACGAGTCGGCGCAGCCAGGTGTACTCGTCGTGCCCGTCCGGCACGGTGAACGGCGGTAGTTCGGGGGCTATCAGTCGCAGATCGAAGGCGCATTCCCGGCCGAGCGCGACGGCCTCGGCGATCGCCTGCGGATACTCCGCGAACAATCGCGCCATCTCGGCGCCGGAGCGCAGATGGGCGCCGCCCGCCGGTGCGAGCCACCCGGACATCTCGTCCAGGCTCTGCCGGGCCCGGATCGCGGCCAGCGCCATGGCGCGGCGGCGATGCGCGGGAGCCGCGAAATGTGCTGCGGTGCTTGCGATCACCGGTAGGCCCACGTGATCGGCGAGGGCGAGCAGCCGAGCGTTGCGTTCGTCGTCCTCCGGAATGCCGTGCCGGGTGAGTTCCACGGTCACCCGATCGGCGCCGAACCGTTCCACCAGGTCTCGCAGCGCCGTCTCGGCCGCCGCATCGCTCTCCCGAAGCGCCTGGCGCACATGCCCTTTGCGACATCCGGTGAGAATCTGCCAGTGGCCCCCGGCGGCCGCGGTGAGCCGATCCAGGTCGTAGCGCAGGATCCCCTTCTCTCCCGCCGCCATGTGCGCGGCCGAGATCTCCCGCGACAGCCGGCGATATCCTTCCTGCCCACGGGCCAGCACCAGCAGATGCGGTCCTGCGGGGTCGGGGGCGCCGGCGCGGGGTTCGGAGTCGGCCGCCGCGAGCGGATCGCTCAGCGACAGTTCCGCGCCGAAGATCGTCGGCATCCCCCATTCGGCCGCCGCCTCCGCGAAGCGCACCACGCCGTAGAGGCCGTCGTGGTCGGTGAGCGCGAGCGCCTCCAGGCCCAGCCGCACCGCCTCCTCCACCAGTTCCTCCGGCTGGCTGGCCCCGTCGAGGAAGCTGTAGGCGGAGTGCGCGTGCAACTCCGCGTACGGCACCACCGGTTCTCCCGGCCGCGGCCGCGATCCGGCCCGGTACTCGCCACGCTTGCGCGACCAGGCAGGACTGTCGCCGCCGTCCCCGGGCGGATCGTCGGTGCGGCCGGGTCGCCCGGACAGCACCCGCTCCATCTCCGCCCACGTCGGCGGGCCGTTGCCCCAACCCATACACACCTCCGGCAAACCGATCGGTCCCCTCTGCTGTCGAACATACATTCGATATCGTGGAGATGGCCACCGGGGTTGCCGGACTGTGACGAACCAACGTTGGCGAGGTAACTTACTTTGGAGTAAGTTCGGGAGAACTCGACCTGCAAGGGAGCAGCGATGACCGACAACCATGCGGCCACCGGACCCGGCGACGGCAGCCTGCGCGGTCCGGGTCGCCGGCGCGCCCGCCGGGACCTGACCGGCAGACACGTCCTGATCACCGGCGCCTCCTCCGGCATCGGGCGAGCCGCCGCGCTCGCGGTCGCCGCCAAGGGCGCCGTCGTGTTCCTGCTCGCCCGCCGCGGCGGCGAATTGGACGCAGTGGTCGAGGAGATCCGGGCCGCGGGCGGCGAGGCCTACGGCTACCAGTGCGACGTGACCGACTCCGAGTCCGTGGACCACACCGTGAAGACCATCCTCGACACCCACGACCACGTCGACATGCTGGTCAACAACGCCGGCCGGTCCATCCGCCGCGCGGTGCACCGCTCGACCGACCGGCTGCACGATTTCGAGCGCACCATGGCGGTCAACTACTTCGGCGCGGTGCGGATGACGCTGGCGCTGCTGCCGCGGATGCGCGAGCGCAAGTTCGGCCACATCGTCAACATCTCCAGCGCCGGGGTGCAGGTCGCCACCCCGCGCTTCGCCGCCTACCTCGCCTCCAAGGCCGCCCTCGACAAGTTCGCCGAGGTGACCGCGGCCGAAATGCTCGCCGACAACATCACTTTCACCACCATCCACATGCCGCTGGTACGCACCCCGATGATCACGCCGAGCGGCAAACAGGGCCCGTCGGAGTCGCCCGAGTGGGCCGCGGCCACCATCGTGCGCGCCCTCACCGATCGGCCCAAGCGCATCGATGTACCGCTGGGCACGCTGGCCGAGTACGGCACCCTGTTCACCCCGCGGTTGAAGGACCGCATCATGCACCGCTACTACCGGGCGCTGCCGGATTCTCCCGCCGCCAAGGGCGAGACGCAGCCGGAGGACGACACCGACGCGGAAGAGCTTGTGCCCGAAGCGGAACCGCGCCGTCAGCCCACGGCCGCGGGACGGATCACGCGCACCACCCTCCGCCGGGCCGCCCGCCTGGTCCCCGGCACCCACTGGTGATCACGTCAGAACCGCTCTCCCGCGGCCAGTTTGCCGATGATCTGTGCCATCCGCCGCGCCCGCGTCTCCGGCCGCACGGCGTTGCCGAGGTGATAACCGATCGCGGCGCGGGACTGGCCGTCGAGGGTTTCGAAGAAGGCCGCGGCCTCCGCGTTCGCCGCCAGCGCGTCGAGGAAGTCCCGCGGCAGCTCCCGGCCGTAGGCGTTGGCCCAGCGCCCGTCCAGCTTGGCGCGTTCGATCTCCGCGTGCCCTGCCGGATGCACCAGCCCCTGCTCGACCAGCTCCTCGACCAGGCCGATATTGCGCTGCGACCAGGGGCTGCGCCGACGGCGCGGAGTGAAGCCGACCAGGTAGAAGTCCTCGTCGAAGGAGCGGGCCTGACCATCGATCCAGCCGAAGCACAGCGCCTGCCGTAACGCGCCCGCGTAGTCCAGGGACACGATCCCCGTCCCCTTCTTCGCGAACTTCAGCCAGATGCCGTCGACCGCGGCATGGTTGGCCTCCAGCCATACCCGAAATACCTGTTCATCGGGGAAGAACAGGGTCGGACGCTCCAGAACGGACATCGTTTCACTGTAGAAGCCGCTGCCCCTTCAGTGACCGAGGAACGGCAGCACGGTGGCAGTGAACTGCCGGTACCGGTCGCGGTGAATGCTGTGGCCGCAGTCGAAGGCGTCCACGGCGCAGTCGGCGATCGCGGCGCGGAACAGCTCCAGCTTCTCCGGATCGACCATGCCGCCGGGGCCGCCGCGCAGCATCAGGGTGGGCGCGGTGATCTCCGAAAGACGCTCCCACCACTCCGGATTCGGCTTGCGGAACTGCTCCAGCGCGATCCGCGTCATCGACCGGTCGTATGCCAGCACCGCGCCCGGATGGCGGACCAGGCTGCTGGTGGCGTGCCACAGCTCCGGCAGACTGGGCAGGCGGCGGGTGAGGGTGAGTTGCTCGTCGCCGGACCGCAGCGGCAGCGGCTGCTCCTCGATGACCAGGCGGCGCACCAGTTCGGGACGCTCGATCGCCACACACGACACCGCGTAGCCGCCGAGCGAATGCCCGACCAGGTCCGCGGTGGTCAGCTCGAGCCGATCGCACAGCCGCAGCACGTCCGCGCCGAAGTCGTCGAACCGGTAGGAGCCGGTGTGCGCGCTGCGCCCGTGGCCGCGCAGATCCGGGATGATCACCCGTCGGCCGTGCCGCACCAGCAGCCGGGCGAACCGGTCCCAGGTGTGGCCGTCGCCGCCCATGCCGTGCACCAGCACGACCGGGACATCGGACAGCGGGTGCGCGACGGCCGGCGCTCCGGAATCGCGGTAGGCGATTCGCACGCCCGCCAGCGACACCCGGGTAACCGTCGACTCCACGATCAGCCAGGGTACGGGTTTCGCGAGGCCACCGCCGCAGGTTGTGGGCGGAGCCATAGGCGGTGCACGGGAAAATACTTGGCGTGACCGGGACGCGGTTCGCGATACTGCGGCGCATGCCCACCTTCGCGGAATTCGACCGGCGCAACTATCGCACCGTGGACGTCGCCACCGGGTACGACGGCTGGGCGCCCACCTATGAGCAGACCGTCATGGACGAGATGGACCTCGCGCTGCTGGGACGGCTGCGGCGACCGGACTGGACCGGGGCGCGGCGGGCCGCCGACCTGGGGTGCGGCACCGGGCGGACCGGCGCGTGGCTGCGTGAGCACGGCGTCGCGCACATCGACGGCGTCGACCTGAGCGAGGGGATGCTGTCGCGGGCGCGCGACCGCGGCGCGCACTCCAGCCTCGTCCGGAGCGATGTGCGTGACACCGGATTGGCCAGCGGCGCATACGATCTGGTGATCTCCTCGCTGATCGACGAGCATCTGCCCGACCTCGCGCCGTTCTACGCCGAGGCGCGGCGGCTGGCCGCGCCCGGCGGCGCCTTCGTCCTCGTCTGCTATCACCCGCAGTTCATGATGGTGACCGGGATGCCGACCCACTACACGGCCGAAACCGGTGAGCCACTGGCGATCAGCACCCATCTGCACCTGTTCAGCGAGCATGTGAACGCCGGGGTCGCGGCGGGCTGGCAGCTCGTCGAATCGGCCGAGGCGGTGGTGGACGACGCCTGGCTCGCCGCCAAACCCAAGTGGGCGGCACTGCGCGGGCATCCGTTCACCATGGCGCTGGTGTGGACCGTGCCGCGCTGATTCACTCGTAGCTGATTCATTCGTAGAGGCCCTCGACATGCCACTCCCGGTCGTAGCCGAGGAGCAGCAGGACGCGGAACTCGGCATCCAGCAGCACCTGGGCGCGGACGGCGCCGTCGGCGAGATGGTCACCGGCCCACCAGCGTTCGTCGAGCAGCCACGGTCCGGTCCAGCCGGTCACGTCCCACTGTTTGCTGCTCCAGCGCAGTTTGGCCGGTTCGGCGGTGAACAGGCCGCGGTCGGTGATCCATACCGGGGCGCCGTCGGCGGCTTCCAGTGTCACGCCGGGGTGGTTGACCAGGACCACGGCGGGTGCGGGCGCGGGCAGCCTGCCAGGCCAGGGCAGCGCCGGGTCGGCCGCGGGCATCCGCTCGTCGCCCAGCGCGACCAGGGTGACGCGTTCGGCCGGGCCGCGGCCGCCGCTGAGCACCCCGATCCGCACCGCTTCGCCGCCCAGCAGACCCTGCACTCGAACCAGTGCGCGACGGGCGCGCTCGTCGCCCTCGCCGACCCCGCCCCACAGACCGAGTTGCAAGGCGCCCGCCGTCACCACCTCGACGGGTTCCAGGCGGAGCAGTGTGATCGGAGCACTCGGGGTCGAGTCGAATCTCCCACGGCTGCTTGCGTTTCCGAGACTCGGCCGATCGGGGGCGCGGTCGTCGGCCGCCCGTCCGTGGATGGCGCCGAAATCCGATTCCGACGACTCCGGCCCGCCGCGTAGCGCGCGGTGGGTGAGCCAGCCGTCCAGCTGCCAGCGCACCCGGTCGGCGGTCTCCTCCGGGGTGAGCGGTTCGGCGCAGCGCCAGATCCGGGAAAGGCGCTCTCCGGCAGCGGTTTCCGCGATCACCGAGAGCCGGGTGCACGCCACCGAGGCGGCGGACAACCGCTCGTGTAATCGCGTGGCCAGCAGGCGACCGGCGAAGGCGGCGGCGTCGACCCGGTCGATCGGGGGGTCGCAGGAATAGTCCACCGCAAGGTCCGGCGCGGGCGGGCGGGCCGACGGCAGCCGCTCCGGCTCCGCCCGGGCGCAGCGGTGCGCGCGGATCGCGTCGGCGCCGAAGCGCGAGGCGACCTCGGCCCGGGTCAGCGCGGCGAAGTCGCCGATCCGGCGCAGGCCCAGGCGATGCAGCAGATCCACCAGTTCCGCGCGTTCCGGCGCGGCCAGGCTCGGTTCGGCGGCGAGTTCCCGCACCGGCAGCGGCGCCAGGAACCGGGCGCCCGTTCCGGACGGCACGACGGCGGCCCGGCGGGCGGCGATCACGGCCGTCGACAACTCGTCGGCGATGCCGATCTGGCATTCGACCCCGACCGCCGCCACCGCGTCGACGAGCCGCTCGGCCGCCACCGTCTCCGATCCGAAGAACCGGGCGGCGCCGCGCGCGCTCAGGACCAGCAGCCCCGGCCGCAGCACCTCCACACCGGGCACCGTCGCGTCCACGGCCGCCACGACCGGCTCGAACAGCCGCGCGTCCCGATCCGGATCCGACTGCGCCACATACAGATCCGGACAGCGGGCCTGCGCCTCCCGGCGCTTCAGCCCACGCTGCACACCCGCGGCCCGCGCCACCGCCGAGCACGCCACCACCCGGTTGGCGTGCAGCACCACCACCGGTCGGGTCGGCGGCACATCGGCCAGCGCGGCCGCCGCGGCGGCCGGCCAATCGGGGCACCACAGCGCCAGCACCCGCCGCGCCCTCACCCCCATCGTGGAACCGCTCGGGAGGCACGGGACAACTCACTCACCACATGCCCCGCCCTAACCCCCTGCCACACAACAACTCTGCGCGCTGCGAGCCCAGCGGCCGGATCGCCTGTCGCGACCTGCGGCTGGCGGCAGCGCAAGCCGGACGTCCGCTCGACAGGCTTTCGTAAGGCGACGACAGGCTTCACGAAGCGGCCTCGCGTACGGGTGTCAATTGCTGTGGCGGATTCGCCTGGGCCGCAATCCATTCGACTCGGTCGGCGCGGGGACTCAGTTCCAAGGTGCCCGTGCGAGGTGGGGCGGAGCGGGCGTGCACTCGGACGTCCAGGCGCATGGTGCGCAAGCGGCCGCAGCCGCGACCCACGCCGTCGTAGCCCGCCACCCGGGCCTCGATCCGCAGGGCCGGACCGCTCCAGGCGCCACCGGTGACGATCAGCGTGGAGCCCTTGCTGCGGGCGCGGGCGGCGAGCACCCGAGTTCGGCTGGGCGGCACCGACAGTCCGCCCAGGCCGAGCACCACCAGATCCAGGCCGTCGAGCAACACGGCGGCGACCTCCACCGGGTCCGAGCCGGGGTCGGGCACCACCGCCAGCCGGTCCAGCTCGGCGCCCATCTCGGCCGCGGCGAGCAGACCGAGCCGGGGCAGGCCGACCGCCGCGGCATGACCGCCCGCACCCGTCACCGCGGCGAGCAGACCGGCCAGCAGCGAACTCGCGCCCGCGTACGCCACCACCGACCCCTTCGCCACACCGCCCTCCGGCAGCAGCTCCACCAGCGCGGACGGCACCGCCAGCGACTCCCGGTGCAACGGCCGGCGCAGCGTCGCGCCCGCACCACGCGCCGGGACGGCCGCCATTCGCCGCCGCAACTCCGCCAGCCGCTCTCGCTGAGCCTCTCCAGCCGAACCCATCCTCGACCACCTATCTCCACCGAATGGACTCCACCGCTCGGGCCGCAGCCTGCGCGAGCCGCCGCGGCCGAACCGGCACGACGCCGGAGCCGCCACTCCAGCACCGATTCAGCTATCGATCTGTCTCGAATATACGTTCGACTTCCCTTCAGTAGAACCCCACCCCCGATTCCCGTCAAGCGGCACCCGCGCGAGCGCACCCGCGCGAACCCGAACCACCGAAGCAGGCCAGTCAGGACGGTTTTCCGCTATCCTCGCGCCGTGACCGAACGCGCCCGTCCCATCGTCGGCCCCGACTACCTGGTCGCCGGCCGCTACCGCCTGCAATCGAAGCTGGGCGGCGGCGGCATGGGCGCGGTATGGCTGGCTCACGACCGGCTGCTGAACCGCGACGTCGCCATCAAGCAGGTGCTCACCACGGCCGGGCTCAGCGAGCAGGAGGCCACCGAGGTCCGCAACCGGATCATCCACGAGGGTCGCGTCGCCGCGAAGCTGTCGCACGAGCACGCCATCGCCGTCTACGACGTGGTCCTCGAGGCGGGCGAGCCGTGGCTGGTCATGGAGTACCTGCCCTCGCGCAGCGTGGCGAAGGCGCTGGCGCTGGCGGATACGCTGCCGCCGATCGAGGTGGCGCAGATCGGCGCGCAGGTCGCCGACGCCCTGGCCGCCGCGCACGCCGCGGGAATCACCCATCGCGACATCAAGCCCGGCAATATTCTCGTCGCCGACCGCGGCGCCGAGGTGGGCAAGGTCAAGCTCAGCGACTTCGGCATCTCCGCCGGCACCGGCGACCCGCACGACGAGCTGGACGACGTGATCACCGGAACCCCCGCCTACCTACCCCCCGAGGTGGCGCGCGGCGCCCGGCCGACCGAGGCCAGCGACGTATTCTCGCTCGGCGCAACGCTCTACACCGCGATAGAGGGCCAGCCGCCGTACGGCCTCGACGACGACAACGACGCGATCGTCATGCGCGCCGCGATGGCACAGATCATCCCGCCCAGCCGCAGCGGCGCCCTGACCCCCGTGCTGCTGCACATGATGGAGCCCGCCCCCCAGCGCCGCCCCTCCATGGCCGAGGCACGCAACGAAATCCTCACCGCCGCTTTCGGTCCCGGCACCGCCCCCTACATTCTGGGCGCCCCCGTCCGCACCGACGACGGCACCATCCCCGCGTGGGCGGCCCGGAACTCGGCCGCCGGCCTACGCAGCCCCCACTCCACGCCGCTCCCCCGGCCGCCCCGCGCCACAGCACAGAATTCCCCTGCCGCACAACAGAAGTCGCAGGGATTCGACCTGTCCGCCCTGGGCCCCAACGCCGCACCCCTGGCCATAGCCATCGGGCTGCTGATAGGACTGTTGATCCTGATCATCATCCTGGTGGCGGTGCTGTAACCACCCTCAGTCGATCCGCCGCCGATGCGCCCATCGAGTGAGCGCATTCCGATTGGACTGCTGAGTCTTTCGCAGCACATTGGACGCATGAGTCTCCACGGTCTTGACCGAAATGAACAAGGACTCAGCGATCTCCCGGTACGTGTATCCCCGCGCGAGCAACCGCAGCACCTCCAGCTCCCGCGGCGTCAGCGAGTCCAGCTCGGGATCCAGAGGCGGCTCCGGCACCGGTGACCGACCGGTGAACGAGTCGAGCACGAACCCCGCCAGCCGTGGACTGAACACCGCGTCACCCCCGGCGACGCGCCGAATGCCATCCGCCAGTTCGGGACCGGAAATGGTCTTGGTGACATATCCACGCGCACCGGCCCGGATCACCGCGATCACATCCTCGGCGGCGTCGGACACACTGAGCGCCAGGCACACCGGCCCGTCCTCGACCCCTTGCAACACCGCCACCCCGCCACCGTCGGGCATGTGCACATCGAGCAGCACCACATCGGGCCGGGCCGTCCCGACTCCGGCGATCGCCTCGGCCACCGTGCCCGCCTCGCCGATCACCTCGATATCGGATTCGCGGCTCAGCTCGGCCCGCACCCCGGACCGGAACACGGCGTGATCGTCCACCAGAAACACCCGGATACTCACTGCTCTCCTCATTTCGGACCGATGCCCGTTGCCCGGGCGCGGCGACGCCCACTCATCGGTACCACAAGGCGCGCCGGTCCGCCGCCAACCTGGGCGCGGATCTACCATGCCCCGAGTGCGTATTCGAGTGGTTCCTTACGACAGCGAGTGGCCGCGCCAGGCTCGGGTGGCGATCACGGAACTGACCAATACCCTGCCCGGCCTCTTCCCCGAAATCGAGCACATGGGCAGCACCGCGGTGCCCGGGCTGGCGGCCAAACCGATCGCGGGGCAGCGCACCCACCACCTGCATGTGGTCCGCACCGCCGACTGGGACGGCCAGAACGAACGCATCCTGCGGGACTACCTGCGGGATCATCCCGCGGCGGCCGCCGACTATGCCGCGCTGAAACAGGCTCTCGCGGAGGAGATCTCCGATCCGGAGTTGTACACCCGTCGCAAGACCGATCTGATCCAGCAACTCGTGGACGCGGCCCGCGCCGAGCTGAGCCTCCCGCTGGTCCCGGTGTGGGTCGACTGATCCTCTCCCCTACCGATACCTCGACCGCTCGAACCGGTTATCTACCCGGCCGCGCATGCTGGCGCTGCCCATCGGCATCTACCGAGGTCTCGTGGTCCGCCGATTCGCCCTGGCCTTCCGAATTCCGCGCCGCGGTGAATCGACCGTCGCCCACGGACTCGTCCGCATTCTCCGAGACCGCTTCGTCGCCGACCTCTCCCTCGGAGTCGTTGCGGGGCAGCATGATCCGGACCTCGGTGCCGCGGCCGCGGGTGGACTGGATCTCCACGGTGCCGCCGCGGCGCTCGATTCGGGCCCGGATGGATTTGGCCAGGCCCCGACGGTCGGCGGGGACGTCGGCCGGGTCGAAGCCGGTGCCGCGGTCACGCACGAAGATGCTCACCTGATGCGGTTCCACCTCGGCGAACAGATCGATGGTGGGGACGCCCGCGTGTTTGGCGGCATTCACCAATGCCTCGCGGCTGGCGCCCAGGACGGCGGTGAAATGCTCCCGGGGCAGACCGATACCTGTCTCGCCCGGATCCATCGACACATCGCCGACCGTCACCGGCGTGACCTTCACTCCGTGCTGATCCTCGACCTCACCGGCGATGGTGCGCAGCGCGGCAGCGAGGCTGGACTGCGCCGGCACGGTGTCCTCGAACAGCCACCGGCGCAGCTCCCGCTCCTGACTGCGAGCCAGCCGCGTGACCTCCTGCGGGTCCTCGGCCTGCCGCTGGATCAATGCCAGCGTCTGCAGGACCGAGTCGTGCAGGTGTGAGGCGATCTCCTCGCGCTCCTCGTTGCGGATGCGGGCGGCGCGCTCGGCATTCAGGGCGCGCATCATCCGCAGCCACAGCGGCACCGTCAGCAGGCCCATCCCGATCAGCGTCACCGCGACGGCGATCAGCGCCGAGCCCATGGAACTCAGATTGATCCGGGCCAGCACCACCACGCCCAAACCGACCACGATCAGCGTGATACCGGCCAGGATGCGCGTCCAGGTGAGCACCGAGGGCCGTGCGGGCAGTCCGAGAATCGACCGCGGACCCTCCGCGTCGAATTCGCGCCACACCAGCGCCGCGCCGACCGCCACCACGATGATCGGCGCGACCACCTTGGCCGCGGTGCCGTTGAACAGCCACGACATCGACACGGCCAGCGCCAGCCCGAGCAGGATCAGGCCCACCGCCTGCCGCCGCTCCGAATTGGACGGCGGTGGGGCGTCGGCACCGGCCGGGGTGCAGATCCACAGCATCCCGTAGGCGACGATGCCCGCCCCCATCAGCGCCGACAGCAGCACGAACGCCATCCGCACCTTGAAGACATCGACCCCGAGATGATCGGCGACACCGCCCGCGACACCGCCGACGACCCGCCCCCCGGATCGCCGCATCAGCCGCGGAAACGGCGGCGCGGTCTGAACTCCGCGCGCGTCGAACGCGGGTGTGGACGGATACATGCCTTCGATACTGGCACGCCCTACCGACACCGACCATCAGGAAATACCCCCATTCGGCCGAACCCGCGGGCGGAGTTCCGTGCGGCGCGAATATCGCTCGCGGCACGGTAACGATTTCGTAGCGCAGGGGGCGTTGACCGGGGCGGCGGAGTTCAGGTTCGCAATCAGGGTGAACCCCGATGTGCTGCGGCGGCGGCGATCGCCACCATGGAACCATGACCAGAGCGAACGGCTGGGCCGGCGGGACCGGCCGGATGGGATTCAACGAGCAACTCCACCATTTGTGGCGGACTCGCCCGCGGCGGCTGCCGCGGCAGGGGCCGATCGCGGGCGTCGCCGCCGGGTTCGGGCGTCGCTACGGGGTGGATCCGGTGCTGGTGCGGGTCGTGTTCGTGGTCGCGTCGATCTTCGGTGGCGCGGGCATCGTGCTCTACCTGGCGGCCTGGCTGTTGCTGCCGGCGGCCGGCGACCAGGTCTCGGCCACCGAGGGACTGCTGGGCCGGGGCCAGACTTCGCAGTCGCCGACCAAGACCATAGTGCTGATCGTGGCCCTGGCGATCGCCGTGAGCACCATGGGTCCGGTCGGAGTGGGGCTGGGCGGGTCCGGTCTGATCAGCTTCGCGCTGATGCTGGCGGGCTGGTGGCTGCTCTACCTGCGGCAGCCGGAGCCACCCGCCGACGGCTACGACGCGCTGATCGCCGAGGGCGGCACCGCCTCGACCGGCTACCCCGGCACCATGTTCCCCGGCGCCTCGCCGTGGGTGGGGCCCACCTACGGCCCCTACACCCGGCTGCCGGACCACTACGAACCCGAGCAGCCGAAAACCCCTCCCGCACAAGCTTTCTCCCCGGACAACACGGCCACGGACGTCATCCCGCGACCGGACCGCGACACCGCGGTACTCCCGGCCGACACCGCCGTGCTGCGCACCGAGAGCCCCGCCGAATCGCGGTCTTCCACCGCCACCACATCATTCGACCCCGGCACGACGCCAGGTTCGGCGGCCGACACCACCACCTCGAGCCCGACAGCCGACGCGAGCACAGCACCGGACACGGCCACAGAGGTCGACACGGCATCGGGCGCGGCGGCTTCCGACGACGCGACACCGGGATCTATCGGTGAGGTAGGCGCGACCTCGGACACGGCCGCCGATACCGAGGTGCTACCGACTGAGGAAGGCACCCGCGCTGACCGGCCCGCGCGGCCGGCCGCTGTCCCGCCCATCGGCGATTGGCGCACCCGGACCGCACCGGGACCCGCTCGGCCCGGGCTCACCCCGCCGGGCTGGGATCCGCTGGGTGTCGCTCCGCTGGCCTGGGATCTGCCCGAGCCCGGTCCGGCTCAGCCGGTCGTGATGCAGCCGCCACCGCCGTCGCGGCCGCGTTCCCGGCTCACGCCGATGGTGATCGGTCTGGCCGTTCTCGCCGCGGCTGTCGCGGGCGCCATGGCCGCCGCGGGGGTGGAGTGGATGACTCCCGCCCGGATCGGCGCGGTGGCGCTGGCGGTGGTCGCGCTCGGGCTGATCGTAGGCGCGTTCCTGCGCCGCGGTTACGGGTTGATGGTGGTGCTGGCTCCTCTGGCCGGTTTCGTCATCCTGGCGGCGATCGCCGGGCCCGTGGAATTCGACCGCGGCGCGATGGGAGACCACACCTGGACACCGGCCACCGTCGCCGACCTGCATTCGGATTATCGGGTGAATCTCGGTTCGGGCACCCTGGACCTGCGTTCGCTCGCCCTGACCGAGAACCGGACGGTGGACGTGTCGGTACGCATGGGCGATGTGCGGGTGCTGGTGCCGGAATCCATGCGATTGCGGGCCAATTGCACGTCGCAAATGGGTGACATGCGATGTCCGCAGGGACTCACGGGCCCCGCCGACGGACCGGTGCTCACCCTCAATATCGATGTCCACGCCGGAGACGCGGAGGTGAAACGTGGCTGACAATTCGGAAACCCGTCGGGGACCGTCGTTCTCGATGCTGCTGGCCGGAGTGCTGGCACTACTGGTCAGCGTCTGGGCTTTCATCGGCCCGTCCTCGTGGCCGGCGCACAGCATCATTCCGATCGGCTGGATCGTGGTCGCGGCCGCGATCGTGGTCGGCATCGTCCTGGTGGTCGCGCCGCGGAAGAAAAAGAACTGAATATCCGCAGACGAACAGGGGCTTGGATCGCGATGATCCAAGCCCCTGTTGTCGCAAGTACTCTCAGCGCATTCGGGTGAAGCTGCGATAGTGATCGCCGGTGTACCAGGCCGACCCGTCGCTACCGGTGACGATGCGCTCCGCGTCCCGAGATTGCCCCGGCTGTTTGGGATTCACATCCCACTCCTGATACCGGATCCGGTTACCGCCACCGTCGTTCGCGGGCAACTGCCCCTCACGATTGCTCCACGTGCCGCCGCCCTTGGTGCCTTCCGCGCCGGCAGCGTCCGGCCATTGCCCGGCGTCGATCAGCTGCAACGTCTTCCACGCCCGGTCCGGAACAGTGTCCGCCACCAGCCGCACCTCGACCGGCCCCGCCGCCACCGAAGCCGGAGCATGATCACGCCCTGCCTCGCCTCCGGGCATCAGCAACACGGACGCCGCCGCGAGCACCGCCATAGCGAGCCCGGCGAATCCCGTGAATACCTTGCCCCACAAGCCTTTCGCCCGATCGGATCCCTGAGTCATCGGCTACCTCCCCAACATAGGCCGAGCCCGATCCGACTCGGCGCCTAACCCGAGCACCGAGCGACACCCTGGCAGCAGACCCTGAACCCCCGCAACACATCACACCACGCCGAACTTGCGACTCGGTGAAAACTCTCGGCACACGCCGAATTCATTCCCACTCGATAGTCCCCGGCGGCTTACTGGTCACATCCAATACCACCCGATTGACCTCCGCCACCTCATTGGTGATCCGAGTCGAGATCCGTTCGAGCACTTCATAAGGCAACCGAGTCCAATCCGCGGTCATCGCATCCTCACTGGACACCGGGCGCAACACGATCGGATGCCCATAGGTCCGCCCGTCCCCCTGCACCCCGACACTGCGAACGTCGGCCAGCAACACCACCGGACACTGCCAGATCTGCTTGTCCAGCCCCGCCGCGGTCAGCTCCTCGCGAGCGATCGCATCGGCCTGCCGCAATGTGCTCAGCCGATCGCGAGTCACCTCGCCGACAATGCGGATGGCAAGTCCCGGCCCCGGGAACGGCTGGCGCGCCACGATTTCCTCGGGCAGTCCGAGTTCCCGCCCGACGGCACGCACCTCGTCCTTGAACAACAGCCGCAGCGGCTCGACGAGCTCGAATTCCAGATCCTCGGGCAGCCCACCGACATTGTGATGACTCTTGATATTGGCCGTACCCGTGCCACCGCCGGATTCCACCACGTCCGGGTAGAGCGTGCCCTGCACCAGATACTCCACGTTCGCGGCGCCGCCCTCGTCCGCACCGGTCTCCTCGACGATCTGCGCGACGGCGTCCTCGAACGACCGGATGAACTCGCGCCCGATGATCTTGCGCTTCTCCTCCGGGTCGGTGACGCCCTTCAGCTCGCCGAGGAACTTGTCCACCGCGTCGACGGTGATCAACTTCGCCCCGGTCGCGGCGACGAAATCGCGCTGGACCTGTTCGCGTTCACCGGAACGCAGCAGTCCGTGGTCGACGAACACACAGGTCAGCTTGTCCCCGATGGCGCGCTGGACGAGCGCGGCCGCGACCGCGGAGTCAACGCCCCCCGACAGGGCGCAGATGGCGTGCCCGTCGCCGATCTGCTCGCGCACCCGCGCGATCAGGAGGTCGGCGATATTGGCGGAGGTCCACGCGCTCGGGATACCGGCCATCTCGTGCAGGAACCGGCTCAGTACCTGCTGTCCGTGCGGGGAATGCAGCACCTCCGGGTGGTATTGCACGCCGGCCAGCCGCCGCGCGCGGTTTTCGAACGCGGCCACGGGCGCACCCGTCGTGGTGCCGGTGACCTCGAAGCCTTCGGGCGCGTCGGTGACGGCGTCGCCGTGGCTCATCCACACCGGCTGCACGGTGGGCAGGCCGCCGTGCAGGACGCCGCCGTCGATGCTCAGTTCGGTGCGGCCGTATTCGCGGGTGCCGGTGTGGGCGACGGTGCCGCCGAGCGCCCGCGCCATCGCCTGGAAGCCGTAGCAGATGCCGAACACCGGCACGTCCAGGTCGAACAGCCGCGCGTCCAACTGGGGGGCGCCTTCGGCGTAGACGCTGGCCGGGCCGCCGGAGAGGATGACGGCGGCCGGTTTGCGGTCGGCGATCTCCTCGACGGTCGCGGTGTGCGGGACCACCTCGGAGTAGACGCTGGATTCACGCACCCGCCGGGCGATCAGCTGCGCGTATTGCGCCCCGAAGTCGACGACGAGGACTGGTCGCTGGGTTTCTGCCACCGGCACAGTTTAGTGAGCACGCGATCGGGTCCTGTGCCCGGGCAAACCGGCGGGAACAGCGCCCCGAACATCCCACCGCTGGGGACATCGCCGAACCGCGCTCGCCGTGTCGCGCGGCGACACGCCCTCGTGGTAGTCACTGCCACGAATCCCCGTGTGGCACAAGCTCCCTGCTCGGCGAACCGGCAGCACCTCGGGCGACGGTAAAGATCACCGAGCGCCGTGGAACTGTCACGCAACCCGGACGTACGACGAGGCCCGGCCAGCTATCCTCGTGCTCGTGCCATTCGCCCGTGCGATCGATGCCGAGATCCATTACGAGGACAGTGGCGGCCACGGCCCGGTTGTGCTCCTCGGGCACGAATTCTTCATGGACCGAACGATGTTCGCGTCACAGGTCGCCGCGCTGGCTCCGGAGTTCCGCATCGTCGCCTGGGATGCCCGCGGGCACGGCCGCACCCGCGACAAGGGTTTGCCCTACACGTACTGGACCGCCGCCCGCGACGCCCTGACGGTGCTGGACCAGCTCGGCGTCGAACGCGCCGTCGTCGGCGGCACCTCGCAGGGCGGGTTCAGTGCGATGCGCACCGCCCTGCTGGCGCCCGAGCGGGTGGCAGCGCTGATCCTGATCGCCACCGAGGCGCACAGCCCGACCCCGCGGGAGCTGGAGACGTCTCGCAGATTCCTCGACCGCTGGCACGAGCCCGGCGTGCGGCGGGCCCTGGCCGACCATCTCGCGCAGTGGCTCATCGGCGACGACCCGTGGTACCGCGCGGTATGGACCAAGCGCTGGCTGAACCGCGACCCGCACGCCACCGAGGTAGCGGCAGGCTGCCTGCTCGGCCGCGACTCGATCATCGACCGACTTCCCGAAATCACCTGTCCCGCACTGGTGATTCATCCGACCCGAGCCGGCATCCCCACCGCGCATGCCGCGGAAATGGCTCGCGCCCTGGTGAATTCACGCTACCTGGAGATCGAGGGCGCGCACCAAGCGGTGAACATGACGCACCCCGCGCAGGTGAACACCGCTATCCGCGAGTTCCTCCGCCGCACGGTCGTCCGCGCCGGTTGACCCGGGCGAGCAGACCAGAGCCCGATCTCAGGCCCGGACCGTGAGACCCACCCGCTGAAACTCCTTGAGTTCGCAGTACCCGGCCTTGGCCATCGAACGGCGCAGTCCCCCAACAAGATTCACCGAACCCCAGGGATCGCTGGACGGCCCGTACAACACCTGCTGCAACGTAGGCCGCTCGTCCTCCTCGGCGAACTTCAACAGCGCCCCGCGCGGCACCGAGGGATGCGCGGCGGCCGACGGCCAGAACCACCCACGCCCCGGCGCCTCCTGCGCCAGCGCCAGCGGCACCCCGAGCATGGCGGCGTCGGCGCCGCAGGCGATGGCCTTGGCCAGATGCCCCGACGACACGATGTCGCCGTCGGCGATGACGTGCACGTACCGGCCACCGGTCTCGTCGAGGTAGTCACGCCGCGCGGCGGCGGCATCGGCAATGGCGGTCGCCAGCGACACCCCGATCCCGAGCACCTCACCGGTGGTGGTGGCGCCCGGCGTGGAGCCGTAACCGACGATCACGCCCGCCGCACCGGTACGCATCAGATGCAGCGCGGTGCGGTGGTCGCTGACCCCACCGGCCACCACGGGCACATCGAGATCGGCGATGAAGGTCTTCAGGTTCAGCGGCTCACCGTCACCGACGTGTTCGGCAGAGATGATCGTGCCGTGCACAACCAGCAGGTCCACCCCCGCCTGCACCAGCGCCGGGGTGAGCTGCCGGGCATTCTGCGGACTCACCCGCACCGCCACCGTCACGCCCGCGGCCCGCACCTGCGCCACCGCCGCGGCCAGCAGGTCCGCCTGCATGGGCGCGGCGTGCAACTGCTGCAGCAGCGCGACCGCCGCCTCGGTGCCTTCCTTCTCGGCGACTTCGAGCAGCTGGTCGATGCGCGCGGCGACATCGGCGTGCCGCGCCCACAGCCCCTCACCGTTGATGACGCCGAGCCCGCCGAGCCGTCCCAGCTCGATGGCGAACTCCGGCGATACCAGAGCGTCGGTCGGGTGGGTCACCAGTGGAATGTCGAACCGGTAGGCGTCCAGCTGCCAGGCCAGCGAGACCTGCTTGGACGACCGGGTCCGCCGCGAGGGCACGATGTCGACATCGTCCAGTTCGTAGGTACGCCGGGCGGTCCGGCCCATGCCGATCTCGACCATGTCGCGCACTGGTGTATCTCCTTGCTGTGTCTTTTGGCCGCGGCTCCGCCGCGGCGGGGTTTTTTTGGCCCCGGGGGGGGGGGGTTTTTTTAGGGGGGGCCGGGGGAGAGGAGAGGGGTGAGGGGCGGCGGCGCACCTGGGCGGCCTCGATCCGGGACTCTTCCAAAATGGTTGCTGCCCTGGCGGTGCCCGGATCGGTTCCCTCCGGCGGGTTCCAGCGGGTGTGGGCGGCGTGGGCGCATTCGTGGGTCAGCGCGCCCCA
>NZ_JARWOP010000273.1 GCF_029868745.1 Nocardia wallacei | reverse complement strand
CCGGGTGGGTGGTTATCTGGGGGGCACCCACCGGGCCCGGGGGTGTCCGGGGGGCTCTTGTGTCCCCCGCGGTGGGGGGGGCGGGGGGCCCCGCCGGGGCGCCGCGGCTCGGCAAACTGCTGCGCGGCGTGCTGGAACGGCTGTAGTCCGTCCGAGCCCGCCCGAACCGACGACGCCGGAAGGACACTGCCGCTGATGCTCCGATTCGGAACTGCCGGACTGCGTGGCCCGCTGCGGGACGGCCCCGACGGCATGAATGCCGACACGGTCGCGCGCGCGTCGGCGGGAATCGCCGCGTGGTTGCGGGATCGCTGCCTGGGCGGCGGCCTGGTGATCGTGGGCCGCGACGCCCGGCACGGTTCGGCGGAATTCGCCACCGTCACGGCGGAAGTCTTTGCCGCGGCGGGCTTCTCGGTGCTCGCTCTGCCCCGGCCGGTGCCCACTCCGGTTGTCGCGTTCGCCGTACGCGAGCTGAAAGCCGTTGCGGGAATACAGATCACGGCCTCGCACAATCCCGCCACCGACAACGGCTACAAGGTGTACCTGGACGGCGGCTCCCAACTGATCCCACCCGCGGACGCGGAGATCGAACGCGCCATAGCCGCTGTGCAGGAACCCATCCCCCGCGCCGACCCCGGCGCCTCCGCTCCCACGCCCACCGCGCTGTCCCTCTCCACCGGTGCGACGGCCGCGGACCTGGGCGAGGAGATCATCCAGCGGTACCTCGCCCGGGTAGCCTCCCTCCCCCCTCTCCTCGGCGGACCGGACACGGAAGCGGGCAGCGCCTCGGACACTGTGCGCCGCAGCGATATTCGTATCGCACTCACCCCGATGCACGGGGTGGGTGGCGAATCGGCCGTGACGGCGTTGCACGCGGCCGGGTTCACGGATGTGCATGTGGTGGTCGAGCAGTTCGCGCCGGATCCCGACTTCCCGACCGTCGCGTTTCCGAATCCGGAGGAGCCCGGCCCGGCGGATCTGGTGCTGGCGCTGGCGGAGAAGGTCGGTGCGGAACTGGCGATCGCGCTGGATCCGGATGCGGACCGGTGCGCGATCGGGGTGCCCGGACCGGACGGCTGGCGGATGCTGCGCGGCGACCAGACCGGTGTGCTACTCGCCGATTACGTGCTGCGGTCCGCGCCGCGAGATGCCTTGGTGGCCACCACCATCGTGTCGTCGCGGCTGCTGAGCAAGCTGGCCGCGGCGCGCGGCGCCCGCTACGCCGAAACCCTCACCGGCTTCAAATGGCTGGCCCGCGCGGGCGACGGCCTGGTCTACGCCTACGAGGAGGCGATCGGCCACTGCGTGGACCCCGCGACGGTCCGCGACAAGGACGGCATCTCGGCGGCGGTCGCGGCGGCGGACCTGCTGACCCGGCTGCGCGCGGCCGGGCGCACCCTGCCCGAGGTCCTCGACGACTACGCGCTCGAATTCGGCCTGCACGCCGGTGCGCAGGTGGCGCTGCGCCTGGCGGACCAGGAGGCGGCCGCCGAGGTGGTCGCGCGACTGCGGGACACCCCGCCGGACACCCTCGCCGGAGCGCCGGTGACCTGCACCGATCTCCTGCGGGCACGGGGCCGGATGCGCACGGACGCACTGATTTTCGAGGGCGAGTCGCAGCGCGTCGTCATTCGCCCCTCGGGCACCGAACCGAAACTCAAGTGCTATCTAGAAGTGGTGCAGCCCGTTTCTGCCCGAGCGGACCTGCCCGCCGCGAAGGACGCCGCGGCACAACGCCTGTCACAACTGCGCGAGTTCTGCGAAGCGCTCTGACCGCGAGGACCGGTCAGCGCGGCCCGAATTGGCGGTCTCCCGCATCGCCCAGTCCCGGCACGATGTAGGCGTCGGCATTGAGCCCGTCGTCCACCGCGGCCGTCACCAGCCGCACCGGCAGGCCGGAATCCTCCAGCGCCGCAATGCCTTCGGGCGCGGCGACCACGCAGACCGCGGTGATGTCGGTGGCGTTGCGGGCCGCCAGCAGTTCGAGGGTGTGCCGCATGGAACCGCCCGTGGCCAGCATCGGATCCAGCACGAACACCGGGTACCCGGACAGATCCTCCGGCAGCGATTCCATGTAGGGCACCGGCTGGTGCGTCCGCTCGTCCCGCGCGACACCGACGAAGCCGACCCGGGATTCGGGAATCAGGGCACTGGCCGCGTCGACCATTCCCAGCCCGGCCCGCAGTACCGGCACCAGCAGCGGCGGCTGCGCCAACCGGGCGCCCACGGTCGCCGCGACGGGGGTGACGACCTCGAATCCGGCCAGCGGAGCGTCCCGAAGTGCCTCGTAGATCAGGAAACCCGTCAGATCGCGCAACGCCGCACGGAACCCCGGATTGGACGTACGGGCGTCGCGCATGGTCGTCAGCAGAGTGGCGGCGAGCGGATGATCCACGATGTGCGTACGCATGAGGGAACGATAAGGTCTGTACGGGTTCGGGGCCCGAACCCGCGGTGGATTTCCGGTCCGGTGACGGAACCGTTGCCGCGGTGCCTGCGTCCAAGTACTCGGATGCCGTAATCTGCCACCAGACCAGCACGATGGGGGATGTTGATGCACAAGATCTCGGTCGACACCGAGGGCGTCGCGGCCTACGGTGCGACAGCCGGGGGCCTGTCCGGCGAGATGGCCGCCGCCGCGGTCAGCGCGGCCGGCGCCGATCCGCTGCTGCTCGGGCCCATCTTCGGACTGATCGGCGGGGATTTCGTCACCGCCTACGCCGCCGCGCACGCCGGTCACGTGGCCGGCATCGGGCAGCTGTCGGCGGTGCTGGGCAGCATGGGCGTCGCCGCGGCCGGCGCCTCGGGCGCCTACGCCGAGACGGATCTGGGCCACGCCGCCACGCTGCGAGCCACCGAGGGAGAGCTGCCGTGACGGGCGTGATCAACCTCGATGCCCTGGCCCAGCCGATCATCGAACTGCTCACCAGCTTCGGCCACGGCGTCCTGCCGGGCGGTGGCCCGGCCGACTCGCTGCGGCAGACGTCCACCTCCCTGGACGGAATTCATCAGGCCGGCAGCGCCGGTATCAACCAGATGACCAACGCGTGGCACGGCCAAGGCGGCGATGCCGCGATGGACAAGGCGCTGAAGATACAGACCTCGGCGGCCTCCATCTCCGATCGCGGCCTGGACATGGCAGACGTGGTCACCCAGGCCGCGGCCGCGGTCCAGACCGGCCAGAAGGAACTCGACGGAATCCTCCAGTCCTTCGTGCAGTCGGTGACCGCGCTCGGCCCCGCCGTGACCACACCGCCCGGCCTGGCGACGGTAGTGGGTTCGGCCATCGATCACCTCGGCCAAGCCTTGAACGTGGTGACCCGCACCCGTTCCGAACTCGACACGCACACCGCCTCGATGACGGAGCTGACCCCGCCGCCGTCCACACCGTCCGCCGCGGGCACCCCCGTGGCCGCCGCGGCCGCCGCCGCGCCGGTCGCCGCCAGTGGCCTGCAGCAGGCCGGTTCGGTGCTGGGCACGGTGGCCTCCACCGGCGGCTCGATGATGAGCGGGCTGATGGGCACGCCCACCTCCGCGGCAAGCATGTCGTCGCCGTCGCGCGGCGGCACGGTGCAGCCGAACGCCCAGTCCGCCACGGGCGAACGCGGCCGCCACGGCGGCGTGATGATCACCCTGCCCGACGGCAGCCAGGTCGAGGCGCCCAACGAGAAGGCGGCGAAGGCGGTCACCTCGGCGCTCAGCGCCCAGGGCACGCCGTACGTCTGGGGCGGCAACACCCCCGGCGCGGGCCTGGACTGCAGCGGCCTCACCAAGTGGGCCTACGGCGAGGCGGGAGTAGAAATCCCGCGGCTGGCCGCAGACCAGAGCGCGGGGGCCACCCCCGTGAGCCCCAGCGATCTCATGCCCGGCGACCTGGCCATCTGGGACGGCCATGTCGCGATGGTCATCGGCAACGGACAGCTTGTGGAGGCCGGTGATCCCGTCCAGACCGGCCCGATTCGAACGGAGAACAGCGGAATGGCGTTCCACGGCTTCTACAGGCCCACCTCATGACCTCGCAGCAACCACAACCGCAGATCCCGAGCGTCACGGTCGCCGCCAGCACCAACCGCGCCGGCACCATCAGCGTCCGGGCCACCGATCAGGGCATGCCGGTGGAGATCAAGTTCGAGCGCAGCGAATACCGTTACGGCGCAAAGGCATTGGCCGCGGAGATCCTGCGCTTGACCAAGCGGTCGGCCGTCGTCGCCAAGGCGCGGCGGCGCGAATTGCTGGCCGAGTCGGGCATGCCCGAGGAGATCTTGGACAAGCTCGGCCTGCCCACCCGCGGGCAGGCCGTCGACGAACTCGTCCGCATGGACGACGCGGATACGGGACCCACGAGCTGGATGAGGCCGGTGTGAGGGAGGCGCGAGGATGAGTGCCGAGATGGATGCCCTGGTCGCACGGGCGACCGACAAGCTGGAGGCGCTGGAGGCCGCGCTCTACGGCCTGCAGCACGTGCGCGGCCGCTACACGTCCGAGGACGACTCGGTGACGGTCGAGGTGGATTCCAGCGGCGCGCTGGTCGCGCTGGAGCTGGCCGAGACGGTGACGTCGCTGCCCCCGGCCGAGGTCGGTCAGTTGATCATCTGGGCGTGCCAGCAGGCCGCGCAGGACGCGGGCACGCAGCGGTCCGAGGTGGTCGGCAAGCTGAACGCCGCGTTCGTCCCACCGGAACCGGGATCCCCGCAATCGGGAAGCGTTGGGGGGCGGGCCGAATAGTGCCGCGGCCGTCGACTGGATAGGCTTCCGTTCATGGCTTCTGGAGACATCGTCCCGATCGAGCTCGGCCTGACCGACGGCGACCTCGTCACACTGTGGGCACCGCGCTGGCGAGACGGTGACGACGAGTGGGAGGCATTCCTCGGGCACGAGGACGCGCTGTACGGCTTCGAGTCGGTGGCGGAACTAGCCGCCTTCATCCGCACCAACGACGACAACGATCTGGTCGACCATCCGTCGTGGAAGGTGGTGGCGGGGCTCTCGGCCGCCGAGTTGGAGCCCGAGGAGCAGTACGTCTTCGACCTGATCGGCGTCCCCGAGCTGGCGGCGGGCGACCCGGACCCGGAGACCCTGGCGGAGCTGGAGGAAACCCTCGACATGGTCCGCACCCTCGGTGAGGTGTGCGAACTCGAGGTGGTCACGAAGTTCTTCGGCTCGCATCCGGTGCTCGGCGCGCTGCCCGCGGGCTCGAGCGCGTTCGTCGGCCGCGAGGGCGAGGAACTGTGGGACCAGATCGGCGCGGCCATCGCCAAGGACTGGGACGCCGTGGTCGACGCCATCGACTCGGCCGTGCAGACCCCGGATGTCGACGCCGAGGCGGTCGCCGTCGCCGAGGCGGAACTGCTTGCGGCGGAAGAGAATGTCGTGGACGCGGAGGACGCCGCCGAGACCGACGACGAGGAGGACTTCGAAGAGGTCGACCTCGCCGCCGAGGACGACGACGAAGCCGAGGAGGAAGAGGAGACCTTCTGGCACGAGGTCGGCATCGACCCGGTCAAGATCGTCACCTCCGCCGACACCCTGTACACCCTGCGCTGTTACCTCGACGACGAGCCGGTGTTCCTGGGCTCCGAAGGCGCCATCACGGTCTTCACCTCCGAGCGCGCCCTGGCCCGCTACCTGGCCGACGACCACGACCACGACCTGTCCCGGGTGAGCACCTACGGCGAGGTGCAGACCGCGGCCACCGACGGGTCGCTCGAGATCGAGGTGAGCGACGAGAACGTCTACGTACTGCCGGGTCTGGCCGACGACCTCGCCGAGGGTCCCAAGGTCGTCGATATCGACCAGCTCGACCTGGCGGTCGAATTGTTCACCGACGCAGCGGATTACGCCAACGACGACAGCGTGGAGCAGGCGCTCGCCAAGTCGACCCCGCTCGGCTGGTACGTGTCGTATCTGCTGGAGCCGGACCCGAGCCGGATGGCCCCGAGCCCGCCGTTCACGGCCGAGGCCGAGCAGTGGCGGGCCCTGGAGCAGGCCTTCGAGACCCGGTTGCAGAAGGGCTGATTCGGCTCAGCCGATCAGCACGGCATAACCCGGTTTGATCACCTCGTCGATGATGCGGAGCCGATCCGGGAACGGGATGAAGGCCGATTTCATCGCATTGATGGTGAAGCGTTCCAGGTCGCTCCAGCCGTAGTCGAAGGTCTCGACCAGCTTGAGCATCTCCCGGCTCATGTCGGTGTCGCTCATCAGGCGGTTGTCCGTGTTCACCGTGACCCGGAAACGCAAGCGGGCCAGCAGGTCGAACGGGTGCTTCTCCAGCGAGGGCACCGCACCGGTCTGCACATTGGACGACGGACACAGCTCGAGCGGAATTCGCATGTCCCGCACGTAGTTCGCGACCTGTCCGAGGCGCGGCTCGGTATCGGAGTCGACGATGTCGTCGGTGATCCGGACGCCGTGGCCGAGGCGGTCGCAGCCGCAGAACGCCACCGCTTCGTGGATGGACGGCAGCCCGAACGCCTCCCCGGCATGGATGGTGACGTGGGCGCAGTTGGCGCGCATGTACTCGAAGGCGTCCAGGTGCCGGCTGGGCGGGTAGCCCGCCTCGGCGCCGGCGATGTCGAATCCGCCCACCCCGCGGTCGCGGAAGCGCACGGCCAGTTCGGCGATCTCCAGCGAGCGGGCGGCGTGCCGCATGGCGGTGAGCAGGCAGGTCATCCGGATGGGGGTGCCCGCCTCGGCGGCCAGGGCGGACCCTTCCTCGAATCCGGCCAGGGTGTGCTCGACCACCTCGTCCAGCGAGAGTCCGCGCTCGAGGTGCTGCTCGGGCGCGAACCGCACCTCGGCGTAGACGACGCCGTCGGCGGCCAGGTCGAGGGCGCATTCGCGCGCCACTCGCCGCAGCCCCTCGGGGGTCTGCATCACCGCGACGGTGTGGGCGAAGGTCTCCAGATAGCGCTCGAGCGATCCGCTGTCGGCGGCGTCGCGGAACCACTGGCCCAGGGCCTCGGCGTCGTGTGCCGGAAGCTGGTCGTAACCGCAGTCGGTAGCCAGCTCGAGGACGGTGTGCGGACGCAGCCCGCCGTCGAGGTGATCGTGCAGCACGGCCTTCGGGGCCTGGCGGATCGAGGCAAGGGTCAAAGGCATCGGTCCAGTCATGTACCGACGCTATCCGCATCCGTCCGGTTCCGCAGCGGAGTCGGCGCGTGTCCACTCACCGGCTGGCATGTCGTAGCCGGAATGTCGCCCGCGTGTCGCCGGGATAACGCTTCGGCCCGTTCCCGTCGAATTCAGTACTTGGCCATCAGATAGGAACCCGCGATGAGCAATACACATCCGGCCAGGCGCTGGACGGTGAGCCGACGACGCGGGAAACCCATGACGCCGTAGTGGTCCATCGCCGTCGCCAGCAGCATCTGACCGGCGATGATCAGTGCGTTGAAGGTGCTCACGCCCACGCTGGAGGCGACGGTGATCATCGCGAAAATCGCTGCGCCACCGGTCAATCCACCGAACGGGGCCCATCGGGGCATGGCCTTCAGGTCCGCCCGCGACGGCCAATGCCGATGCCGCGAGAGCGCCAGCGTGACGGCGAAGATGATCCCGACGCCGGTGAGCGCCACCGCGTAGGAGATTACTCCGCACAGAAAGACGTTGTGCAGGGCCAGTTTCAGCGAGTTCTGACACCCGGCCTCCACCGATCGCAGCGCACCGCCCGCGAGCATGAAGACGAAGATGAGAATCATGACGCGGCGCGGCAGAGATGTCCGCGCGGTAGTGGTGGTTGTCATCGGACGACCTCTCCCGCGAGGACGGCGGGTCGCCGTTCGGGCTGTGACTCGCCGGAGTCGCTGGCCATGAGATAGACCGCGGCGGTGATGAGCACGGCGGCCAGCAGCCGCGGCGGCGTCAGTTCCCGCACCTCGAAGCCCATCAGGCCCAGGTCGTCCATGACCAGCGCGACCAGCATCTCACTGACAATCACGACGGCGTTGAAGGTGGCGACCCCGACGTACTTGGCGACGGTGATCATGCCGACCACCGCGACACCGCCGATCAACCCGCCGAACGGCGCCCACCACGGCATCTGCCGCAGGTCCTCCGACGACGGCCACGCCGACCCCGAGACCACCACCGATACCGCCAGGAAGATCGAGAATCCGATCAGCGCGACGGCATAGGACACCACGGCGCACAGCCAGAGGTTCTTCAGATGGATCTTCTGCGTGTTCTGGCAACCGACCTCGACGGAACGCAATCCGCCCGCGGCCAGGATGAACAGGAAGACCAGCCCAAGAGCGACAGCACTCACGAGCACACGTCCTTCGATCGATGGTCGGTGACGCGCTTAATGTACCGTTATATAACGGCACGTTAAATAGGTATCGAGGTAATCCCTGGTCAGGACGCGAGAAGCAGCGCACCCACCGCCCCGGCGGTCGCGGTCGCGGCGAGCACCGCCCCGGTGGCGACGAAGCGTCCGAACGGCACTCGCACGCCATGGGAGCGGCAGAACTCCAGGCACAGCAGCGTTGCCAGCGAGGCCCACGGCGTTACCACCGATCCGACGTTGGTGCCGATCAGCAGGGCCAGCAGTTGATCGCGACGGCCCGGCTCGATGACCGCCTCGCCGGCGGTATAGGCGGGCAGGTTGTTGGCCACATTGGACAATCCCGCCCCCGCCGCGGCGGCGCGGAAGACCCCGGCCGTACCCGAGTCCGCGCCGATCAGCAGGCGCATCAGGTCGGTGAGCCCGAATCGGCCCAGGGTCGGAACCACCAGGAACAGCCCGACCACGAAAACCAGTAGCCGCCAAGGGATCAGCGACAGCCGCAGCGCCGAGCGGTCGAGGACGGCGAACGCGCCGACCGCGACCAGCGCGGCAGCCAGGGCGGCCACGCCGATCAGGTCGCCGACGATCGGAATCGCCGCGATGAACACCAGACAGGCTGCGCCGGTGACGTAGAGCAGGACCCGCTCGCGGCGGTCCGCGAGCCGGATCGGGTCCGGCGGCAGATAGCGGTCCACGCCCCGGCGCCCGCGCCGCCAGTACCACACCCACAGCCACAGCATCGTCGCGGCGATCGAAACCAGTTGCGGCAGCCACATTCTCGCCGCGAACTCGGTGCCCGCCAGGCCGACCCGATCGGCGGCCAGCAGGTTGGTCAGGTTCGATACGGGCAGCAGCAGGCTCGCCGTATTGGCCAGCCACAGGGTGGTCATGGCCAGCGGCAGCGGCGGAATGCGAGCCGGAACCGCCAGCGCCAGCAGCACCGGCGTGAGCAGCACCGCGGTGGTGTCGAGATTCAGCAGGATCGTCGTCGCGGACGCGAAGGCCACGCACAACACGAACAGCGCCGCGTAGTACCCGCGCCCGATAATGGCCAGCCGATACGCGATGACGTCGAATACCTGCGCCCGCCGGGCCAGTTCGGCCAGCACGATCACGCTGCCGAGGAACAGCAGCAGCGGCCCGATCCGCCGCATGTTCGCCGCCGCCTCCGCCCGCGGCAGCAACCCCGTAACCACACAGAGCAATCCGGCCACCAACAGCCCGACCCGCACCCAGTCGAGCACGCGCGACCGCCGACCCGCCCTCACCTCGTCCGCGGCCCCGGAATCCCGGCATGCGGTGTCCACTCGCTCAGACACGCGCCCCATCATCCCAGCCCCACCCAACCGGATTCCTGCGCATGGGGAGCCGCCACACCCGCCGGACAAACCGCATAACCCGAAGCCCAGCCAATCCATGCCGAGCCATCCCACCGATCCGTTCCCGCCCAGCCATCCTGCCGAGCCGCCCCGGCGCAGCCACCCCAACCCAGCCGTCCCCGCCCAGCCACCCCGACCTAGTCATCCCGGCCCAGCCGTCCGGACCGACCACCCTCGCCCCAGTCATCCCGGCCCAGCCGTCCGGACCAATCACCCTCGCCCCAGTCATCCCGGCCCAGCCGTCCGGACCAATCACCCTCGCCCCAGTCATCCCGGCATGCTCTTGGCCGGGATCCACCGAACCATACTGGGATCCGGGCGTGAGGTCGCCGAGCACGACGTGCCCCGGCTCCGGCTGTCCGCTCGCTGATGCCGGGTGATTCAGGGGGCGATGCGTTCCAGGACCAGTGGGGTGGGGTGCACGGGGTCCGGGCCGATGGCGTGGCCCGCGCGGAGAGCGTCCAGGGCTACGGGGATCGCTTCGGGGGTGTCGGTGTGGAGGGTGAACAGTGGCTGACCCGCGGCGACCGCATCGCCCGGCTTGGCGTGCAGTTCGACGCCCGCGCCGAACTGCACCGGGTCACCCTGACGGGCGCGGCCCGCGCCGAGACGCCACGCGGCCAGGCCGACGGCCATGGCGTCGAGGCGGGTGAGGGTGCCCGATTGCCCGGCGGTCATCGTCTCGGTGTGCGCGGCCCGGGGCAGCGGCGCGTCCGGGTCGCCGCCCTGCGCCGCGATCATCGCCCGCCAGTGGTCCATGGCGCGGCCGTCGGCGAGGGCCGCGGCGGGGTCGGCGTCGCGAATTCCCGCCTGTGCCAACATCTCCCGAGCCAGCGCGAGGGTCAGCTCGACGACATCGCCGGGTCCCCCACCGGCCAGCACCTCGACGGCCTCGGCCACCTCCAGCGCGTTGCCGGCGGTGCGGCCGAGCGGGGTGTCCATCGCGGTCAGCAGCGCCACCGTGCGCACACCCGCGTCGGCGCCCAGTTCGACCATGGTGGTGGCCAATTCGCGCGCCGACTCGAGGTCCTTCATGAACGCGCCGCCGCCCACCTTGACGTCGAGCACGAGCGCCGCGGTGCCCTCGGCGATCTTCTTGCTCATGATCGAACTGGCGATCAGCGGCACGGATTCCACCGTGCCGGTCACGTCACGCAGCGCGTACAGCCGCTTGTCGGCAGGCGCGAGATCCGCACCGGCGGCGCAGACCACCGCGCCGATCTTCGGATCCGCCGTCAGCTCCCGCATCAGCGACACCGGAACGTCGGCCCGCCAGCCGGGAATCGACTCCAGTTTGTCCAAGGTCCCGCCGGTATGGCCCAGCCCGCGCCCGGACAGTTGCGGGACGGCCGCCCCGCACGCGGCCACCAGCGGCGCCAGCGGCAGCGTGATCTTGTCCCCGACACCGCCCGTGGAGTGCTTGTCGACGGTCGGCCGGGGCAGATCGGTGAAGTCCAGTCGCCGACCGGACGCGATCATGGCCCGCGTCCACCGCGCGATCTCCCGTCGCGTCATTCCGCGCAGCAGTATCGCCATCGCCAAGGCCGCCATTTGCTCATCGGCGACCTCGCCGCGGGTGAAAGCGTCCACCACCCAGTCGATCTGTTCGTCGCCGAGTTCTCCGCCGTCCCGTTTCGCCGCGATCACCGATACCGCCGAATGCGCGCTCACCATGGCGAACAGCCTGGCAGATCGCCCCGCCGCGCGCGGCTGTCAGGGGAAACGTAGCCAAATCCTCGCCGGCGTGCCGAATTTCACATATCCCGTTGCCCCGCCGCCAAATCGGCGGGTCCGAAGGCATCCGGCAGCAAACTACTCAGCGGCATCGGGCCCGTCCGGTGATCCACCAGCATTTCCGCACCGCCGTGCTCGTAGAGCACCTGACGGCACCGCCCGCAGGGCAGCAGAATCGCCCCGCGCGAATCGCATACGGCAACCGCCAGCAACCGCCCGCCACCGGTCGCGCAAAAGTTACCCACCAGTACGCATTCGGCACAGAGGCCTAGGCCATATGAGAGATTCTCCACATTGCAGCCGCTCACAATTCGCCCGCCATCCGTGAGAGCAGCGGCGCCGACCGGGAACCTGGAGTACGGGGCATACGCATTCTGCATAACTCGAAATGCGCTGTGGCGCAATGCATCCCAATCAATATCGGGCATATCGGACCTCCGCTCGAACGTGCCGAACACGACCGTAGGAATGGCATTGCGAGCCCGTCAATTCATCAGGCAAGGCAAACCTAACTCATTGATTTACCGGCCAACGACCGGCACGCCGAATTAGTTCCGCCAATCGCCGGGGATTAGAGTTCGAGACAGATCGGTTCAGGTTCCCGGCGGCGGGCCGGCCACCGCCTCCGGGGAGTCGGCCCCGGGCACGAGCTGGTGTTTTCCAACATCCAACGGCTCACATGTCCGCGCGCCGAAAACCGCGACGGGTCCAGACTTGCCGGCTTGCCGGCGTGTCCATCAACGACGTTGGAGGCACCGCACTCTATGACCGCCACACTGGAAGCTCCGGCACAGCCGAAGCGGAAGACGCTGTACCGCGGCGACCCGGGCATGTGGTCCTGGGCGCTGCACCGAATCACCGGCGTCACGATCTTCTTCTTCCTGTTCGTCCACGTGCTCGACACCGCCCTGGTCCGGGTCAGCCCGGATACCTACGACCAGGCCATCGAGACGTACAAGAACCCGCTCGTGGCCCTGATGGAGATGGGTCTGGTCGTGTGCGTGCTGTTCCACGCGCTCAACGGCATCCGCGTGATCCTCGTCGACTTCTGGTCCAAGGGCCCGCGCTACCAGCGCCAGATGCTCTGGATCGTCCTCGCGATCTGGGTCCTGGTCGCCGGGGCCGGCGTCGGCCGCCAGTTCTTCTACCTGCTGACGGAGCACTGATCATGTCTGCACCTGTACTGGGCAAGTCCTACGACATCCCCGCCAGCCTCGACGCTCCCCGCGCCCCGCGCCGCACCATGGGCAACAACTTCGAGAAGTACGCGTGGCTGTTCATGCGCTTCTCCGGCCTGCTGCTGGTCGTGCTGGTGCTCGGCCACATGTTCATCATGCTGATGATCGACGGCGGTGTGCAGCGGCTGAACTTCGCCTTCGTCGCCGGCCGCTGGGCCAGCCCGTTCTGGCAGCTCTGGGACCTGACCATGCTGTGGCTGGCGCAGCTGCACGGCGGCAACGGCCTGCGCACGGTCATCGACGACTACGCCCGCAAGGACTCCACCCGGTTCTGGCTCAAGACCCTGCTGGTGATCTCGATGATCCTGATCATGGGCGTGGGCAGCTACGTCATCTTCACCTTCGACCCCAACATCAGTTAGGAACAGGCCATCTGCCATGAGTGAATCCCGACCGATTCAGGAGCACCGGTACGACGTCGTGATCGTCGGCGCCGGTGGTGCGGGGATGCGCGCGGCGATCGAGGCCGGTCCCCGAGCCCGCACGGCCGTGCTGACCAAGCTGTACCCGACCCGCAGCCACACCGGCGCGGCGCAGGGCGGCATGTGCGCCGCGCTGGCCAACGTCGAAGAGGACAACTGGGAGTGGCACACCTTCGACACCGTCAAGGGTGGCGACTACCTGGTCGACCAGGACGCCGCGGAGATCATGGCCAAGGAGGCCATCGACGCGGTGCTCGACCTGGAGAAGATGGGCCTGCCGTTCAACCGGACGCCCGAGGGCAAGATCGACCAGCGCCGCTTCGGCGGCCACACCCGTGACCACGGCAAGGCCCCGGTCCGCCGCGCGTGTTACGCCGCCGACCGCACCGGCCACATGATCCTGCAGACCCTCTACCAGAACTGCGTCAAGCACGACGTGGAGTTCTTCAACGAGTTCTACGTGCTCGACCTGGTGATGACCGAGACCGATCGCGGCCCGGTCGCCACGGGCGTGGTCGCCTACGAGCTGGCCACCGGTGAGCTGCACGTATTCCACGCCAAGGCGATCATCTTCGCCACCGGCGGTTCCGGTCGCATGTACAAGACCACCTCCAACGCGCACACGCTGACCGGCGACGGCATGGCGATCGTGTTCCGCAAGGGACTTCCGCTGGAGGACATGGAGTTCCACCAGTTCCACCCGACGGGCCTGGCCGGTCTGGGCATCCTCATCTCCGAGGCGGTCCGCGGCGAGGGCGGCATTCTGCGCAATGTCGACGGCGAGCGGTTCATGGAGCGCTACGCCCCCACCATCAAGGACCTGGCGCCGCGTGACATCGTGGCCCGCTCGATGGTCAAGGAGGTCCTCGAGGGCCGCGGCGGCGGCCCGAACAAGGACTACGTCTTCATCGACGTCACCCACCTCGGCGAGGACGTGCTCGAGGAGAAGCTGCCCGACATCACCGAGTTCTCCCGCACCTACCTGGGCGTCGACCCGGTGAAGGAGCCGGTGCCGGTCATGCCGACCTGCCACTACGTGATGGGCGGCATCCCGACCCGAATCCGCGGCGAGGTGCTGCGTAACAACACCGACGTCGTCCCCGGCCTGTACGCCGCGGGCGAGTGCGCGTGTGTGTCGGTGCACGGCTCGAACCGCCTCGGCACCAACTCGCTGCTGGACATCAACGTGTTCGGCCGCCGCTCGGGCATCGCCGCGGCGGAGTACGCGCAGCGCGCCGAGTTCGTCGAGCTGCCCGAGAACCCGGCCGAGTACGTGCAGGGCTGGCTGGCCCGGCTGCTGTCCGACCACGGCAACGAGCGGGTCGCCGACATCCGCAGCGAGCTGCAGGTCACCATGGACGCGAACGCCGCGGTGTTCCGTACCGAGGAGACGCTCAAGACGGCGCTCACCGACATCCACGCGCTCAAGGAGCGCTACGAGCACATCACGGTGCAGGACAAGGGCCGCCGCTACAACAGCGACCTGCTCGAGGCCGTCGAGCTGGGCTTCCTGCTGGAGCTGGCGGAGGTCACCGTCGTCGGCGCGCTCAACCGCAAGGAGTCGCGCGGCGGCCACGCCCGCGAGGACTACCCGGATCGCGACGACACCAACTTCATGCGCCACACCATGGCCTACAAGGACGTCGAGCCCGGCGAGCACGCCAAGCTGATCGCCGACATCCGCCTCGACTTCAAGCCGGTGGTGCAGACCCGCTACGAGCCGATGGAGCGTAAGTACTGATGACCGCTGTAGCAGAGGCCACCCAGAAGGCCACTCCCGTGCCGGACGGGTCGACCATGATCACCGTCAAGGTGGCGCGATTCAACCCCGAGGACGACAAAGGCGCGCACTGGGATTCGTTCCAGGTGCCGGTGCTGCCGACCGATCGCTTCCTGAACGTGCTCATGTACATCAAGTCCTACCTGGACGGCACGCTCACCTTCCGGCGCTCGTGCGCGCACGGCGTCTGCGGTTCCGACGCCATGCGCATCAACGGCGTCAACCGGCTGGCCTGCAAGGTGCTGATGCGGGACATGCTGCCGAAGAACGGCAAGACGCTCACCGTCTCCGTCGAGCCCATCCGCGGCCTGCCCGTGGAGAAGGACCTCGTGGTGAACATGGAGCCGTTCTTCGACGCGTTCCGCGCGGTGAAGCCGTACCTGATCACCCACGGCAACGAGCCGACCCGCGAGCGTATCCAGTCCCAGACCGACCGCGCCCGCTTCGACGACACCACCAAGTGCATCCTGTGCGCCTGCTGCACCACCTCGTGCCCGGTGTACTGGAGCGACGGCAGCTACTTCGGCCCGGCCGCGATCGTGAACGCCCACCGCTTCATCTTCGACAGCCGCGACGAGGCCGCCCGCGAACGCCTCGACATCCTCAATGACGTCGAGGGCGTGTGGCGCTGCCGTACCACCTTCAACTGCACCGACGCGTGCCCCCGCGGCATCGAGGTCACCAAGGCCATCCAGGAGGTCAAGCGCGCCCTCCTGTTCGCCCGCTGACCCGCAGTCCGAAAACCGAAGGCCGCCTTCCTCGTTCGCGAGGAGGGCGGCCTTCGTCATTGCCGGGCACAGCTCAGTGGTGATGCACTGCATACGGGGCGCGGGTATCCAGACACTTGACAATATACCCCCCAGGGGTATTCTCCTGGTTATGGACGAACACCGGAATCACGAACACGCCGGACACCGGCCGGAAACCGATCCGCACGCGGGGCATTCGATGAGCGCCCACACCGTCCCCGCTACTTGGAAGATGGCCGCCACCGCCACCCTGCACTGCCTTACCGGGTGCGCCATCGGGGAGATCCTCGGCATGGTGATCGGCACCGCGCTGGGGTGGCACAATGCGCCGACCATGGTGCTGGCGATCGTGCTGGCCTTCGTCTTCGGCTACGCGCTCACCATGCGGGGCGCGCTCGCCGCGGGGCTCGGGCTGGGCGCGGCGGTGTCCTTGGCGCTGGCGGCCGACACCGTGTCGATCCTCGTCATGGAGATCGTCGACAACGCGGTGCTGCTGGCCGTGCCGGGCGCGATGCACGCCGGGCTGGCCGACGGGCTGTTCTGGGGGTCGCTGATCTTCGCGCTGGCCGTCGCCTTCGTCATCACCACCCCGGTCAACAAGTGGATGATCGGCCGCGGCAAGGGGCACGCGGTGGTGCATTCGCTGCACGGCCACCACTAACTAGGCAATTTGCCCAGCTGCCTGCGCGTTTGTTGTCTGATTCGCCCAGCGGTGCTTGCATCGAGACATGTTCGAAGAAGCTCAGCTGTACTCCCCGGTGACCACCGGGGCCGGCGGCGACGTCACGGTGCACCTGAGCGACGAGCACCCCGGCGTGAACGACCCGGCCTATCGGGCCCGCCGCAATGCGATCGCCGCTCGGGCGCTGGCCTACCGGCCCGGGGACCCGGCGCCGCGCATCGAGTACACCGACGAGGAACAGGAGGTCTGGCGGATCGTCTGCGCCGAGTTGCGCCGCAAGCACCACAGGTACGCCTCGCGCGAGGTGCTCGCGGGCGAGGAGCGCCTGGACCTGCCCGCCGACCACATCCCGCAACTCGACCAGGTATCCGCGAAACTGGTGCCGCTCAGCGGTTTTCGATACGTCCCGGCGGCAGGCCTGGTACCGCTGCGAGAGTTCTTCGGATCCTTCGCCGAGCGAGTCTTCCATTCCACCCAGTACATCCGCCACCACTCGGCCCCGCTGTACACCCCGGAACCGGACGCGATCCACGAGATCATCGGGCACGCCAACCAATTGGCGAGCCCGCGGTTCGCGGCCATCTACGCGGCCGTGGGCGCGGCCGTCGATCGGCTGGAAACCGATTCGGCGCTGAAATTCCTGGCGGACGTGTTCTGGTTCTCGATGGAGTTCGGCGTGGTCCGTGAGAGCGGCGAAACTCGGTGCTACGGAGCGGGTCTGCTGTCCTCGTACGGCGAGATAGAGGAGTTCCGGCACGCCGAGCTGCGGCCGCTGGACATCGCCGAGATGGGCGCCCGCGCCTACGACATCACCCACTATCAGCCCGTATTGTATTGCGCCCGTTCGGTTTCCGAGATCGAGGAGGTAGTGGGCGGGTTCTTTGCGACCGTGACCGACGAGGTCGTCGCTAGAGCCGCATCCCGCCTGCCATGAAATTCAGTATCCGGACGAGGCTTTCATGGTCGTACGGGTCGCGGTCGAGCAGCGCGGCCTGCGCGCCACCGATCAGCGCACCAGCGAAGGTCCGCACCTCGAGGTCGTCGGGCGATCGGCCGGTCCGCGCCGCGGTGATGTCCGCGACCAGCCGCACATTCCGGTCGAATTCGCGGGCCAGCGCCCCACGCAACTCCGGCACCGTGCGAATCAATTCCGTCCGTTGCCGCTCGAACGAGGAGGTCTCTTCGTCGAGGGCCGCGAATGTCTCGAGCGTGGCGAGCCGGAACGCCTCCAGCATGGTCAGCTCCGCCGGCTGCCGCTCGATCGCCTCGATCATCAGCGGGTCCAGGTCGTCGGCCAGCACCAACTCTTCCTTCGACGGAAAGTAGCGGAAGAAGGTGCTGGGCGAGACCTCCGCCGCCCCCGCGATCTGCTCCACTGTCGTCTCGTTGTAGCCCTGTTCGCGGAACAGCCGGAACGCCTCGGTACGGATGGCGCGGCGGGTGCGCTCCTTCTTGCGCTCGCGCAGGCCCATCCGGGGGGCGGTCACGCCCGGATGGGCCTGCGCTGGCGGGGCCTCGGAATCAGCCGACATGACCCGATTCTCCCGCACCCTCGGCAGCGGCGGTCTCGGGCACCCGGGTACGGACGAAGAGCGCGGCCAGCGCGGCGGCCACCACGCAGATGCCGGCGCACACCCACAGCATCGCGCTCATGCCGCTCACGAACGCCGACTGCACATGCCCCAGCATCTGCGGATCGCCCAGCTTGCGGGCCACCGCGACACCGGCGTTCACCCCGTCCGAAACCGGCGCGACATCGTATCCGCCCAGCTCGGACCGGTATTGCGTGGCCAGCACGGTACCGAGCACCGCCACGCCGATGGTCCCGCCGGCCTGCCGGACCGCCTGCATGAGCGCGGAACCGGAACCGGCGCGCTCGGGGGTCAGCTCACCCATCGCCATGCCCATCGCCGAGGGCATCACGAAACCCATCCCGGCGCCGAGCACGGTGATCCAGGCGGCGGCATAGCCGTAACCGATGTCCGCGGAGGTCAGCGCGCCGAGTACGAGGCCGACGGCCAAGACCGCGAATCCCGCGGTGAGCACCGTCCGTATCCCGAGTCTCGGCAGCAGCTTGTCGGCGACCCGGGTACCGACGACCAGCCCGCCGATCAGCGGCAGCAGCCGCAATCCGCTGCCCAGCGAATCGGCGTCCAGCACCGCCTGGAAGTACTGCGGCACGGTGAAGAACAGTCCGAGCATCGCGAACTGCACGAGAATGGAAAACCCGGTGCCCCAGCGGAATCCGCTCGCCGAGAACAGACCCAGGTCGATCAGCGGGTGCGAGGTCCGGCGCTGCGCCAGCACGAACCCTGCCAGAATCGCCAGTCCCGCGGCCACGGTCGCCCAGCCGAGCACATCGCCCCAGCCCGCGTCCCCGAATCGGATGAAACCGTAAGTGAGCGACAGCATTCCGCCCGCCGACAGCACCACGCCCACCAGATCGATCGGAAAACGCTTCTCGCTGCGGGATTCCGGAACCAGCAGCGCCACCGCGATCAGGCCCACGATCACCAGCGGCACGTTGATCAGGAACACCGAACCCCACCAGAAGTGCTGCAACAGCCAGCCGCCGATGATCGGGCCCAGCGGCAGGCCGATCGCCGTCGAGGTGACCCAGATCGTCAGTGCCCGTTGCCGTTGCGCCGGCTCGGGGAACATGGTCGGCAGCACCGCCATCGACAGCGGCATCATCGTGGCGGCCGCGATACCCAGGATCGCCCGGGCCGCGATCAGCTCCCCGGACGACGTGGCCAGGGCGCACCACACCGACGCCACCCCGAACAGCGCCAGCGCCGCGAGCAGGAACTTCTTCCGGCCGTAGCGGTCGCCGAGCGCGCCGGCGGGCAGCATGACACCGGCCAGCGCCAGTGTGTACGCCGTCGTGAACCATTGCAGCGCAGCGGTATTCGCGTTCAGATCGAGCGCCATCGTCGGCAGCGCAACCACCAGCACCGTGGTGTCCAGGCCGATGGTCAGCATCGCGACCGCGAGCGCGCCCAGTGCCAACCACCGGGCCTTTCCGCTGGTCTCGGTGGTCGCCGCTCGGGCTTGTTCGCCTCCCCCGGCGGCCGATACCCGGTCCCGCGAGCCCAACGTCTTCATGACAGTTCCAATCATTTGGCTTCTACTACTTTTTGATAGTAACTCTCATTTCATGCCGTCTGTCAATACCGTCCTGTCGCAGTGGGGACTGAGCGCAGCGGGCCGGGTGCGCGCCGAATAAGCTCAGGGGCGATGAGTACCTGCATGACCCGGCGTCTCAGCCGCTCCAGATCGTTCGCGGCCGCTGCGCTGGTGGCCGGGCTCATCGGCGCCCCCGCGCTGCCGGGCATCCTCGCCTCCGCCTCGGCCGCGCCGCCGGTGTCCACCACGGCGCCGTTCAGCACGCCGAACACCGACTCCTGCCCGAACAAGACCGCCCCGCCGCCCGCGATCGACGCCTCCGAGGTGCCGGAACCGGGCGACCCGGCGCCCGCGCCCCTCCCGGTCCAGTCGCCCCCGATCGGCGGCGACAAGCTGGGCGCCTGCGGCCTGGTGCTGCCGGACGGCGCGCCGCCGTTGCCCGCCGACCTCTCGGCCACCGCCTGGGTGATCGCCGACCTCGACACCGGCCGGGTGCTGGCGGCCAAGGACCCGCACGGGCGATACCGGCCCGCCTCGACGATCAAGGTGCTGCTGGCCGCGGTCGCGCTGCGCAGCCTCGACCTCGGCAAGGTGGTGGTCGGCACGCAGGAGGACGCCAATGCCGACGGCACCCGGGTCGGCATCGGCCCCGGCGGCCGCTACACCAACAAGCAGCTGATGCAGGCGTTGATCATGGCCTCGGGCAACGACGCCGCGCACGCCGTCGCCATGCAGCTCGGCGGCCCGAAGGCGACCGTCGAGAAGATGAACGATCTGGCGAAACGGTTGCGCGCCTTGGACACTCGCGCCGCGACGCCGTCCGGGCTGGACGGCCCCGGGATGAGCACATCCGCCTACGACCTGGCCGCGCTGTTCCGCGAGGCGATGACCATCCCCACCTTCGCCGAACTGATCCACACCGAACAGGTCGACTTCCCCGGTTTCCCCGCCAACCCGCAGATTCCCGGCGACCAGGACCATCCCGGCTTCCCCATCGCCAACGACAATCACCTGCTCTACGACTACGAGGGCACGCTGGGCGGCAAGACCGGATACACCGACGACGCCCGCCAGACCTTCGTCAGCGCCGCCGAACGAGGCGGTCACCGGCTCGTCGTCACGCTGCTGCAGGCCGAGGTCCTGCCCATCCGCCCGCCGCAGCAGGCGGCCCGGCTCCTCGACTACGGCTTCGCGCTGGCGTCCGGCGCGAGTGTCGGCGAACTACCCGACGGCAGCGCGACAGCGTCGAATACGAATGTGGCCGTGGCCTCCCCGCCGCCGCGCGACTCCGACACCGCGGCCCCCGCGGAACAGCACAACGAGAATCTGCTGACGGTGCTGATCGTGGGCGGTCTCGCGGCCGCGCTGGTGCTGGCGATCGCGGCCTGGCGGCTGACCGGTCGCTCCCGCTGACCGGCACGCCGGCGAAACCCTTTCTCCCTCTCGGTGTTTGACCGCCCGATAGCCGGGCATCCGCACATCGAGCCGCTTGCAGGCTCCAGCAAGTAGTACCGGAGAGAGGAGAACAACATGCCGGATCGCAAGAACGCCGGCCAGTTCGGCAATCGACCGGATACCGCGAAGCAGGCCCAGAAGGGCGGCGTGGCCAGCACCGGCAGCTTCGGCTCCCCGAACAGCGCGGACCCCTCGGCAGCCGGCCGGAAGGGCGCCGCCGCGCAGCCCACCGAGGCCAAGTCCCGCGGCGGCCAGCACAGCCACAGCGGCCGCTGACGGGCCGGGCCCCGGGCAGCATCCTCCCGCTCCCGGGGTTCCGACACCCGTCCCCTCGCATCGAGGAGGCCGCCGCGGCACGGGCCCGGGGCCCGGCCCGGGTGGCGAGGGGGGGGGGGGGCGGGGGGGGGGGGGGTTCGCGGGGGGGGGCGGGGGTGGGGGGGGGGGGGGCCGGGGGGGGTGGTTTTGGGGGGGGGGGGGGGGGGGGGGGGGCTTTTTGGGGGGGGGGGGGTTGGTTTTGATCATGGTGAGGGG